>NZ_JBCFQK010000024.1:0-65817 GCF_041729735.1 Flavobacterium magnesitis | reverse complement strand
TATAGTATCGCCTTTAATTCATCGGTATTTGTTTTCAACAAATTTGTTAATAGTGGCGATTTCATATTGAGTTTAAAATTTCTGCAATGTGAATTACTTTAATATTGCTTTTTTGTCTTCTTAGAATTCCTTCTAAATGCATTAAGCATGACATATCTCCTCCTGTAATATAATCTACGTGGTGTTCCTTATGATCTTCAATACGATCTTGTCCCATTTTTACTGAAACTGCTTCTTCGGTAACACAAAAAGTACCTCCAAAACCACAACACTCATCTTTTCTGCTTAAAGAAACTAATTCTAAACCTTTAATAGAACTCAAAAGCTGATTGGGTTTAGAAAAAGGAGCCGCATTAAGTTCACTCATTTGCGAAAGCTTCAATCCACGTTGACCATGGCAACTTTGGTGCATTCCTACTTTATAAGGAAAATTACCTTCTATCGATTCTACTTTTAATATATCCGTTAGAAATTCTGTCAGTTCGTACACATTGTTTCTAATATGTGTAGCAGCAGCTTCATTCTCTTTAGAATGAAGGTGTTCCTTCACATGCATAGTACAACTTCCAGAAGGACAAACGACATAATCAAATTCAGAAAAATTATTCACAAAATTAGTATCACATCCAGCTGTTAAATGGGAGTAACCACTATTAGCCATTGGTTGACCACAGCAAGTTTGATCCATTGGAAAACTCACTTCACATCCAAATTTTTCTAATAACTCTAAGCTTGCAATACCTATTTGTGGATAAAATTGATCCACATAACAAGGTATAAAAAGTCCAACTTTCATATGCTGATTTTTATTTTTTTTATAGGTCATATGTAATTCGCATAACAACTATTGGTATTTACATCCAATTTAAGTTCATGCTCATTTCATAGGGTTTTATTTATTATTAAACACTTTAAGTAAAATTGCCTATCAATATTCTTTTTAAGTGGAATGATGATAGGCATATTTTATATTAATGTTTGTAAAATTTTAAATCAATTAAATCATTTTGAATTGGTTTTGTATTCCAATTTTTATGAATGGCTAAGGCAGCTCCTAATGAACTGGCTTGTGCCATGGATGCAGCATAAACTTCCATTGTTGGGAAAGCTTCGGCTAATAAATTCATGTAAATTGAATTTTTACTGAAACCTCCGTCAACAAAGACTTTTTTTACTGGACTGTTGTGAATCACTAAATTAGTTGAAACAATTTGCTGTGCAATTAAATCTAACATTAACTGGTGATACGCTACATCATAGTTTTCAAAATCAGATAAATCTCTTTTATTAAAAGGACAATCTTTTAGAATTTTACTATCACCTTTGGTAAATTGTTTGAATTTAGCTCTCAATTCAGTAATAATAGCTTTGTCATAAAGCACATGTTTGTATGAATCAACGGCTACATCAAAATGTGTTGCCAATTTTAACGATTGAATTTCATGCTCATTTCCTGCAAACAATCGGGAAGCCTTAACGGGTTTTCCTTTATAATGCAAGAAACACAAACAGTCATTTTGCAATTCTTCAAAGTTAAGCTTTTTATCATTAAATGGGTTCATTGTAATCACCCAAGTTCCAGTTGACAATAATACAAAAGGATCTTCAAAATTGATTATATAAGGAATCAAAGCTGATGAACTATCGTGTAAACCAATTCCAACTGCAATATCATTTTCGATAATAACAGCATCTTCAGAACTATGAATTGGAGCTAACTTCTCGGTTATGTTTTGCTTTCTAATCCATTTGTGGTACTTCATTTTATTGAAATTCCAAAGATTAGTATGACATCCAATACTTGTAATATCGGTAAAGCCTTCTTTCGTTAAAAGAAAACTCATGTATTGTGGCAAATGCAAACAGTATTTTACCTTATCAAAAACCTCAGGGTTTTCTTTTTTCAAGCGGTAAATTTGCATTCCAGAATTTAAACTTCCTAAAACCGGAGAAGCAGTTTTTACTGCAAAAACTTCTTCTCCCTGGTATTTAGTATAAAATTTATTCTTAAGCTTTTCAGGATAAGGTCTTAGATAATTGTACAAAGGCGTTAAAGGATTTCCTTCTTCGTCAATGTAAACAAAACTAGCACCATAAGTACTAAAATTTACTGCTTTTAGATTGAATTGAGTTTGTGATTTCATTTGTTCCCAACAACTCAAAAACCAATCTTTTAGTGCTACAATATCTTCGCATGGAAATCCATCTTCATCAACTGTTTCAGCAAGATTTACTGAATTCTCCCAAACAATTTGATAACTTTCATTAAATAAAAAGGCTTTTTTATTCGTTTTTCCAATATCGAAAATGGCTACTGCATTCATTTATTTACTATTGTTTTTTATAATCCTGTTGCTACAGTTTTCAATCCTCTTTCTCCAATTAAAGCATCACGCACCGCTAACTCACGGTATAAAGCAACTGGATTAAGAGCTGCACCTGAACGCAAACGAGCTTCAGCAACTAATGCACGAACATCAGTACGGAAAGCATTTTGTAAAATTTCTTGCGCTTTAACAACGTCATTTTCATTTTGAGCAATTTCTAATGCTTTTCTATCAACAGAAAGAGCCTGAGCATAAGCGATCATGATAGCCTCAACAGATTGTAATAAATCTTCCATTGGATCTTTTACGTTGTGAGAAGCATCGATCATCCAACCTAAGTCAGTTGCATGATTCATTCCTCTAGCATCCATTCCTTCAACTAATTCATTAAAGATTAAGAACAATTGGTAAGGTTTTAATGCACCTGCAGTTAAATCGTCATCTCCGTATTTAGAATCATTGAAGTGGAATCCTCCTAATTTATCTTCCATTAATAATAAAGAAACAATTTGCTCAATATTAGCATTTGGAAGGTGGTGCCCTAAATCAACTAAAGTTTTTGCTTTGTCTCCTAATTTTTTCACATAAGAATAAGATTGTCCCCAGTCAGCAACAGTAGTAGAATAGAAATTAGGCTCAGCACATTTGTATTCTAAGAATAATTTCCAGTTAGAAGGCAATGCTTCGTAAATTTCTTGTAAGCTTTCTAATGTGTTTTCGTAAGCTTTACGGAAATTTAATTGTCCAGGGAAATTAGATCCATCAGCTAACCAAATAGTTAATGAATCAGAACCTAATTCAGCTCCTTGTTGAATTACGTCAATATTGTGTTGAACCGCTTGTTTACGGATTGCTTTGTTTACATTTTGTAAAGAACCAAATTTATAAGAGTACTCACTATTTGCCTGATCCTGAAATGTATTAGAGTTAACAGCATCAAATTTCAAATCGTGTTGTGCTGCTAAAGCTTTGATAGACTTATAATCAGTTACAGTATCCCAAGGAATGTGTAATGAAATTGCTCCAGAAGCTTTGTTTAAAGCGTGTAACAAACCTACATCTTCGATTTTTTCTTCTAATGAACGAGGCTCTCCACCACCTGGAAAACGTCCAAAACGAGTTCCTCCAGTTCCCAATGCCCAAGAAGGGATTGCAATTTGGAAATCGATCAATTTTTTAATAATATTTTCTGTTTCAGCAATTTCAGAAGCAGAGAAAACTAATTTATTTTTATGAGAAGTAAAAAGCCCATCATTGTGAGCTGCAATTTTATTAGAATCTAATATCATGATAATTGTAAATTTTTAAGGTAAATAAAAAACTTCTTTGAGTGAAACACTCACTGGAGAATTGTCTAGATTTGCATCCATAATATCTCCCATATATTTCCACCATTTTTGCATAACAGGATGCTGAGGAAGTTCGTCTAATCGACTAGGATCTTCAATTTTTAAAACACCAAAAAGGGCATGTGTATCATCATCAAAAAAAATAGAGTAATCTTCTACTCCAACGCTTTTTAACAAATCGGCTAATTCTGGCCACAATTCATCATGTCTTTTTTGGTATTCTTGAACCTGACCTTGATGCAACTGCATTTTAAATGCTACTTTTTTCATAAAAAAATGGAATTATAAGGTTGACTTAAACAATTCAAAACCCTAAACTGTTATGAATATTTTATATAAGGAAGCGATAAAAATAAATGAAGAATAGACTGACTAAGAAAAATCTAACGTCCGAAATGAATCGGACGTTAGATGAATCAATCTAAAAACTAACATCTAAAAACTATCTGTAAAAGCCCATAGATACTCCACCGTCAACATTCAAAGCATTTCCTGTTGATTTACCCAACAGTCCACCTACGAATGCGTAACAAGCGTTAGCAATATCATCTGGCAATATAATTTCGTTTAATAAAGTACGTTTAGCGTAGTAAGCTGGTAATTCAGCAACTGTAATACCATACGCTTTAGCACGTCCTTCAGCCCATCCACCTGACCAAATATTTGAATCAGAGATAACAGCATCAGGATTAACTGTGTTCACACGGATTTTATCAGCTCCTACTTCAGCAGCCATCAAACGTGTTAAGTGAGCCTGAGCCGCTTTAGCAGATCCGTAACCTGGATTGTTTGGTCCTGCAACAACTGCATTTTTAGATACGATATTAACGATATCTCCACCAAAACCTTGTTTACGCATTACTTCGATTCCAGCTTTAGAAACAATAAATTGTCCTTTAACTAAGATATCGTATAATCTATCCCACTCTTCTAATGAATGCTCAGCAATAGATTTAGAAATACTAATTCCTGCATTATTTACAATAATATCAGCACCACCAAATGCTAAACAAGCAGCATCTAAAGCTAAAGCAGTACTTTTTTCATCAGTAACATTTAATAAAGTACTAGAAACAGCATCTTTACCAAAAGTTTTGATAAAATCAGCAGTTGCACCTTCTAAACGCTCTTCGTTGATATCGTTGATTACAACACAAGCACCTTCTTCAGCAAATTTCTTAGCGATAGCCTTACCAATTCCACCTGCAGAACCAGTGATTACAGCAATTCTTCCAGATAAAGCTTTTGGTTTTGGCATACGTTGTAATTTAGCTTCTTCTAACAACCAATATTCGATATCAAAAGCTTCCTGACGTGGCAATGAAGTGTATTCTGAAACTGCTTCAGCACCTTTCATTACGTTTACAGCATTTGTATAATATTCAGATGCCAAACGAGCCATTGTTTTGTCTTTTGCAAAAGTAAACATACCAACTCCTGGGTATAAAATAACCACTGGGTTTGGATCACGCATTGCTGGTGAGTTTGATTTTTTACAAGTATTATAGTACTCAGAGTACATTTGACGATACGCTTCAAAAGCTGGAGTCAACTTCGCTTTGATAGCATCAACATCAGATAAGTCTTCGTTTGGAGCTAATTCAATTACTAAAGGACTGATTTTAGTTCTCAAAAAGTGATCTGGACAAGAAGTTCCAAGAGGAGCTAATTTTTCTAAATCATTAGAGTTGATGAATTCTAAAACTCTTGCATCATCAGTATAGTGACCAATCATTTTACGTTCTGAAGAACAGAAACCTCTCAAGATTGGAGCCAATTTAGCAGCTTGTACTTTACGAGCTTCAACAGCTAAACTTTCGATTTTTTGACCTCCAAAAACGGGACGCGTTTTTCCGTAGTTAGACTCTAAATACTCAGCACATTTTTCAATTACTTCAAGCGTATTGATATAACTTTCGTATGAAGTATCTCCCCAAGTAAACAAACCGTGAGATCCTAACATTACTCCTTTTAGTTTTTTACCTTTTGCAGCAGCTTCTTCAAGGCAAGCACGCATTTGCAAACCTAAGTCGAAACCTGGACGTTGCCATCCAACCCATCCAATCTCTCCGTTGAATAATTCTTCAGTGATTTTTGCACCATCTTTTGCAGCAGCAATAGCAATAGCAGCATCTGGATGCAAGTGATCGATATGAGCAAATGGTAAGAAACCGTGTAATGGAGTATCAATTGAAGGCGCTTTTGAAGCTAAATCAAAAATACAGTGGTTGAATAACTCGACCATTTCGTCTTCATGCTCAATTCCTCTGTATACATTTTCTAAGTTACGAAGTCTTTCTAAGTAAAGAGCAGCACAACCTGATTTTGTTAATGTTCCAATATCTCCACCAGAACCTTTAATCCACATTACCTCAGTTGCAGCTCCAGTCAACGGATCTTTATCAGTAATTTTCACAGAAGTATTTCCTCCTCCGTAGTTAGTTAATCTTAAATCCGCTCCCAATAAATTAGAACGGTAAATAAATAGTGCTACTTCATCTCCTGCTAATTCAGCAGCTTTAGCCTCATCCCAAAGGTAACTTACGTGTTTAAAAGTCATTGTATTTGTATTTGACATTGTTATATTAAATTTAAATTGTTATTCTATTATTATAGTGAATTCCCAATACCTACTAAAACAATTGATAAGAACATTAAAGAAATTCCGAAAAAGAAAACTTTATACGTTTTCTCCGAAACACCCTTCCATTCTTTCAAATAAAATCCCCAGAAATTTGCTGTCAAAATAATTGTTGACATGTGCAAAATCCAAGAACCTGCTCCATTTCCCATCTTACTTTCTCCCATTCCATAGAAGAAAAATTGTAAAAACCACATTGTTCCTGCAATACCAGAAAACAA
This sequence comes from Flavobacterium magnesitis, assembly GCF_041729735.1. Lineage (NCBI taxonomy): Bacteria > Pseudomonadati > Bacteroidota > Flavobacteriia > Flavobacteriales > Flavobacteriaceae > Flavobacterium > Flavobacterium magnesitis. The sequence goes on along the minus strand of NZ_JBCFQK010000024.1, from coordinate 59,279 downwards.
AACATTTTTAGATATTGGAGTGCTTTTATTAGTATAATCTCCAAAAGTTTTATTTTTAAAATTAAGATACATACACCATATGAAATTGGTAGTCAAACCACCCCAAAGTAATACAACATAAGTAACATTATTTTGATATAAAAATTCACCCTGACCTGGATTTAATACTTTCCAAGCCTCATTAGCTGTATCAGCCATTGACTTACCTGCTTCAATTCCGAAATTAAAGAAAGAACTTAAAATTCCAGAAATAATAGCAATAATAAGACCTTTAACCAGGTTAAAATCTTTGTCTTTATCCTCATGCCCTACAGCAAAATCTTTTTCTTTAAGCATCCCTGCTTTTCCTAAGAATACAATTCCTAAAATACAAACTAATACTCCTAGCAAAACTAATTGTCCCCCAGAAGTAGATGCCATTTCAGTAAAAGATTCTTTTCCTGCAATAGGATTAAAATTATAATAAATAGGTGGAACCAAAGCTCCAAAAGCCGAACAAAACCCTAAAGTAATTGAATTCCCTAAAGACATTCCTAAATAACGTACACCTAAACCGTAAGTCAATCCTCCAATACCCCAAATCAATCCCATAGTATAAGTAACGGTTTTAATTGACGGTGAAGCTGCACTAATAATTTCAGTGAAATTTGGAATTGTTAAATAAGCAGCAAGTGGCGGAACAATCAACCAAGAAAAAATACCTCCTACAATCCAGTAGCTTTCCCAAGCCCAACCTTTTACCTTTTTAAAAGGCATATAAAAACTTCCGGAAGAAAACCCTCCTATTGAGTGAAAAAGAATACCAAGAATTGATTCCATAAATAAATTTAAGTTAAAGGTTAATTAAATAGAAATGTAAAATAAAAAAAAACAAAAATTAAAACTGTCCTGTACAGTCCTTGTATTGGTAATATTTATGGATATTTTAAATATTTATGACAGATTTTACACAAATTGTTAAAAATTAATCCTAATTATTCTCTAGTAAAATCACTTTTAATATCCCTTTTAACTGAATTATTAATATTTCAAAACTATCCAAGTTTTAAATAAATTATAACTTCAAAGTAAAAAATTCATAAAATCAAGCATATCATAATTAGCTTACTTTCATCACCTAAATTATATTTAATAATTATCGCTGTTTTTAATTTTTCAAGGCAAACTCACTCACCCCGTATCTCAACAGTGCTTTAGCTAGAGACCATTCCAATCAACACCATATCTGCCCTAAATAAAGATTATATTTAATGATGAATCCGGTTTATTAATTGATGTATTTCAGCTATAAATTCCAATTATTATATGACTTTTTTTATATTTTTATTGCTCATTTGGCTTAAAATCATTAAATTGGAATTTTATTATTAATTCTATAAAAAAAAATATGCGTAATTGATCTAGCAAACTAAAGTTTTACTAAATATTAGAAAATCATAAATAATACCTATTAAAATAAGTTAATGATATGAGTGAATATATTAGAATTAAACGAGGATTGGATCTCAAATTGATTGGTGAAGCTGCTAAATCAGTAGTAGAAATGCCTATTTCTGAAATATTCGCGATAAAACCAGCTGATTTCACTGGCCTTACCCCTAAACTTCTCGTAAAAGAAGGTGATACTGTCCTGGCAGGAACCCCTTTGTGTTATAATAAAAATAGTGAAGCCATTACATTTTGCTCTCCTGTTAGCGGTAAAGTAATTGAAATTCTTCGTGGAGAAAAAAGAGTAATCCTAGAAATTAAAATAGTAGCTGACAGAGAAATTAAGTATGTCAAATTCCAAAAATCAAATCCCAATCAATTAGGCAGAGAAAAAATTATTGAACAATTATTAAATAGCGGTGTTTGGCCTTTTATTCGTCAACGCCCGTATGGAATTACAGCTAACCCAACTGATATTCCGAAATCTATTTTTATATCTGCATTTGACAGTAATCCATTGGCACCAGATTATAATTTTATAATGAATGGAAAAGAAATTGATTTTCAAACTGGATTAGATGCTTTAAAAAAATTAACCCAAGGAAAAATACATTTGAATATAAAAGCAGATTCATCACCTGCCTCAACTTTTATTCAGGCGCAAAACGTACAAATTAACAAAATATCCGGGCCGCACCCAGCTGGAAATATCGGAACACAAATTCATCATATTGATCCCATAAATAAAGGAGATATTGTATGGTATATCAATCCGCAAGATGTAGTAATTATTGGTAAATTGTTTAATGAAGGAATATTTGATGCCACTAGAACTATTGCCTTGACTGGTTCACAAATTGAAAATCCTAAATATTTTAAAACCATTGTAGGTTCTTCTATAAAAAATATTATTGCTGAATGCGGTCTAAAAAAAGGAGAAAATCGAATCATTAGTGGTTCTGTTTTGTCTGGTAGCCAAATACCCGCTGACGGTTATTTAGGCTTTTATGATTCCCAAATAACAGCTATTCCCGAAGGAAATGATTTTGAATTTATGGGCTGGTTAGCTCCTGGATTTAATAAATTCAGTGTGTCTCGAACCTTTTTTTCCTGGTTAACACCAAATAAAGAACATCTTCTTACTACTAATACACATGGCGAAGAGCGTCCTTTTGTAATGACAGGACAGTATGAAAAAGTTTTTCCTCTGGATATTTATCCTGTACAACTTTTAAAATCAATATTGATTGAAGATATAGATATGATGGAAAAGTTAGGGATTTATGAAGTTGTGGAAGAAGATTTTGCACTATGTGAATTAGTATGTACCTCAAAGATAAAATCTCAGGAAATTATTCATCGCGGTCTTGAAATGATTCGCAAAGAATTTAGTTAATCCATTTTTTGATTTGCTTTTAATTCAAATCTGTTTTTAAATAGTCAACTCTTGTTTAAATTGAAAAAAGAAGTAATCAAACACAAGATAAAGATCCTATCTGAATTTCATCATTAAAAATAATTGAATTTGAAACCACTAAGAAAATTACTAAACAGCCTAAAGCCTAATTTTGAAAAAGGAGGCAAACTGGAGAAATTCTATCCAGCTTTTGATGCATTTGAAACCTTTCTGTTTGTTCCAGATCACACAACAAAAAGCAAAGGAACACATGTGCGGGATGCTATAGATTTAAAGCGTACCATGATATTGGTGGTAATATCCTTAATTCCCTGTCTGCTATTTGGAATGTGGAACGTGGGATACCAACATTATTTAGCTTTAGGAATTGAAAATGTTTCTCATTTTGATAATTTTATTTTTGGTGCTATTAAAGTGCTGCCTTTAGTTGTTGTTTCTTATGGTGCGGGTTTGACCACCGAATTTATTTTTGCCATTATAAGAAAACATACTATCAGCGAAGGTTTTCTTGTCTCAGGAATATTGATACCGCTGACAATGCCTATTGATGTACCTTTATGGATGCTGGCTGTAGCTACTATTTTTGCAGTTATTATTGGAAAAGAAGTTTTTGGCGGTACTGGTATGAATATTCTAAATCCTGCACTTACTGCTAGAGCATTTCTGTTCTTTGCTTATCCTACTAAAATGTCTGGGAACGAAGTATGGATAAATACAAGTACAGAAAAGGGACAAGCTGTAGTTGATGCCTATAGCGGCGCCACTCCTCTGGGTGAAGCGGCAGCAGGTCATGCCGATAAAATCCCCAGTATAATGGAATCTTTTATTGGTGCTATTCCTGGATCTGTAGGAGAAACATCTACAATTGCCTGTTTGATAGGAGCAGCTATTTTATTGTATACAGGTATTGGTAGCTGGCGGATTATGAGCTCTGTTTTTGTTGGCGGATATATAATGGCGCTCCTTTTCAATGTCTTTGGACTAAATACCTTAATGCAAATCACTCCTCTACATCATTTAGCCTTAGGAGGTTTTGCTTTTGGTGCCATTTTTATGGCAACCGACCCAGTGAGTGCAACACAAACCAATACAGGAAAATACATCTATGGTTTTTTAATAGGAATGTTTGCCATTCTATTCCGGGTATTTAACCCAGCCTATCCCGAAGGGATGATGTTGTCCATCTTGTTTATGAATGTAATGGCGCCTTTAATTGATCATTATGTAGTTGCTGCAAATATCAAACGTAGATTAAAAAGAGTAAAACCAATACAAAATCCAAATGAATAAAGACAGTAACAAAGCTACATTTCTATTTTCCTCTATCATGGTGGTGGTGGTGGCAATATTGCTATCAGTAACCTCAATTAGCCTCAGTCCCTATCAAGAAAAAAACAGTCGAATAGAAAAAATGAAAAACATTTTAACAAGTGTTGCTATAAATACGGAAACTCCTGAAACCGAACAGCTATTTAAAAAATATATTAGTAAAGAAATTGTTCTGAATAATAAAGGAGAAGAAGTAACTGGTAAAGTTCCCGCTTTTGATATAGACCTTAAAAAGGAATTGGATAAAACCAAAATAGGTAAAGCAGATGAACAATTGTTTCCGCTATTCATTTGTAATAAAGACGGAAAATCTTTTTATATCATTCCTGTTAGAGGAAAAGGATTATGGGGACCAATATGGGGATATATTTCTTTAGAAAGTGATATGAACACCGTTTATGGTGCTAGTTTTGGACATAAAGGAGAAACACCTGGTCTTGGTGCCGAAATTGAAACAGAAAAATTTCAACAACAGTTTATCGGAAAAAAAATATTTGATGAATCAGGGAAATTTGTTTCAGTACAAGTTATAAAAGGAGGTTCTTCTCCTAATGATGAACACGGTGTTGATGCTATATCTGGTGCAACAATTACCAGTAACGGTGTTAGTGAAATGTTTCAAAGAACCCTTAGCAATTACATCCCCTATTTTAAAAAGTAAAAAACAATAGCATTTACCAACTTAAATAAAAGTAGTATGAGCAAAGAAATAACTGCAGCTTCTGCAAAATCTAAAAAAGAACCAAAAGAGCCTTTGTTTTCATCAAAAAACAAACGGCTTTTGTATGACCCTCTAAACGACAATAATCCAATAACGGTTCAGGTATTGGGAATCTGTTCGGCTTTAGCAGTTACAGTTAAAATGAAGCCTTCTATTGTTATAGCAATTGCTGTGGTAGTGGTATGTGCTTTTTCAAATGTGATTATTTCCTGTATCCGAAATATTATCCCAAACCGTATTCGGATTATAGTTCAACTAACCGTTGTAGCTACTATGGTAATCTTAGTAGATCAGTTTTTAAAAGCTTTTTTATTTGATGTAAGTAAACAACTATCCGTTTTCGTAGGATTAATCATTACCAATTGTATTATCATGGGGAGGTTAGAAGCCTTTGCAATGGCTAACAAACCCTGGGCCTCATTAATAGATGGAATCGGGAATGGTATAGGGTATGGATTAATATTGGTGATTGTTTCTATGATTAGAGAATTATTTGGTTCAGGGCAATTAATGGGATTTCAAGTTATACCCGAATCGATTTATAAATTAGGATATTTTAATAATAGTCTCATCATTATGCCTCCCATGGCATTAATCATTGTTGGAATTATTATTTGGATACAACGAAGTCGAAATCAAAAGCTAATAGAATCTAAATAAGTTAACTAGTAATTATTAAATACCGTTTTAAATAAACATTCTATTATGGAACATATAAATATCTTTATAAAAGCAATTTTTATTGAGAATATGATCTTTGCCTATTTTCTAGGCATGTGTTCATATCTGGCCATTTCTAAAACCGTAAAAAGTGCTATTGGATTAGGACTTGCAGTAACATTTGTTTTATTTATTTCAGTACCTACCTGTTATTTATTAGAAAAATATGTTTTAAAAGCAGGCGCTTTAAGTTGGTTATCACCCGATTTTGAAGCGGTTGACCTTAGTTTTTTAAGCTTTATTATGTTTATTGCAACAATCGCTTCAATAGTGCAACTAGTAGAAATGATTATTGAAAAATTTGCACCCACATTATATACTTCTTTAGGGATATTTTTACCATTAATTGCAGTTAACTGTTCTATTTTAGGAGGTGCTTTATTTATGCAAGAAAGAGAATATACCACTTTAGGAGAAGCTACCGTTTTTGGTCTAGGTTCTGGTGTAGGTTGGTTTTTAGCCATAGTAGCATTATCAGCTATACGAGAGAAATTACGCTATTCAAATGTTCCAGCGCCACTACGAGGTTTGGGTATTACTTTTATCTTAACTGGATTGATGGCTATAGGGTTTATGAGTTTTATGGGGATTTCATTATAAATATCTAATCAAGTAAACAATGATAGTTTTAAATATTAATAGCACCATAATCATTTGTAGTATAGTCGTTTTTTTACTATTCAACTCACTACTTGTGTATATAATTCTATATGCTAAATCAAAATTGACTCCCTCAGGGCTAGTAAAAATAATCATTAATAAAAAAGACGAATTAGAAAGCGAAGCAGGCTCTTCGCTACTAGCAACATTGTCCAATAAAAAAATATTTTTACCCTCAGCCTGCGGTGGTGGAGGAACTTGTGGTATGTGCAAATGCCAGATTTTATCAGGTGGTGGTGGAATTTTACCTACGGAAACCCCATATTTTACCAGAAAAGAGCAGCAATCAAACTGGAGACTAGGATGCCAGGTAAAAGTAAAGCAGGATATGGAAATAATCATTCCTGACAAAGTAATAGGAATTAAAAAATGGGAATGTGAAGTGGTTACAAATAATAATGTAGCCACTTACATCAAAGAATTAGTTGTTAAATTACCTAAAGATGAATTCATGGAATTTGAATCCGGTAGTTATATACAATTAGATGTACCTGTATCTGAAATTGACTTTGAAAAAGATCTTTATAACATTGACAATCGATTCAAGGAAGACTATGATAAATTCAAAATCTGGGATTTAAAGATGATAAATAAAGAACCTCTTTTTAGAGCTTATTCTATGGCTAATCATCCTGCCGAAGGTAATATTATCATGTTGAATATTCGCCTTGCCACTCCTCCTTTCGACAGAAAAGCAGGCGGATTTATGAAAGTAAATCCAGGAGTTTGTTCCTCGTATGTATTCTCCCTAAAACCTGGAGACAAAGTCAATATTGCAGGTCCTTTTGGCGATTTTCATATTAAGCCTACACAAAGAGAAATGATATATATAGGTGGTGGTGCAGGAATGGCTCCGTTACGTTCGCATCTTTTTCATCTTTTTCATACCCAAAAAGAAACAGAAAGAAAAATAAGTTTTTGGTACGGAGGAAGATCTTTAAAAGAAGTTTTTTATACTGATCATTTCCTTGACATAGAAAAAGATTTCCCTAACTTTGAATATAATATTGCGCTCTCAGAACCTTTACCTGAAGACAATTGGACTGGTTATACAGGTTTTATTCATAATGTATTGTTTGAAAATTATCTAAAGAATCATGAAGCCCCAGAAGATGTTGAATATTATATTTGTGGTCCTCCAATGATGAACAGTGCTGTTTTTAAAATGCTTGACGAACTGGGTGTTCCGCCTGAAAATATTGCTTTTGATGATTTTGGAGGATAAAAAAATATCTATGAAAAAAATCCTGATTTTACTTTTTACATCTCTCACTATTTTTACTGGTTGTAATGCTGATAGGATAATCAAATTGGAAGGAAATGCACAGGGTACCACCTATCACATTTCTTATCTATCAGATGATGGAATTAATCACAAAAAAGCCATTGATTCTCTTTTAAAAAATATTGACTTATCCATGTCAATATGGCTTCCTAATTCGATTATTTCAAAAATAAACAACAATGATAGTATTGTTCTAGTTGATCAATATTTTATTGATGTGTTTAATAAATCGGTTGAAGTCTCAGAAAAAACAAATGGTGTTTTTGACATCACTATTGGGCCATTAGCAAATGCTATGGGATTTGGTTTTTCAAAAAAAACTAGTCTAGATAGTACCAAAATTGATAGTTTACTACAACTTGTTGGTTATAAAATGTTAAAACTAGAAAACAATAAAATAATAAAAGTAAAACCACAAATCAAACTCGATTTCAACGCCATAGCACAAGGATACTCTGTTGATGTTTTAGCCAATTATCTTGAAATCAGAGGAATAAACAATTACTTAGTTGAATTGGGAGGAGAACTAAAAGCCAAAGGAAAAAAAGAAAATGAAAACTGGAGAGTTGGTATTGACACACCTGATGAAAAAACAACAGCTGAAAGAAAACTTAAGGCTATTATAAATTTAAAGAATAAAGCTCTTGCCACCTCTGGAAATTATCGAAAATTTTATGAAGAAGATGGTCAGAAATTTTCTCATATCATCAACCCAAAAACGGGTTATCCCGCAAAGCAAAATTTATTAAGTGCCACAGTAATTGCACATGATGGCATTACTGCAGACGCTTACGCCACTGCTTTTATGATAATGGGGTTAGAGGAGTCAAAGACTTTTTTAGAAAACAATAAAGAATTAAACCTAGAGGTTTACTTCATTTATGATGATAAAGGAACTTGGAAAACATATACTACCGAAAGTTTAAAAAATTCGATAGAAGAAATACATTAAGATTTGCACTTTTCTTCTGGTTTTGCTCCACAAATGCTACAGGAGCCACCTTCATCTTGTATCAATGGATTATTGCTACTACAAGTACCTGAAAAAGTTCCGTTTTTTTTGATCAATAATTTAATGGCAATCCCAGCAATTCCAAGTGCTAAAATAAAAATTGATAATATAATGGTTATCATAATAATGTTTTTACGTCTTAGTTCCTGTGATATAAGAATCTAAATAGTCTATGGTGTTTTTTTGATTTTCCATTATCGTTTTTACCACATCACCTATTGAAATAATTCCAACAACTTCGTTCTCTAATAAAACAGGTAAGTGTCGGATTCTTTTATTAGTAATCAAATCCATACAATAATCTAAATCATCTGTTGGGGTTACCGTAATTAAATCTGTATCCATGATTTCATGCACAAAGGTATCTCTTGAAGATTTGTTTTTCAAGGCAATTTTCCTAGCATAATCTCTTTCAGATAATATTCCTTTTAAAACATTATCCTCAATAATTAAAACAGCTCCGACATTTCTTTCTCCCATTATTCGTAATGCTTCATATACTGTAATGGTAGAAAGTATGGAATGAACCTCATTCCCTTTTACGCTTAATATTTGATTTACATTCATAATAGATAAATTTAAGTATCTATAAATTTAACGAAAAAAATGAAAACAAAAAAATGAAATCTAAAATATATTTTAATTTTACTGATATATTCTCATAAAAAACTTCAAAATAAAATAGATTTTACAGAAGTACAAGCAATTTAGTTTGTATATAATTCCTTTTAAAATATCACTACAAGGAGCCTCTAAGGATTAATTTAAAAGGATTTTCGATATGGGTTTTGGAATTATTCAACACTAAATTAGCTGCTGTAATTCCCATAGTTTTAAAATCGGTTGAAATGGTGGTTAATCCATTCATAATATAATTTTTAAGCGGAGTTTCATTATACGAAATCAAACCTACTTGCTCTCCTAAAATGAGATTTAAACTTATAATTTTGTCTAAGATTTTTACCAAATCTTCTTCCATTAGGTTAATATAAACTTCTCCTTCGCTAACTTTTTCCTCATCAAGGTTGTTGACAATTTTAAAATTAAATGCATAATTGTAGCAAAAATTTTCAAAGCCTTTTACAATTTCTTTTGGAAAATAACTATTGACTGGAAAAATCAATTTTAAAGTATGGTATTTACTCAATGGTTCTAAAGCCTCCGTTAAAGCATTGTAAATATCCTGCTCAAAATTTTCATAAACGGCAGCATAATCTCCAGTGATACCTTTTATTTTTTTCCCAACTAGAACAAGTTTTTCTTTGGAAAGTCCTTCAATCAACAACTGATACCCATCTGATTTTTCAATAAAATGGGGAATAATTACATAATGAGTATAATCGGTTTTTTGTTGATTTAATAGCTTTTTAAACAACGCATAATCGTTATTGTAGATATAAAAATCAATCGCTGCTTTGTCTCCCAATGTTTCCACAAAGGCATCATAAATTATTTTTTTATGTGCACTTAGTTTATTGAACATCAAAAATATTTTGATATCCTGTGACACATCAGTATTAGCAATAAAATAACCTTTACCATGAAAAGCTTCTAGAATTCCCATTTTTCGAAGAATATTATATCCTTTTTCTATAGTGACTCTTGATATTTCGTACTGAAAGCTGAGTTCGTTAATAGAAGGCATCGCATCGCCTTTTTCCAAATCTCCTTGCTTGATGGCATTCAGTATCGCATTCACCAACTGTTGGTATTTTGGCGTAGCCGAAAATTCATCAATAGTAAGACTAGCTATTTTTGAAGTTTTTTTCATTTTTTGTGCTGAAATTATAATTAAACAAATCTAATACTTTGATTATAGAATTATTCATATAATCGAATCAAAACATAGATTTTTAAATAAAAACACTATTTTCTACCTTCCTAAAAATCATAGAACTTTTTTGTTTTTAATACCCCTGTTTATTTACCTATCTTTCTTAATTTTAAATTCAAAATTATCAAATCCCAACAGACCCTCTCCACTCACACCTTCAATATTCCCTAAAAACAAGGAATTAATATCAGAGCAATAAAATTCTATATTAGCTTCACCATTAGTATCTGTTATAATATCGGGTTTCCAGAATAAAGTATTGCGATAATCTGGGGTAGAATCAGTTATGGTCACTTCATCATATACAGCTTCATAAAACACTTTTTTGCCATAATAGCCTTCAATCATGGCAATATTAAACATTTCTAAAAGCTGCGTTTCCGTTAGCTTAGGATAATGATAAGTAATTTCATTACACTGTCCAGGCATAAAAGCACCACCGCACGGACCACTCCCATTAAGCCATTTAATATCACTACATATGTTGTATTTTTCTCCTTCGATGGGTCTTTTATGTTCACCCGGACATTCCCGATGAAGTTTGCAGTTTAAAATGTTTTCATAACATACAAAATCAGCTGTAGGATTTTGTGCTTTATACAAACTATCGAGTTTGCCAATGTACTTGTCCCTAAATACTATTCCCTTCTTTTTCGAAGTAATGGTAACTTCTTTTAATTTGTTGATGGATTCCCGTCCTATAAAAGGGGAAACTACTTGAGTATTTCTTTTTTCTATCTCCGCCAAAGGATATAGCAAGGTTTTAGTACTGCGTTCATTATTAATAGTTTCAAACGAAAAATCCTTAATAGCCATAGTATATTTTGGCTTTGGCGCAGTCATTAATTTAATATAAGTATAACCTCCTTCTCCTTTTTTTAGATCATTGGGAATAATAGTAAAAACACCTGTTGTATCAGTCAGCATAAAATCACTTCCTTTGCTTTCGTCAGCTGAAAAAACTGTCATTCCTTTTTCTCCAATAACTGTTGTTGCTTTTTTATCAGGATTTTGTAAACGAACTTTCCCTTTGATTTCTTCCAAAATAATCGGTTTGAAAGCAGTTCCTAAGTCTTTTAAATTAGTTTCATTCCAAACATAGGAGCGCCATCCTTGTGTCAGCATCAATAAATCTAATGCTTGGTTGCGATTTTTATTTTGTTCATTAAAATAATAAACAGGATTGTAGATGTTCCCTTTTAATTGAGTGGATAGTAAATAGTGTATTTGTATGTTTTTTACGTCTTGCTTGTTTTGATAAATTCCGTCATAGATGCTTAATCCCAAATGCGCTATAATGGGCTGTCCGTTTTGGTCGGTTACTTTTATTTTTAACTTGGCTTTTTCCCTAGTGGTGTAACTGCTTTTGTCCAATTCAGTTTGAATCGTTAATTTCTGTTCCTGATTTACATACACCAATCGCTCGGCAATTGGCAACGCATTTTCATTAAACAAAGTGACTTCGGCAATACCTTGGGGCACTTCTTTTAATGGAATTTTAATGGTCAATTCTTTTTGTAAAACCCCTGTTGCAATACTATAAACAATACCTCGAATTTGTAATCGCAGATATACTCTTTCTTCCTTAAGTCCGTCACTTTGTGTAACCTTAAAAGTCAATGTTTCTTTAGTGTTACTTAGCAAGCGTAATACCTTGCCACTGGAAGCTACAGAGGCAATAGCATAAATTGTATCTGATGCTGGTTCACTAAGTAGAATGTGGTATTTTTTGTTGTTATCGGGAGTAAAAGTAAGTAATCCCATACCTGCATGACTGCTTTTAAAATCAACTAAAGGAGTGTTGTTTTCAAATAAAGTACCTGAAACAGCTAGAGGCAATCCTTTTGAATTTACCGCTTTAAAAGCTAAATTACTATTGATTCGTGAAACGAGTTGCCCCCCTTCGGGGAAACTTGTAAAATGGATAATACTATCTTTTTCAACAGGAACTACAGTCGGATTTTGATTAATCGTTTGTACAACTTTTATTTTTTTTAGTGCATAAAATTCTCCAGGCTCTTTAGTAAAAGAATTAGAACTGTAGGCTGATAAAGTATAGCTTCCTTCTATCAGTGCACTTTCTAAAAAAAGATGTCCGTTTACAAAACCATTTTCAATCTCGTATTTTTTTTGCCATACCACTTTATCGCTTGCATCTTCTACTAACTGAACAAATAGTGTCTTACTTCGATTAGAAGGAATAAAACTTTGCGCATCTAATACATAGCCTTTAAACCAAAGGTCTTCCTCAGTTTCATAAATACTTTTGTTGGTTTGTAAGTACACTAAATCAACAGCATTGTTTTTGGAAACACTATGTAATTGCTCCGCTAATTGGTCTGTCACTGCACTATTATTTTGAGCACCGATAGGGAGTATCAATATCCACGACAAAAGAAATAAATGTAAAAATCTCAAAAAAAAGCATCTTATTTTTCTCATTCTTTTTCAATGTTTATTTACCTATTTTTCTTAACTCTAAATTCAAATTTATCAGTTCCCAACAGACCCTCTCCACTCACGCCTTCAATATTTCCAAAAAATAAAGAATTAATATCAGAACAATAAAATTCTATACTAGCTTCTCCTTGCTCATTAGTGATAACATCCGGTTTCCAAAAAAGGGTATTTCTATAATCAGGTAGCGGATCAGTTATGGTTACTTCATCATATACCGCTTGATAAAACTCTCGCTTCCCATAATATCCTTTCATCATTTTTAGATTAAATTTTCTTAAAAGTTCTTCTTCTGTTAAATTTTGATTTGAATCTTTATAAACAATCTCTCTGGTTCCATAATAAGCTTGTTGAGGGTAATCTGTTCCCAATATCTCTTTGTTTTTACCGAGTAAGACAACGACCATCTCTCCATCTTTTGGAGTTCTCGTATTACCATCATGGTGATTTCTCATAAAACAATTCAGAATAGGACGTTTAGGACCTCCTGCCAGACATACAAAATCCATATTACCACTATCCAATCTTGCTAAACTATCCAGAGTACCTAAGTATTTATCTCTAAAAACCTTTTTTTTATTAGATGTAATAACAACTTCGTCTAATTTTTGAATATCATTGAGTCGCATCCAAGTTTCTTGTATGTCTTTAACAGTTTTATCCTGTAATTTTGAAAACGGATAGTTTATTGTTACTTCCTTCCTAGTAGAATTGATGTTTGTAAAAGAATTATCTCTGATATTGATTACATGCTTTGGTTTTTCTGCTGCCATGGGTTTTAGATACAAATATGCTCTTTCACCTATTTTTAAATGAGTGGAATTAACACTAAACACTCCATTAGAATCAGTAGTGAAAATATCTTTTTCTTTTAAAGGATCGGCTGTAAAAACCATTACAACCTTTGATGTTAGTTCGGCTGTTTTTTTATTTGGATTCTCTAATCCCAGATGTCCTATAATACTATCAGATAGAAATGTTTGAAAATGTGCATTGCGTTCTGTTAAATTGTGTTCATTCCAAACATAGCGCCTCCAACCTTGGGTAAGTAACAATAAGTCGAGTGCTTGATGTCTGTCAGCATTTTTTTCATTAAAATAATAGCCGGGATCATAAATAGTACCATTTAGCTCTGTAGAAAGATAATAATGAGTCAGGATGTTTTTTGAATCCAACTTATTTTGATACAACTGATCAAATACACTTATACCTAAATGAGCAACAACTGGTTGATTTTTTTGGTCAGTTACCTTAATCTTTAAGCTAACTTTTTCTCTTATTTGGTAATCGCTTTTATCTACTATTGCTGATACATTTAACTTTTTTTGTTGATTAACATAAATTAAACGTTCTGCTATAGGTTCTATATTTCCATTAAAAAGGGTGACTTCGGCAATACCCTGAGGAATATCTTTTAGAGGAATTTTGACTGTTAATTTTTCATCTAAAACCCCCATTGCTATACTATACACTATACCTCTGGATTGTAATCTTAAATAAATATTCTCTTTGGTAATGCTTTTAGTTTTTACTACTTTAAAAGTTGCAAAGTCGTTGTCATTACTTACTAATTGTAGCACTGTACCCTGAGGATGAATTTGTGGTAATTGATACTTGAAATTTTTATAATCTGTAAGTTCTATATGGTAATTGCAACTAGAATCGGGTTTGAAGATAAAACTACCCATTCCAGCATGCATGCTTTTAAAGTCTAATATAGGAATATCATTTTCATACAGCTTCCCAGTAATAATTACAGGCAATCCTTTTGCGTCTAAAGCCTTAAAAGCGATTCTATTTTGAATACCCGAAACCATATTCCCGCCTTCGGGAAAGACTTGAAAACTTGCAACCTGCTCTTTTTTTGTAGTTGGAATAACTGCTTTAGGGATATCATCTATGCTTTTTAAAATCTGTAATTTACGTACTGCATCAAATTTTTTGATTCCTTCATAGAAAGAAGCAGCACTATAAGCAGCTAATGTATAAGAACCCGATTTTAAAGAATCATTCAAATATAGGTGACCATCAACAAAACCATTTTCAATCTCGTATTTTTCTTCCCATACCACTTTATCACTTTCATCTTCTATTAGCTGAACAAATAGTATTTTACTTCGGTTAGAAGGAATTAAACTTTGTGCATCTAATACATAGCCTTTAAACCAAAGGTCTTCTTTGGTTTCATAAATGCCTTTGCTAGTTTGTAAATAAACATTATCTAAATTCTGATTTTGGGCTAACACTTGAACTTTTTCTGCTATTGCATCAGCAATACCTTCACTAGTTTGTGAATAGATTACAGCTGTAAACAGACAGAACAGTAATAGAATAAACCTTAATACTATTTTTGAAATAGAATGTTTTAATTGCATCTTTAACTATTTTAAATAAATTAAAATTATCTTATATAAAGATTTAGCTTACAATATAAATGAAATTCTTTAATACTAATCATAATCATCAATACTTTCTTTGCAACCATTCTTCTGGTACTGGAATAATACAAATATTCATACTCCGATTATCTTCGCTCAGCATAGCCGACTGTATTTGAATTTTAGTTCCATCAGGACTCATCGTAGGATGTGGATGATCTGATGCCGTTTGTTTATGACCTGTAGAAAGCAACATCATTTCACTTGTATGTCGATCAATCAAGTAAATGCTACGTGAAAAATCATCACCTACCGCCCAGCGACCATCGGGAGAACCACTAACATGCCATAAACCACTTCCTGAATCTGTTTGACCTGCTATTTTCATTTCTCTTGTTCTTAAATTAACTATAGCTAATCCCGTGGGTTTTTCTCTAGTTCCCGAAACTCCCCAAGCCGCTTCCTGACCCGGATTTGCTCCGCTTACTGCAGTTCCCGTAGTATCTTGACTCTGAATTTTTCGATGCCCCATAATAGCCATTGCCACTTCGTCTTTACTAATCACTGCTTCATGCGTTACCCATTCGTATTCTGATTCAGGATACAAAGGTCGAAGTCCTGTTCCGTCACTTAGTACTGTCCAGGTACGTTGTGGCGATTTCCCACCCGTTTCCCAGCAAAAAACAATTTCGCCCGCTACCCAAGGATTCGTTTGGATGTGCCCAATTTGAAAAGGAACTGATATTACATATTTAATTTCTCCTGTTTTTATATTCATCGCTGCAATTCCCCCTGGTCCTGCTCCCATTTTTCTGGGACCATAACTTTCTTCCAGTTTGGTACCCGAAGGCAAATATTTTGCTGCATATTCTTTTCCTACTCGAAAATAAGCCCAGTTTTCATCACCGTCCAAAGCCAAGTCGCCACCAGCTCCCATTTCGGGTTGAGTAACACCACAAACACGTTGATAATAATCGGCTTTTTTAAGTTTTCCAATTTTACTATCAGCGAATAATTTCCCCAAATCTACTTCTACAATCTGCATTGAAACAGACTCACGTTTTCTGTTTTTTAATTTATCATTTTGCTTAGCAATACTATCCTGTGGTTTTCGCATAAAGAAAAGTTTCATGCTGTTGCGAGCCACATTTAGCATTCCCACATAACCGCCTTCAGTTACCTGAACCATTTCGCCTGTTTTTTCATTTACAGCCATGGCTTCTCCTTTTACTCTATTCGAACGAAAAATAAGCCATTCGCCATCAAAAGTCCACTGATTGTGCGTTTGGTAAATTTTATTATCACCATTTGGCGTACTTGTCAAAAAAGTTAACATCGTGCCAGTTACCGGATCTTTGACCTCTTTTCGTTCCGAGGGAAAGCGTTTGCCTATTTGAGCATTCGTACCTTGTATTAAAAGTAGAAAACTAACCAAAACGATACTATTAAAAAACTGTTTCATATTTTATTTTTTTTTAATTCAGAACCTATTTAAAATTCATCAAAATTAATTTCCCCAACCCTAAAAGGTACAATTTTGATGAATTTTAAAGAAATTTTCCACCCTTTAGGGTTGGGGAAAAGAAAATTTATTTTTGTAATTTTAAACAGAATCTAATAACTCTTTGACTGTATTTTTTTATCATCCTTATCTCTTAAAGGTGCGCTATCTTTTATCGATAATTCGCTCACATCTTTCATTACTAGCGTTCTGGAATCGGCTCCTTTAGCGGTAGTTACATTTCGTAGTTTTATTCCTTTTACATCCGTTAATATCATAGCTGGACGTGTTTCATTACCTATCAAATGAAGATTAACATTATTCAATTCTATATTTTTTACATGACGAATGAAAAAGCCATAAGCTGGTATAACACCAAATTTCTGTGGTTCTGGATATCCCTTTTCATATTCTGGAACTTCTTGTTGAATACTATTTTTTGATGCAGCATCAAGCGGACGATACCAAATACTAATATTACTCAAACGTACGTCTTCAATATCATGTCCCGGAATTCCACTAATTAGAGTTGCAAAACGAGAATCAGCATTGTACACATTGATATTACTGATATTAATACGTCGTAAAGCACCCGCTGCTGTACCTTCAGGCGCACGCATTCGACCTCCGAGACGTAAAAAAATAGGCGAATTGATAATATCACGCATTGTAATATTACTGATAGTCACATCTTCTAACAAACCTCCATCAACAGTTTCCAGTGCTAATCCGCGACAATATTCAAAAACACAATTACTGATTGTAATGTTTTTAAAACCGCCATTCGATTCAGTTCCAAATTTTATTCTTCCTGTTGGCCCTTCTTTATCAGGAACCAAATGAGCTTCATTGCGCAGGTAAGTTCCGTTGTAAAAAGTACCTCGATCAAAACCGCTAACACTGCAATTGGTAATAGTTACGTTTTCGGTTGGTCGGGCATAACCCAAAGCAAATGAACTTTTAAGACAAATAGCATCATCCCACGGAGAATTTACGGTGCAATTTGAAATACGAACGTTTTTACAACAATCGATATCCATTCCATCCCGATTGGTATCAATTTTTAAATTATCGATAGTTAGATTGTCTACTCCAGTTGCCAATATCCCAAAATGTCCACCGTATAATATAGTGAAATCTTTTAGCGTTACATTACGACAAAGTTTCAAAGCAATCGCTTTATTTCCAATTGGCTCTCGATAAGGACCGCTTCTGGACAATCCTTTTCCATGAATTATTCCTGGTCCAAGAATGGAAATATCCTCTAAATTCTCACCCCAGATCAGGCTATTTTGCCAATGGCTATGCCCAAAATCCTGATATATTTCATTATCTGCTTTTTCGGGAGCATCATATCCCATTTTTTCAGAAGGTGTTGCTGCCAAAATAGTAGCTCCTTGATCTAAATAAAGTGAAATATGACTTTTAAGTCGGATAGAAAAACTAAGATAAGTACCCGCTGGAAAATAAACAGTACCACCACCTGCCTTTGCAGCAGCTTGAATCGTGTTATTGATGGCTTGTGTATCTAATGTACTACTATCTCCTTTGGCACCAAAAGCCTTTACATTGAAAACTGTATCTGGCGCAGCCTGAATGGTATTTAACCCTAAAAACAAAAAACACCAACAAAGCCTATACTGAAATAAAAACAACTTAAAAAAACCAATATTTTTTTTCATCTAATAAATATAAATTGAAGTAATGGAATAGCAATTTAGAAATAGAAAATGAACACTTCATCCTGTAGCATCCTGCATTTTAAAATTCAAAAATCAAGAGCACAAAAAAACCAGTAAACATAATTATTTACTGGTTTTGAATTCTATTTGAAGAACTAAATTTTTAAAATTTCACCAATTTCTTTTCTCCATTTGCAAAAGAAACATTGACTGTATTTTCTTTCGAAGAAAAATCAATTTGTTTAACGGCTAATAATTCTTTGTCACTCCATTTTTCTCCTGATTTTTTCCACAACATTAATGTGGCATAAACAGTGGATTGCTCTTTTTGAGGAACATAATTATTTGAAAGATTAATAACGGAACTTTCATTGGCTTCCGGATGCAAACCTTTAGCCTGAACTACTTCTGATTTATCCCAACCTAAAAGCGGAATCATTGCCAATTGGTACTTTCCGTTATCAATAATCGTTACTTCGTGGTTTTTTATTTTTCGAACAGTAGTCTTAATTTCTCGATCTAATTTTGGCAAGGCATAATGCCCCAATCGCATTGCAAATGCTGTTGCACTATTATTTTTATCTACTCTTAAAATTCCGTTTGCCAATGGAATATCAGCCAGATTGAATTTTACATTCGCATCAGTTTCTAAAACTACATCTCGGTAATAAATGCCATCTTCAAATTTTTTAAAAGTGTACAATCGAAAAGCTTCCCATTTGTCCGATTTATTTTTGATGACATAATTCATCGCCACTTCGCCCTTCTCACCATCAGCCTGCCAGGGAAAAGCACTGTTATACGATAATCGATTGTAATTTTCTGTGGATCTGAATTTTTGCCAATCGTCTTTTACTTTTTCATGACACCAGGCTCTAACTTCCGAAGCGCCAATATTGGGATAATCGGTAATCAGAATTTCAGAAACACCCTGGTATTTATTGTAGACTTTATTTTTCTTGAATTCGGTTTCCCAGGCGCCATTATTTTCTTTGGCTGTCCAAAACGGGCTATCATCAGGAACTAATAACCCAAAAAAGATTTTGCCCATCCAATACACACTGCCACGACAGCTGTACACTTGCACCGCAGGTTCGAAAGGACCATAAACCCCAAGCGTGGGAACATTGTCTTCCATAAAATCAGGATGTGTAAAAAATTGTTTTATCACTCCCGAAGCTATTCTTCGCATCCAACCATAATTAATTGATGGATCTTTGTCAAATCCCATTAGCGGAAACGGAACAACAGCTCCCACTCTGTAACTCATACTTCTGCCCCAAACAATCATATCGCCATTTTGACTAAATAAATACGGATAATTATTGTTTAAATCGGCAAAGTTCTTTTTAAACTTGGCTGCATATTCCGGATAATTTGCTTTTCCAAAATATTCTGACCACATCATTCCATACATCTGGAAAGCCCACATGCTGTAATAATCATAAGCAGGACTATCATTATACCAGCCGTTTCCTCTATAATCTTTTAGTGATTTATCTAAATATTCGACTAATAATTTTTCGTTTACCGCATAGCCTTTATCCTTAAAGAAACTCAATACAAAAATATTGAAGAATTTCCAGTTCGAATCCACCGTGGGACCATCGCCATAGCTCAACATACTTTTTGCCAAAGCGTCTTTTTGTTCCTTAGTTAAAGGATCCCACAATACCTCAGGATTAACTAATAATGAAATGGACAAAGCGCCAAATTCTACTAAATTCTGGCTTGGCCCACCATTTTTAGAACGAGGAACAATATAAGAAGCACTTTTAGGATTCGTTAATTGGGTGATTTGATATCGATAATAATCGGCAACTTTAATATTATTGATAACTAATGAAGGATTTTCTTTCAAAAGCGGAGCAGCCACAAACAGAGTTCTGCACAAACCTTCTAGTTTTTCAGTCGGTACTTTGGATTCATCCAAAGGATAACTTTTTCCTTCTTGTTTGGGAAACTTCATCGGATCGTCTAACGAATGGATGTAACCAAAAGCACCTTCCAAAAGATACATTGCAGCATCTTTCCAATGTTGCTTAGTCATTCCTGTCTCAGGACTTAATTTAAAATCAGGATTTTTAATTTCGAAAGCCGAATTGCCTTTTGATTGTTGTGCACAAATGGGTAAACCCAATAAAAATAAAAAAACTAAGAATTGGTTCTTTTTCATAATGGTTATAAAATTTAAACTAAATTTTGGTTATAGCAGTTTCCAAAGATAAAAAGTCAATCGAATAAATAGAACTACTCCCTACCAGTTTGTTGATTCCATAAAAAAAGGAAAGTCACTTTATTAAATAGTACTTTCCTTTTTAAAGGCAAAAAATTTTATTTTTAATTCTTCTTTACAGGACTAATCCCTGCATGTGTAGGAACAACTTGTTTGATAGTTTCATCGGTATTGAATTCTAATTTATCAATAGCCACTTCACGATGAAAACCAGCTGCATCTCCCATACTAATTCCAGTAGGATATGAAAAACGGTGGTAAACAATATACCATTCGTCTTTTTTAGGCACTTTCACTACCGAATTGTGCCCTGTTGCATAAATCCCTTCTTGTTTATTTCCTTGGATAACAATATTATCCTTTGGCATTTCAATTGGTCCGAGTGGTGAATTTGAAATACCATATCTCACTTTGTAATTTGGACTTCTGGTGTCATCTTCACTCCACATAAAGTAATATTTATCATTTCGATAAAATACATAAGTTCCTTCGCGGTAACTATCATTTACGGCAATTACCTTTGTAGTTCCTGGTTTTAACGAAACCATATCAGGATTTAACTCAGCCACTCCCATATACATATTTCCCCAATACAAATAACTTTTACCCGTTTTTGGATCAGTAAAAACGTCCGGATCAATTTCCTGGCCGTCTTTTATTCCTTCAGGTCGGGTAGCTACAATTGGTTTTCCGCTATCTTTAAATGGACCTGTAGGATTGTCTGAAACCGCTACTCCTACTTTTTGTGCTCCTGTGTAATAATAGAAATACTGGTATTTTCCTTTTATTTTTTTCTCGACAATACAAGGTGCCCAAGCATTTCTTCCCGCCCAAGGAACATCTTTTTTAAGATCTAAAATAACTCCTTCTGGTTTCCAATCTACTAGATTATCCGAAGAAAAAGCTTTAAAATAATAACCGCCCCATCCATCAAATCCATCACTAGTTGGATAAATATAATATTTACCCGTTTTCTCAGCATACAAAACTTCTGGATCGGCATGATACCCTTCAAGAGCAGGATTATTATTAATTTGAGGATAAGCTGCTGGTTTTCCCCATTTGGCAATCAAAGCTTTCAATTCAGAACGTGTAATAGGTAAAATCGTCCCGTGACGCGGATGAAAATCCATTGAAATTTCGTTATCAATTACCGTGAAATGTTCTAAATCCTTTGTTTTAGTAAATTGATATTTTCCTTTGGTATAAACATCATACATCAGAATGTATTCGTCAGAATTATTTAATTTGAACACACTGGAACCTTCAACACCATCTTTCGTTTGTTGCAAATAATTGTCATTTTCTGTCCAATTTCCAGATGTTAAATCAGTTGTTGTAGCCACTTTAATTCCTGGCGTATTGGTTTCAGTTTTATAAAAAAGATGATAAACGCCGTCTTTTTCAATAATATCGCCATCAATACAAGCATTTTTAGCCTTTGGAACAAACAACACTTTTGGCTCAGATTCTAAGGCTGTAAAATCCTTATTGGCATAAGCATAATAAATAATATCCGGACCACCAGCGTGTTGCATACTGAAATAAATCATGTATTTACCCACTTTAGCATCATAAATAGTTTGCGGTGCCCAAACACGTTTTAAATTTTCATGTCCTGAAAATGTTTTTTGAATGTTTACTTTACTGCTTTCCCAATTAACGAAATCGGTACTTTTTAGTAACACCATCGCACGATTAGAATCCCAACCTTTAGAAGAAGTCATATCAGTCAACACCATATAAAAAGTTTTACCATCATGACCTCTTAAAATATGAGGATCACGAACGCCACCCGTTTCACTGATTATTTTACTATCAATTACTGGTTGATTGTTATTCAGATGGTAATAATGATAACCATCGGCACTAATGGCATAACGCACCGCTTCCTCTTCAACAGCATTTCCTGTAAAATAAACAAACAAATAGGCTGTCAAATCTTTTTCGGCAATAACAGGCGGAACACCGCTTTTATTTTGAGCTTTTGAAAAACTAGTTAATAGTAAAAATAGAATTAAACTGAATTGTAATTTACGCATTATTTTTTCGCTTTTAATTTATAAAGAACAGAACTATGAGCCGCTAACGAAGCTGAAATTTCATTAGAAACTGAAGCTACTTTTTTTCCTGTCCATAGATTAGTAACATCGGCATTTTTAATTCCTAAATCAGCTAAAGAAACAGCTACTTTTTCAGTCTTTTTATCTGAAATATTAAACAAGGCTAAATAAATACTTCCGTCTTTTGGATTTCTTGAAGTCACTGCCACTCTTCCGTCTTTTTGAAAAAGTTGTTTTACATCAGTACTTTCACGGTGCATTTTTAGGACTTCTTTATTGGTCAATAATGATAAAGTAAAAGCATCGTTACTTGGTAAATCTCCACCAAAAAATAACGGTGATTTAAAAATGTTGAAAAATGTAATCAGTGTATATTGTTCGTCTTTTGTTAAACGAGACATTCTGTCTTCGCCACGTTCTCCTCTTAACGAAATTCTTCCCAACGGAATCATATCGCAATCAGGCCAGGTTCCTGGTGCAATGTGTGGATACCATTTTTGAGCAACATCCATTAAATGTGTAATGTGTGGCCAGGTATCCCAAACATCATCCACCATTCGCCACATATTAGCATGAGAACTTACGTGATTAGCAGCCGAAATTGGCGTTTCTCCAGGCGAAGTACTCAAAACTATTTTACGTCCGCATTTATCGATTGCTTTTCTAATCAAATTGATTTCTGCTTCGTGATACGGTCTTGACAAATCGTCAATTTTAATAAAATCTACTCCCCATTGTGCGTACAATTCGAACAAAGAATCATAATATTCCTGAGCTCCTGGTTTGTCAGCAAGAATAGTATAATTGTCTTTCAACCATTCGCATTGCAAGTCTGTTGTGTAGATTTGGTCAGCAGTAATTCCGCTAGCTCCTTTAATTGGTAATTTTTCTTCTACTGCTTTTTTAGGAATTCCACGCATGATGTGGATTCCAAATTTCAATCCTTTTTTATGAATATAATCCGATAATGGTTTAAAACCTTGTCCATCTTTTGCCGAAGGAAATCTATTTAATGCTGGCAAATACCTTCCGTATTGATCCATTACATAACGTGGATCTTTCTGGTTGTAGCCTCCCGCTTTGTCGTTTTCTACAAACCATCTAATGTCTACCACAATGTATTCCCAACCTGATTTTTTTAAGTTTTTGACCATGTAATCAGCATTGGCTTTTACTTCATGCTCTTCTACTGTAGAACCATAACAATCCCAACTGTTCCATCCCATGGGCGGTGTTTGAGCCCATTGTTTAAACTCATCTTTTTTGAAAACTGATTTTTGCGCATTGGTAGTGACCGATACCAATACAACTCCTAGTGCCAGAGCAATTTTATTCTTAATTTTCATTTTTTGGTTTTATATGTGTTAATATTACACTTCAAATATAATGAACTTTTTAATCATAAGAAATAAGCTGTCTGCTAAAAAAACAAACAGCTTATTCTATAGAAATATATTTTTTTAAAATGCTAAATTATTGTAGAAAAGCCGCTTATTTTACATTGATAGTAACTTCAACAGCTTTTAACCATGGGCTAGAAAACTGAACTTTAATAGGTTCGTTTGTTCCATTTGCCTGAATGTAAGCTAAAATACGTCCGTGGAAAACACGTTGCACATTATCTGTATAATCAGTCATATCCGAATTATTTCCAGCTTCTAATCCTAATAAACTGGCTGAACCACTTACAATTTTACAAGTAATTTCGTTATCAGCAATTTGTACTGGAATTCCGTTTTCGTCTACAATTTGCAACAAAATTTCAGCTACACCTTTGTCTTTATTGATAACTGCATCTGTATTTTTAACAACAATGGCATGCGGCTGTTTTGAAGAAGTAATTGCATAACGACTCACTTCTTTATTGTTTTTATCCAATCCTACGGCTTCTAATTTTCCAGACTGAAAAGGAATATCCCATGAAATAATGCCAGTTTCCTGATCGTAATCTTTTACTTCACCCACTACTTTTCCATCTAATTCCAAACGGGCTTTTGCTGCATTAGTATAACAAACTACCTTCACTTTTTGACCTTCATTATAATTCCATAAAGCCCAGGCATCCATAGACAAATCTTTTTTGTTAGGATTATTCGAAAGATAAGTTCCAATATAAATCATTGGAGTATCAGACCAAAGCGATTGACGGAAATAGCCTCTAGGTTTAATTTGCCCAGCAAAATCAACTAATCCTGAATAGAATCCTCTTGAAGGCCATCTTCCTGATTCTCCTAAATAATCAATTCCTGTCCATAAGAATTGTCCAAAAATATGCTCGTTGTTTTTAACCGCTAACCAAGCTTCATAATCATGACGATTTTCGCTACCAAAAATCACTCGTTTAGGGTATTTTTTATGATCCGATTGGTATTTACTTTCGGTATAATTGTATCCTGTAATATCCAATGCTGCTGGATATTCCGTTTCATTAGACATCGCAACACCAGCTAAACCAGCAGTTGTAGGACGTGACTTGTCGTATTTTTTTACTGCAGCAACCAATCGTTTTGCAATGGCTCCCAAACGCATAGCATCTGGCGCATCTTTCTTATAACCTCCATAAGCCGCTTGTGAGAATCCTGAATCTCCTCCACCATCTAAAACGGGATGAGAATACGGATCATTAGGATAATCTACCTCGTTACCAATGCTCCAGGCAAAAACGGAAAGGTGATTTCTATCACGACGTACAAAATCTTCTAAATCTTTCTCTGCCCAATCTGCAAAAATGTCAAATGAACCTTCAAATCCAGGTGTTCCCTGATTCCAGCCTTCTAACCATTTGCGTTTAGGAAATTCCCATTCGTCATAAGCTTCGTTTAAAACTAATAATCCTAATTGATCACACAATTCATAAAAATCTGGTGCTTGTGGATTATGACTCGTACGTATTGCGTTTACCCCTATTTCTTTCAGCGTTTTCAATCTGCCTTCCCAAACTTCACGAGGAACTGCTGAACCTAAAACTCCCGCATCATGGTGCAAACAAACCCCTTTTATTTTCATCCAATTGCCATTTAAAGCAAATCCTTTATTAGCATCGAAAGTAAAATTTCTAAAACCTGTTTGCGTTGTAGAATGATCAATTACTTGTCCGTCTTTTAAAACTGTCGTTTTTAATTGGTACAAATTAGGATGCTCTAAATCCCATATTTTAGGATTATTCACTTTTAATTTTGTAGCAATTTTTCCCGATTGATTCGCTGCAATGGCTACATTATTTGAGCTTTTTGCAACCGTTTTACCATCGTTTGCTATCAATTCGTTTACCACAGTTACAGTAGTTTTTTCTGCTGAACCATTTTCAACAGCTACTTCAACATTCAAAGTTCCTGTTTTTTTGTTCACTTCCGGATACGCATAAACGCCCCATTGCTCAATATGCACTGGATTAGCATAAACTACCCAAACATCTCTATAAATTCCTGATCCAGTGTACCAACGAGAATCGGCACTCTTGCTGTGATCTACACGAACTGAGATCGTGTTTTCAGCTCCGTATTTAACATAAGGAGTAGCATCATAAGCAAAAGAAATATAACCATTAGGACGTTTTCCTAAAGAATGTCCGTTGATAAAAACCTCACTTCTGTTATAAACGCCTTCAAAATACAAGTATACTTTTTGACCTTTTTTGGCTGATGGAACATCCATAGTTTTTCTATACCAGGCAATTCCTCCAGGTAAAAATCCTGTAGCACTGGCTAAAGTAGGACTCAATTGTCCTTTAATACTCCAATCATGAGGAAGCGAAACAGATTGCCATTTGCTGTCATCATAACTTTCTTTTTGGAAATCCTGATTATCTTGTAAAATAAACTTCCATTGGTTATTAATTTTTTGGGAATCTCCAAATGCAATCTGACTAAAAACAGATACATAAGAAAGCATAAGAAATGCCAGTGCGATTTTTTTTGTTGTAAACATATTTTGTATTTTTAATAAATAAGTAGGCTATCTAATTCAGAAATTCCATAAAGATATCAATTTATAGAAGCAAAGAAATGATTAAATAACTATAACTAAGAGGGGTAAATTCATAAATTTAGGGATCAAAAACACTGCTTTTTATTCATAAACTCCCACGTATGTTACTATTGCTCTTGCAGGAATTTCGAAATTAGTTGCTGTTACATCAGATCCTTTTTTCAAACTCATGGTCTCAGAAGTAGTATAAGGTGTCAATGTATTATTTACCAATTTACCTCCTGAAAGATTCAAACTATATGTTCTTGTTGAACTGCTGTAATTAACTGCTACAATAACCATTTTTTTAGCTACTTCATCTTTGTAAGCTGTCAACATCACATCCGTAGTAGCAGAAGAATTATCCAATTCAGGGATTTGAACTCTTTGCATGCCTGGTTTTACAAAGAAAGAAAAGTTTCCTAAAGCCCAAAGAATCTTGGTTTCTGTTACATTACCATCGTATTTACAATAGTTAGCATCACCAGCTCCATTTGATAAACCGTCATCCACGTGTAGCAATCCATCTTTATAATCTCCACGGCTAACAGCTGTCCACCATTGCCAAGAAGTAACTCCTCCAATAGAAATATCAGTACTGATAATACGGGCTACCCAAAGCGCTGTTCTCATCCCTAAATCTCTTCCTGGTCCCGCTCCTCCAGGAAGCTCTGAAGTTCCCGGATTCTCCAGAATACAATATTCAGAAGCCCAAACACTCAATCCAGGAACTGTTTTAGCTCTGTTAGCAACTGACTGTCTAGATGAAATCAATTCACTTAAAGGCCATGCTTGCCAATAACTATGTCCCGAAATTGTTTTCTTTACGTTCGTTAAACTGGCAATATTTTTAGTTGAATTTATACCAAAAAAATAATCTATCTGATTGGAACGATTTTCTTTTCCAGTAACCGTTTTATATAACGGTTCAAAAGCACCAGCCTCGCCTACTACAATTTGGGAATTCAATCCTTTTTCTTGTAATTTTGGAGCCAATATATTTACAAAACTGTGAATATTTGCATTAGAAGCTGGAGAACCTTCTTGACCCGAACCATCCCATTCATATTGTGGTTCGTTAAACGGACTCACATAATCAATTGTTAAATCGTGTTCTGATTTTAGCTTATCAATGGCATTAATCCAAAAATCAGCTAAGTCAGGCATTTTTCCATCTTTCAAATTATAGAAAGTATTGATTGTTGCATGCGCTTTCCCGTTTTGAGTTAAATAAACAGGAGCACTATTAGTAAAGGCTAATAATTTATCAACACCACGTTCTTTAGCTGCTTTCATAAACCAGACTTGTCCAGCTTGTTTATTCATATTGTAAGTTACTCCATCAGTAGTAAAACATTCCGTACGTCTCCACTCATCAGTAATATCACTTGCATCACCTTGTTCAGTACTTCCAGCTCCCAGATTAAAACGCCATAATGACAAACCTATTCCTTTAGGATTTCCTTCACTATCAAGCTCTCTGCTAAATAACATATCTGCAATGGCATTCTTTTTATCAGTAGGCCAATTTTTCCCAATATTATTACATTGCCAAGCATCAGAGGCTCCAAAGCTCTCCATCGTTTGAAGGTTCATATCGAGATTAATTTTCAGTTCTCTTGTAGTTTCCACTACAGTTTCTGAATCTTTAGCATCATCAGATGAACAGCTAACTAATGCTGAGTTAATGGAAAGTAAGCCTACAAATAGTAGACTTACTTTATATTTTTTTAATAAATTCATATTAATAATTTGGGTTTGTAATTACTCCTCCACTTAAATCAACTTCTAATTGCGGTATTGGCCAAACTAAATGTCTGGCAGCATTGAAATTGATTCCCTTATCCTGAGCTTCTCTTGTGTTAGTTGTTTCATAAGGATCACTTGAATTCAAATTATATTGTACAAAAGTTCCATTTGGTCCCATCAAAGATTCAATAACTGGTTTTCCTGTACTTGGATCTTTTTCTCTTCTAATATCAAACAAGCGTAATCCTTCAAACGCCAACTCTAGACGACGTTCTTTGTAAATTTTTCTCAAAAGGTTAGGACCAGCCATTCCCTCAACTGGATCTAAATCTACACGATCTCTAACCACATTAATATCATTCATGGCTGCTCCAGCATCATTTAAGTGATAATTAGCTTCAGCTCTTGTAAGATACATTTCGGCTAAACGGATTAACGGAATATTTAATGGTAAGTGACCATCTCTTTTATCCAATGAACGCCGTGTAGCTATAGGAATATAATATTTACGACAAATACGTCCTGATTTATTATCGTTTAAACTAAATTTATGTGTAGGATTAAGAACTTCATCTCCATAAGCGGCATCACCCCATTTAGTAATAGTACTTTTACGACGAATATCATCTCCTTCTGAAATATAAGCATTTTCTAAATCGCTGGTAGGCATACACCATCCCCAGCCATCCAGTACATCTATAGCATCATTACTTGGGAAATTCTTTTTATCCTCTCCTCTGGCTCCAGAAAAAGTAGGTATTGCACTTCCTAAATTTCTATCCTGAACACCAGATGATTGTGCCTCAAGAATAGATTCTACTCCATTATGGTTATTAACATCCCAAATATTTATAAAATTAGGCTCTAATGAAAAAGGTCCTTCAGTAATTACTTTATTGGAATATTGTTTCGCTTCAGCCCATTTTTCCTGGAATAAAGAAACACGCGCTAATAAAGCATAAGCTGCCCATTTATTGATTCTTCCATTTCTTGCTGCTTCAACATTCTCTAATTTTGCAGCCGATTCTTTAAGATCTGATTCTACTTGAGCATATACTTCCTCAACTGAACTACGTGCCAATTTTAAATCATTAGTTCCCAGAGCGGTAGTATACAATGGAACACCTCCGTAATTGTTAACCAACTCATAATAACAATATGCACGAACAAATAATGATTCTCCTATGTATTGATTTTTTTGAGACTCACTAATTGGAGCTAACTCCATTTTAGCCAAACCTATATTACAAGATTGTATTGTATAATAATGAGCGGTGTACATCCCATTTAGATTTCCCATATTATCAGGAGTAATAAGGTATTGAGAAGCTGGTCTGTGAGAACTGTTGTCTTGTCCTGTATTTCCCATCCAGGCATCATCAGTTGCCATTTCGTTTGTCATTCTTGGTGCAACTAATACCCACCACTCATTAGCTAATAACAATCTACGGGTTAATTCGTTTACGTAATTTTCGCATTCTTGTGCTGTTTGAAAATAATTCTCCAAGGTTTGTTTTCCTCTTTCGTCTTTTTCAATAAAATCACTACAAGAAACTGCAACAGCAGCAAAAGTTAGTATTGATACTATTATTTTTTTCATATTATTTTTTATTAAAATGCTACATTAAGTCCTAACAAAATTGTAGGTAGAACTGGATAGTTCCATCCTCCAAATCCTGATCCTAAAACTCCTCCTCCAACTTCAGGATCCACTCCGGTATACTTTGTCCATGTCCATAAATTTTGACCTGATAAAGACAATCTTAATTTATCTAATCCAAATTTATTATAGAAGGAATAACCCAGTTGAAGATTTTTCATACGTACGAAAGAACCATCTTCTATATAAAAAGAAGAGAATTTAGTGTAGTTCTCATTATTATCATCTTTAGAAAGTCTAGGAATATAATTGGATGTTCCTTCTCCATGCCAAGCTTTTTGATCTAATCCATTTACTTTATTTGTTAAGCTTGCTCCGTTGTACAAGTCTGAAATATTTTGGTTTACCAATTCGTTTCCAATACTAGAATAGAAATTAGCAACTAAATCAAAATTTTTGTAGGCAAAATTCAAATTCAAACCAATATTGTAATCAGCCCAAGGAGAACCAATTTTTTTTCGGTCTTTATCATCTAATTTTCCATCTCCATTTACATCTTTAAAACGAATATCCCCCAGTTGAGCATAAGGCTGTAATTTAGTTCCTTGATCATCCGTATGAGAATTTAATTCTGTTTGATTTTGGAACAAACCATCCGCTACATAACCATAAAAATAACCTGGTGCTTCACCTTCCGCTGTAAGTGTTCTATTGCTTGAACCATACAATTTTTCCCCTTTAGTAGATAGTGAAATCATTTCAACATTAACAGTGGTAAAAGTCAAATCGGCCCCATACGTAAAATCACCTTTGCTATTTTTATATGATAAAAGTAAATCAATACCATTAGAGCGCATTGACCCAACATTTGTCCAAATAGTTGCATTAGCAGGAAAACCACTATAAGTAGGGAATTGTTTCAAGAACAACATATCTTTTGTTGTTTTTTGATAGTATTCTAATGTCCCTGAAATTTTATTATTAAAAAGTCCAAAATCAAGACCAAAATTAATGTCTTCAACCATTTCCCAACGGATATCCTGATTAGCCATAGTTGAAGGAAATGAAGTATCTACCACATTACCATCAATAACATAATAGCCTTGTCCAATATTAGACTGATAGACGGCTGCTGGTAAATTCTGATTACCAACTCTACCCCAACCAGCTCTAAATGTTAAATTATTTATTGTAGAATTAGCATTTGCCATGAAATCCTCATTCGAAATTCGCCAAGAAGCAGATGCTGCTGGAAAATTAGCCCATTTATTATTAGCCATAAATTTAGATGAACCATCTCGTCTAAACGAAGCTGTTAAATAATATTTACTATCATAATTATAAGAAAAACGAGAAATATAAGACATTAACGAATTAGACCAGCTTGTTCCACTACTATTACGATTTTTAGTGGCTGCACTTACTTCTCTCATCAAATCAGAATTATTTGGCACTCCTTCTCCATAACCCCACACATCTGATGATTCATACTCTTCCATAGTAAGACCTGCCATGAAACTCGTATTGTGTTTTTCGGCAAATGTTTTAGAATAAGTCGCCGTAGATTGCCATGTCCAATCCACATTTGTAGTTGCTTTTCTTTCTACACTGTTGATTTCTGCTTTTTCATGTGCTGCATCAATTACAAAATCGGGTCTAAATATATTTCGAATATTATTTCCAAACTCAATCGATCCCTGTGTTCTAAGAACTAAACCTTTAATGGGTTCGTATTGCAAATAAGCATTTGAATTTAAATTATACAAATCACTATAATCATCGTATCTTTTTACAGCAGCTACAGGATTCCACACATAAGAAGGGGAACGAGCATAAATACTGTATTCATTTTCGGTACCGTTTAATTGATCTGCTGGTTTGTAGATTGGAGTAATTGGATCAATCTTTACAAAATCAGCCCAGTTACCAGGTCCTCCCCAGGTTTCATAACGTGGATTTAAGGTTACACCAGCCGAAAATTTATCAGTAAATTTAAAATCATTTGCAATTCTAGAGGTGATTCTTTTCCATCCACCAATTTCATAAAAAGAATCTGAATTGTAATAGTTCAAACTGATAGCATAAGTATGCTTTTCTGAACCTCCTGTAGCACCTATAGAAGTATTAGTTACTGATGAACCTTTACTTATACCTGCTTTCCACCAATCAGTAGTTTTTCCTCTGTATTGTTCTGCATTAGGTAAATAATCTGTGTAACCTGAATTATTATAAGCTTCATTTAAGATGTTAGCATAGTTTTCAGCATTTGCCATATCATAAGGCTTATCCATAATTTGATAGCCTGTACTCATATCTACAGTGAATTTTGTTTTTCCAGATCTTCCTTTTTTGGTAGTAATCAAGATAACTCCATTTGAAGCACGAGAACCATAAATAGCACTTGCAGAGGCATCTTTAAGAACATCCATCGATTCAATTTCATTATTACTCAAGAAATTAATATTTGTTCCCATTGGAATTCCATCTACTACATACAATGGATCAGTACTCAGGTTTACTGTTGAAATTCCACGAATAAGTACTCTGGGCTGAGCACCTGGACCACCAGCTCCAGTAATTTGAACTCCCGCAACTTTTCCTTGCAATGATTCGGTAACATTACCTACTGTCATGGTCTGTAAATCTTTTCCTTTTACAGATGCAATTGAACTGGTAACATCTTTCTTTTTTACAGTAGCATATCCTACTACCACAACTTCGTCTAACGTTTGATTGTCTTCTGCTAAAACTACATCTAATACTGTTTTTTGACCTACTGTTATGGTTTGTGTAGCAAAGCCAATAAAAGAAAACTCAATCTGTGCTTCACTATTTGGAACTACAATAGCATATTTACCATCCATATCAGTTGATGCCGAAGCTTGTGTTCCCTTTACAAAAACGTTCACACCAGGAACAGGGATAGCTGCTTTATCTTTAACAGTTCCTTTTACTGTAATTTGTGCAAAGGCTGCCGAGCTACATAATATAGCAATTAGTAAGCCTATAAATTTATATTTCATATCAAGATATTTTTTTAATTAATGTTATATCAGCTATAACAAACTATTTTTTAGTGATAAACGCTCTTTCTAATTCTGTATCCAGAACCACTTTATAAACACCTGGAGCGGCAGGATATTTAGCATTTCCATTTTCACCTGGAGACATAGTAGCAATACCATTTCTTATTAATCTCCAGGAAGGACTCCACCACTGACCTGTAAAAGTGGCTTCCATTTGTCCTGTCAAAGTATACTCACCTACTAATTGGTATGGATTGTCTGGATTATTAGCTAAGTGTAAACCTTTTTGGACCCAGGCATCCCAGGTATCCCATGTTGCACCTTGAATACCAGCACCACATACACTAACGAAAGGTTTTCTTTGTGCTTCTACATCGTGCCATAAACCATTAGCAATATTAGCCCAAACCTGACTTGTTGGAGTATATTTTGTTACCGTGTAAACTAGTGTACTTGGATTAACTTTTATGTTGTAGTAACCTTTAGTTGGCAAAACAATAGCTGAGGAAGTAACATCATCAATTAAATCTCCTGAAGAATTTAAGCCAAAACAATGTGGTGCAAAATCAGATTCCTGACCTAAGAAATAAATTTCTTTATTATCCGTATCTGCATAATATTTAAATTCAAAATCCTGTCCCACTTTTTCATGGAAATACATTGGCACTCCTACGGCATCGGTAGTTAAATTAGTTCCTTTGGGTTGATCGCATAAATAAATAGCAGGATACTCATTGGTTGCAACAATATTGAGATTTAATGTTCCCATATTTGGAATTGCAAATTTATCTTTTGCTGTAATAGTCAACACATACTCGGCAGCGGTCACTGGCAAAGTATAAGTTTTGTTAAACGTATACGATTGAGGAGATCCTGTTAATTGAACCATCTCGCTAATTCCTAATGCCTCGCATTTAACCTCAATATAATCAATGCCTGAATCATCATTAACAACAAAATTTACTGGTAATTGGTTACTTGATGATAATAAAACTACAGTACCTTCTTTAGGTGTAATCATACTAATTGCTGGAGCGCTAAATTCGCCATCCAAACGTAAATTAATATCCTGATCAATTGAATTTTCAGAAACATCTGTAATTGTTAGTTTAACTTTAAAAGCTTCCGACACACCTCTATCAGCAGGAACTTCGAAAAAATAACTTAAATTATAAGTTGTTAAAAGTGGGTCTGTTGAAAAATTGATCATTTTGTCTAAGCTCAATTCAGGAATTTGGATTCTTACACTTTTTAATCCTAAATCATCATTCAAAGTTGCTTTAATCTCAAACTTTCTGTTTGGAGCTCCATAAATTTCATTGGTAGAAACCACAATCGTTGGGTCATCGGATGAGGGAAAACTTGGCTCATCTTCTTGACATCCTGTGAAAAAGAGCATTAAAAAAGTTAGTAAAAATAAATAAGAAAGTTTTTTCATATGGTTTTAGTTTTTGCAGTTGTTTACGTAATTCTTTATTGTGTTCTAAACAACTAGTTTGGTTTTAATAGTAATTCTTAGTTTTTATGCAACATTTTTTATTAGGGTTTTATACTTTTCATAAGCTTCCTTTTTAATTAGTATGGTTAATAAATTAGTGTGGATCGGTTTTCTTTTTTATGATAATTTAACTTAAGACAAATCTCAAATTTGAAATAATATGGTTATCATCTAAGCAAAGGAATGATTAAATAGCGTTATCCATAGGGGGTAAATTCGAAAAAAAACAAGGGTAAATTTGAAAACAATAAGGACAAATTCTTCAAAAAATGCGATTTAACAAAAAAATCTGACTTTATTTACTTTGTCTGCAAATTATGTGTTATAAATTTTTCAAATCAACAAAAAATCCCAATCATATTATTAATAAGATTAGGATTACTTGTGATTATAATTGTTTTGTAAAAAAACAATATGTAAAAATGATTTTAATTAGGAAAATAACTATTTAATAATATTCAAATCTTTGTTAAATGAATCTTTGTATTTTTTGACATATAAGGAAGGAGTCATACCAAAAAGTTTTACAAATTGTTGTCTGAAATATTTTTGATCTTCAAATCCTACTTCGGCACTTGCCTGAGCAATATTCATGTTTTCGGTAAGTAATAACATGGCAGCTCTTCTTAAACGAATGGAACGCATAAAGGCATTTAAAGTTTCTCCGGAAATGATCTTTATCTTTTTATACAGACTACTGTGACTCATTCCCATTTCGAAAGCAAAATTCTTAATCGAAAAATCCCGATTTCCTAGATTTGCTTCAATAATATCAATACATCTTTTTAAGAAATCCTGATATTCCGCTGGGACTTTTTGGGCGTTTTCTTTTAAGGTAATACTGTCTAAGAAGTATTTTCTCAAATTACTTCTGTTTTTCAATAAAGTATCTACACGCGCTACAAGAATATCATCATCAAATGGTTTTGTAATGTAATCATCGGCTCCATCTGTTATTCCCTGCAAATGCGTTTCAGGATTATTTGAAGCCGTCAATAATATCACTGGAATATGAGACAAATCTTCACTTTCTTTTATTTTTTTACACAATTCCAGTCCGTCCATAACTTCCATGGCAACATCCGAAATTACAATATCAGGCATTTGCTTTTTAGTTAATTTCAAACCTTCAAAACCATTTATTGCACTGTAAACCAAATGCGTTTTAGAAAACAACTGCACTAAATAATTTCGAATTTCAGCATTGTCATCAATTATTAAAATCGATTTTTTATCGGTGAGCAATTCTTTATTGAGTTCTTCGTCTAAATTATTAGTGTCATAATCGTTATTTTCATCCAAATCAGCAACCAAAAGTTCTTCTGTTAATTCACTCATTTTTGGAACATTGGTACTAATTGGTAAATCAGCAAAATGATCTTGCCCTTTCAAAAATCGTAATGTAAACGTACTTCCTTTTCCTATTTCGCTTTCGCAGGAAACTGTTCCTTTATGTTTATCCACAAAATATTTCACAATATAAAGTCCGATACCAAAACCAGTACTAATAGAAATATTAGAATCCAATTGTTTGAATTTTTCAAAAATAGCTTCGATGTTTTTTGTTGCAATTCCTTTTCCTGTATCCGAAACTACAACTGAAACTTCTTTTTCAGTTTCAGTTAATTTCAATGCAATTTTTCCACCCACGTCAGTATATTTGAAAGCATTCGAAACCAAATTAAACAATGAAATTTCAATTTTTTCATAGTCTCCAATTATGGAAATAGTTTGCTCAGGAACTTCAAATGTATAGTCTATTTTTTTGTCTTTGGCTTGGGTTACAAAACATTGATAGACTTCTTCAGCCAAATGATTCATGTTGATTTCAGACAATCGCAATACATCGGCATCGTTTTCGGCTTTTCGAAAAAGTAACAATTGATCAACCAGACTTAAAAGACGTCTTGCATTTCGATAAGCAATTTGTAAATCGCCTTTGGATGAATCATTTTGAACTTCTTCCTTTTTAATCACTTTCTTCAAAGGATTTATAATCAACGAAAGCGGCGTACGGAATTCATGAGAAATATAGGTAAACATCGACGATTGTTTTTCGGCAATTTCTTTCTCTTTTTCTCTTTCTAATTCTGCTATTCGAACCTTATACTTTAATCGCTCTTTGTATTTACTGTATCGGATATAATTATAAATAATGGTTACTCCAATGATCAAATACAAAAGATATGCCCACCAACTGCGATACCAAGGTGGTAAAACCACAATTCGAATCAGTGTTTCTTCTGCTTTGCTGAATTTATCCTGAAAATTGGAATTTTTTACCTTAAAAAGATAGGTTCCTTCTGAAAGATGTGGATAATTAGCTTGTCGATTTTGCCCCACATTACTCCACTGATTATCCCAGCCTTCTAAGAAATAGGCATAATTAATCATATTTGCATTCGAATAATCTAAAGCGACAAATGTTATTGCCAATGTAGTTTGATTGTATGGCAATCGAATTTCTTTGATTTGATTTTTCTCATTCCATTCCGAAATCAATTCGGGTTTAGTCTCAATGGGTTCATTATTTACAGTTATGCCAGAAAGAAGAATTTTAGTATTCGAAACTGATTCTTTTATCGATTCAGGATAAAACAAATTAAAACCATTGATTCCTCCAAATAAAAATTCACCTGAATCCAATTTCAAAGCGGCATTAAAACTAAACTGATTGCTTTGCAAACCATCATTTGCAGAAAAATTCCGAAAGGTTTTTGTTTTTATATTCAGCCTACTTAAACCATTATAAGTACTCATCCATAAATTGCCTTTTTTATCTTCTAATATTCTCAAAATAGTATTAGAAGACAAACCATCAGCGGTTGTAAATCTTTTATAAGCATTGGTTTCTCGATTAAAAAGCAGCAATCCACCTTCTTGTGTAGCCACCCAAAGTTGCTTGTTTTTATCTTCATGTATAGATCGAACAGGATAACCTATATTTATCTCTCCCTTTTTTTTATTGGTTTTATCTATCCAAACAATCGAAGTATAGTTTCCACCCCACAGCTTTCCATCGCTGGTTTGAGTTAAACATTGTAGGTTGTTAATGGTTTTATCATAAAGCAAAAACGAATTTTTATTTCGATTAAAAAGATACAAACAACCTTCGTTAGTAGCACTTGCCCAAATATTTTTCTGAGCATCTTCATAAACCAACCAAATATTTTTTTCTACTTGTTTTGTAAACGGATTATAACAAGAATAATGATTTATCGAATTGGTTTTAGGATTAATTCGATTGATGCCTCCAGCCCATGTTGACAGCCATATTTCATTATTACTATCGGAAATAACGTTGGTTATAAAATTACTGGTAATATAGTTTGACGAATTTGGATTATTATTATAAATAGTATAACTATTATTTTTCCGATTCCAAAAACGCAATCCTGCTCCATCGGTTCCAATCCATAAATTTTGATTTTCATCTTCACAACTCGACAAAATAAAATTTTGAGCCAGGTTATTTTCTTTGGTATTGTATTTTATAGTTTTAAAATATTTGGGAGCAGCACTTATCATACTAATTCCACCGCGAAGCGTTCCGAACCATATATTTCCAAAATAATCTTCATACACACTCCAAATCGAACTGCTTTTAATAATTTGCTGTGGATTATCTTTTCGATATGAAATTGCCACATTATTAACCTTATCTACAGTATACAGCCCACATCCATCGGTAGCAATCCATAATTTATTTTTCTTATCGCTAAGAATATTCGAAACAATGCATTTATTAGCAAAATAATTTTTTGAAATGGAAAAAGTAGTTGTATTAAATAGAAAAAGTCCTTCATCTGTTCCTATCCAAAGATTTCCGTTGCTATCACTTTCCATGCACTTTACATCCATAAGCAATGGCGCAATCAACTTGATTTTTTTAGAACTATAGTTGTAATTACAAATCCCTAAATTTCTAACATAAACCCAAGAACTAATGCCTTTTTTATCTTTTTGGATTCCCAGAACCTCATAATTATATGCATTCTTTAATTGGCTTAGCGGAATCGTTTTTCCAATAAAAGAACCTTCTTCAAAAGCTAATAATCCTGAGTTTTGTGTAGCCAATAGTACCAAATCATCAGAAACTGATTTAATTTGATGCACCACATTTTTTAAAGTTTTTGTGGCTCCAGTCGCTCCTTCTTTGTACTTAACGGGATAAAACAAAGCTTTTGACTTATCATAAACACTTGCTCCTTTATTCCCGCCTATCCAAATTTGTCTTTTTGCATCTCCTTCTAAACAATAAACAGTATTATTTGATAATGAATTTTCGTTATTAATCTCATTCCTAAAAACCTTAAAAGTATAGCCATCATATCGGTTTAAACCATCATAAGTACCAAACCACATATAGCCGTCTTTGTCCTGATAAATAGTAGTAACCGAATTGTTTGATAATCCATCTAATATATCAAGAAACCGAACTGAATATTCTTGTGATATACTTATAAATGGAGAAAAAACAAGTGTTAATAATAAGGCTAAATGTTTCAAAATGTAGGGTTTAAATATTTGCAAATTGTTTTTTATTTAACAGCACAAGATATAATAAAATTAGTTAATCTAATAAAATCTTCAAAGTGTTGTTTGATAAATTCAGCATTGACTTAGAATAAAAAAAGTGCGAAATAATTAAATTAAATCGCACTTTTTATAAATATAATTTTTTAATATTTTACCAGAACTTCACGTATAAAGCAGCGATAATTAATAATGTAATAATGATTAATACTGTTGTTTGTGGTTTCACCTTAAACATTTCAGTATCTAATTCGAATGCTTTCGGGTTTACTTTTGGTCCTGCAAAACTGATTGCAATCATAAGTATCATTGTAAATACAAATGACAATCCCATACAAATATGGAATGGAATCTCAAAACCACCTTTTCCATTTGGCCAAGCTGTGTACAATAACGTTTCGTTTCCAAACATCGCTGGTGCAAATTCGTTGAATAAAACCGATAATAAGAAACCTGCAATTACACCCACAATAGCAGCCGTTCCAGTAGTTCTCTTCCAGAACATACCTAAAAAGAACATAGCAAAAACTCCAGGGCTAATGAATCCTGTGTATTTTTGGATGTAAGTAAATCCTCCAACTCCACCAATTCCTAAAACATCGTTCCAAGTAAACAATACAGCAAGAACCATTGAAGCAAAAACTGCATAACGACCAATGTTTACCTGAGCGCTGTCTGAAGCATTTTTTTGAATGTATTTTTTATGAACATCTAAGGTATAAATGGTAGAAATACTGTTTACTTTACCAGCTAACGAAGCCACAATAGCAGCAGTCAAAGCCGCAACTGATAATCCTTTTAATCCTGTTGGCAAGAAAGTTAACATCGCTGAATAAGCTCCGTCTTTTCCTCCTACTAATTGAGGTAAATGTCCTCCTTCGTATAAAACATAAGCAGCAATACCAGGTAACATTACAATTACAGGCATTAATAATTTCAATATACCTGCAAACAAAATTCCTGTACGAGCCGTTTGTAAATCAGCTCCTAAAGCTCTTTGCGTAATGTATTGGTTACATCCCCAATAGTTCAAATTGATAATCCAGATACCTGCTAAATAAGACATCATCCCTGGAAAAGTAAGGTATTTATCAATTTCTAATTGTGTAGAAGTTGCTGTTGGTCTTGGAATAATCATTTTGAAATGTTCTGGTGCTTTTTCCATCAAAACATTAAATCCTGCAATAGCATCCTTACCTACTCCAAAATATTCTCCCACTGTAGTTAAAGCGATATAAGAAGTTACTAAACCTCCAATAATCAATACCGCAACCTGAATAACATCCGTATAAGCTACTACTTTCATACCTCCAAGAGAGATAATTAAAGCAAAAACAGCCAATCCTAACATAATAACATGAAGGTATTCTCCTCCTGCTAATCCATTAATAGCAACCGCTCCTAAGTATAAAATGGAAGTTAAGTTTACAAAAACATACAAAAACAACCAGAAAACAGCCATAATCAAAGCCGTTGAATCGTTGTAACGTGTTTTTAAGAATTGAGGCATGGTGTAAATCTTGTTTTTCAAATAAACAGGAATAAACCAAACTGCCACTATAATTAACGCAATTGCAGCAATCCACTCGTAAGCAGCAACAGCAATTCCTAAGAAGAATCCTTCCCCGCTCATTCCAATAAACTGTTCAGCAGAAATGTTTGATGCGATAAGTGAAGCTCCAATAGCCCACCAGGTTAAAGTTCCTTCGGCTAAGAAGTACGCCTTAGCATCGTGTTCGTTTTTTTCGCGTTTGCGATAGATAATATATCCGTAGATTGAGACTACTAAAAAGTAGACAATGAATACTGCATAATCTGCAAATTCGAGACTTGAGCTCATAAGAAAATGGTTGTTTAGTTAATTAATAAGTTTTTAGATTTAGTTTTTTGTCCAAAAATCAATCATTTAGATACTGTCTTTAATAATCTAAGAATACTCTAAAATTAAGATTTACGGCTTCTGAATTTCGCTAAAATTTTCATGATAAAATAGCACATCAATTTTATTCTGATTGATTTTTTACGAAAAACGAAATCCAAAAGTAAAATAAAAATACTTATTTACATCATTTTTTTAAATGTTGTTTTCACATTTAAAAAACAACAAACACCTAAACCACTATTAAACAACACATTAATAGGATTTATTATTAATATATTTTTTTAAAAGAACCTAAAAAAAATAAAATTAAAGCGTGGAAATCATTATAAAAAACAATTTAAAAAGATTTTTGGTTCTTTACAATATTGATTTAGTACAACATTTGAATTTCTTTGAGACCATATTCTACAATTGCATCATTTTCTAACAGAAGAATCAGTTTTCCGTTGGTAGAAACTCCTTTTATAATTGCCATAAAAGGTTTTCCATTATCAATTGAAAACGGCATTGGAACCTCTTTTTTAAAAAGTAGTTCCATATAACTATCCCATAAAATTTGAGAATTAGAAGCTAGAAGTTCAAAATTCACTTTTAATCTTTCAATAATCAAAACAACTAATTGATCTTTATCAAAGGTAGAATTTGCAACCACTGCCATCGAAGAAGCTTTAGGCAAATTATCAAAATTAGTTTGGTTTACATTCAAACCTATTCCGATAATTGTTGTAATGGTTCCGTCACTTTTAAAACTATTCTCAATTAAAATGCCAGCGAGTTTAAAATTAGCTGACATAATGTCGTTAGGCCATTTAATACTTAAATTCTGAATATCAAAAGTTTTTAGTACTTGAATTACAGCTAATGCCGTTGCAACATTCAGTTGGTAAATCTCATCTACACTTACTAACAAATCCTTAACAAAAACACTCATTATTAGATTCTTAGACTTTTCAGAATTCCAAACTGCCCCCATCTGCCCTTTTCCTTTTGTTTGATTTTCAGCAGTTACCACAGTATAGTTTTCTAGCTCCTGAGTGTTCGACAAGCCTTTAAGAAAATCATTTGTAGAATCTATGGCATCGAGTTTGATTAGTTTCATTAGCAATTATTTTTGTAACATATTTTAATATTATGTTAAGGTTCAAAAATAATGACAAAAAATGGTAACTTTACACACTTATTATAAAAATAATTCATGGCAAAAAAGACTGTAAATAATGATGACCTATTGGCAAACATTATCAAAGGAATAGAAGAAGTAAAAGGAAATGACATAGATATTCTCGATCTTAGAGAAATTGATACCGCAGTTTGCGACTATTTTATTATCTGCAACGGAAATTCAAATACCCAGGTTAACGCAATTGTTAACTCCATTCAAAAAACGGTTTCAAAAGAAATTAAAGACAAACCTTGGCATGTTGAGGGAACTGACAACGCCGAATGGGTACTTATGGACTATGTTAATATTGTAGTTCACGTTTTCCAAAAACAAATTAGAGAATATTATAATATCGAAAGTTTGTGGGGAGATGCAAAAATTACTACAATTGCAAACAAATATTAAAGAAAGATAAAAAATAATGGCAAAAGATAACAATCCGAATCCTAATAAATTTAGAGTAAGTCCATGGTTAGTATACACAGCCATATTACTTATTTTCTTATTTATAAGCTTTGTAACTGGAAGTTCTAGCTTACAAGAGCCTGCTCAATTAAAGTCGTCTAACATTGACAGCATGTTGACTAAAGGCGAAATTAAAAATGTTATTATTTTTAATAATAAAGATGCTGAAATCTACCTTTCTGATGCAGGATTAAAAGATCCTGCCAATAAAAAAGTAGCAAAAGACATGTTTGACAGACCGAATAAAGGTCCACACTACACTACAAAATTTGGTGATTTAAAGTCTTTTCAAGAAAAATTAGACATTGCTAAAGCAGAAAAAAAATTAGTTGATTATGATTTTAAAGAAGCAAGCAACTGGTCTGATATCATTATAAGCTTACTTCCTGTAATCATCATCATTGGAGTATGGATT
The DNA here is from genome assembly GCF_041729735.1 of Flavobacterium magnesitis. Lineage (NCBI taxonomy): Bacteria > Pseudomonadati > Bacteroidota > Flavobacteriia > Flavobacteriales > Flavobacteriaceae > Flavobacterium > Flavobacterium magnesitis. The sequence goes on along the minus strand of NZ_JBCFQK010000024.1, from coordinate 16,257 downwards.
TTTATCATGCGAAAAATGTCTGGTGGTGGCGCTGGTGGTGGAGGACAAATCTTCAACATCGGAAAATCTAAAGCAAAACTTTTTGATGAAAAAAATGATGTAAAAACTACTTTTAAAGATGTTGCTGGATTAGAAGGTGCTAAAGAAGAAATACAAGAAATTGTAGAATTCTTGAAAAACCCTGAAAAATACACCAATTTAGGTGGTAAAATCCCAAAAGGAGCCTTACTTGTAGGACCTCCGGGAACAGGAAAAACCTTATTAGCTAAGGCAGTAGCCGGAGAAGCTCAAGTTCCTTTTTTCTCTTTATCAGGTTCTGATTTTGTGGAAATGTTTGTAGGTGTTGGTGCTTCAAGAGTACGTGACTTGTTCAAACAAGCCAAAGAAAAATCGCCAGCCATTATTTTTATTGACGAAATTGATGCTGTAGGTAGAGCCAGAGGTAAAAACAACATGTCAGGCGGAAACGACGAACGTGAAAATACTTTGAACCAATTGCTGACAGAAATGGATGGTTTTGGAACAAATACGAATGTAATTGTACTTGCTGCAACAAATAGAGCCGATGTTCTTGACAAAGCTTTAATGCGTGCAGGACGTTTTGACAGACAAATTTTTGTTGACTTGCCAGACGTTCGTGAACGTGCTGAAATTTTCAAAGTACACCTTGCTCCTTTGAAAAAAGTAGAAGGTTTAGATTTAGACTTTTTAGCAAAACAAACTCCAGGTTTCTCTGGTGCTGATATTGCCAATGTATGTAACGAAGCGGCGCTAATTGCTGCTCGATATAACAAAACTGCTGTTGACAAACAAGATTTCCTTGATGCTGTTGATAGAATTGTGGGTGGTTTGGAAAAGAAAAACAAAATCATTACTCCAGAGGAGAAAAAAGCAATTGCAATTCACGAAGCAGGTCATGCTACAGTAAGCTGGATGTTGGAACATGCTGCACCACTAATCAAAGTAACTATTGTTCCTCGTGGGCAAAGTTTAGGAGCGGCTTGGTATTTACCAGAAGAACGTCAAATTGTACGTCCTGACCAAATGCTAGACGAAATGTGTGCAACTATGGGAGGAAGAGCTGCTGAAAAAGTAACTTTTAACCGTATTTCAACTGGTGCTTTAAGTGATTTAGAAAAAGTGACTAAACAAGCCCGCGCTATGGTTACTATCTATGGTTTGAATGATAAAATAGGAAATGTTACTTATTATGATTCATCAGGACAAAGCGAATATAGTTTTTCTAAACCTTATTCTGATGAAACTGCCAAAGTGATAGACACTGAAATATCGGCACTTATAGAAAGTCAGTACGAGAGAGCCATTCAAATCTTAGAAGAGAACAAAGACAAATTAAATCAACTTGCTGATATTCTTATCGAAAAAGAAGTGATTTTTAAAGACGACTTAGAAGCTATTTTTGGAAAAAGAAGCTTTGACAAAAACTTAGAAGAAACAGTCTCTTAATAAGGCATTTAATATAAATTATTTAAAATCTTAATTCAAAACGCCGTTTTGAATTAAGATTTTTTTATCTTTGGACGGTTACATATAATATATCAAGTACCCTACAAAATATGAGTCTTTTTAGAAAACTTTTTGGATCTAGTATTTCGGCATCAGATGAGGAAAAAGAAAGTCAAAACAACAATTTCTTTCCTGAAAACAACATCTCTGTAGACGAACGATTTATCTTCAATTTTAAAAAAAATGGAGGTAAATTTTTATACTGCGAAAATGCTCAAGAAGTAAAAGATCATTTCGAAAATATCTTAGAAGAAAACGACTGGTTTGAAAGCGAAGTGCTTTGCTACGATTCTAATCTTTTTGGACTTTTAGACGAAAACAAACTCATTTATAAAAATCTTACTAATCCTAAATTTCTATTATCAAGTTGTGAAAATTTGATTGCCGAAGAAGGTTCTATCCTATTTTCGTCTAAACAAATCAAACAACTTAAGCCTAACGAATTACCAACTAACATAGTAGTTCTGGCAACAACAAGCCAAATTCTTGCTATGAAAAGCGACGGTTTAAGTGCTATAAAAAAGAAATACGAAAGAGATTATCCTACCAACATTACAGCTATAAAATATTTTGAAAAAGCAAAAGAAGAAGACTTTACCCAATACGGGAGTTCTGCTAAAAATCTTTATTTATTGCTTTTAGAAGATCTTTAAAATGAATGAAACTTTAAAAAGATCAATATCAGGTGCTATTTATATCCTATTATTGATAGCTTCTATATTATTTTCAACCGAAAGTTTTTTTATACTCTTTGGCTTATTTCTGGTTATTGCCATTTATGAATTTTGTAGTTTAACTCAAGTAAACAAAATACTACCGTTAATTGCAGGAACAATTCTTTATACTGGAATAACATTAATTAGCCATTACAACAAAATAACCACAGCTACAATCAATCAATATTTTGGAACTGCTATTGAAATCAACGTCAATATTCAACAACTGAATATTATATTACTAGCCATAACCTTAGTTGTTTCTATAAAATGTATTCTTTTTCTTTTTTATGATAACATTCAAAAAATAAGTACTTCGTCCAAATACTTATACTTATTTGGATACATTATACTTCCTTTTGTATTTATCACTAAAATTTCATTTGGTATAAAAGACTATAATCCTAAAATTATAATTGGATTATTTCTTCTTATTTGGACCAATGATACCTTTGCTTATATCGTTGGAAAATCCATTGGAAAACACAAACTTTTTGAACGAATTTCACCTAAAAAAACAATCGAAGGGTTTGTAGGAGGGCTTCTTTTTGCTATTTTAGCGGGTTATTTAATCTCTAAATATTACATTAGACCCAGACCTGAGTTTAGCGAAAAATCTATACTAATATGGACTTCAATTGCTGCAATTGTTGGAGTTTTTGGTACTATTGGCGATTTAATAGAATCTAAATTTAAACGAATTGCTGGAGTAAAAGACAGCGGAAATATCATGCCAGGACATGGAGGTGTGCTAGATAGACTAGATAGTGTTATATTTGTAGCACCATTTATATTTTTATTTTACCAAATTTTAAATTATGTTTCATAAAGAAGGAGCTCCATCAATCTCATTAGGTATAGTTTTTACAGTAGCTGTACTATTACTTGCCGACAAATTTATCGATATCTATTGGCTAAGAATGTTAGTTCAAATCTTTGCAGTTTTGTTTTTAATCATCATTCTACAATTTTTTAGAAATCCTAAAAGAGCAGTACTTACTAACGATGATTTAATTCTAGCTCCTGTTGATGGGAAAGTAGTGGTTATCGAAGAAGTGTACGAAGGAGAATATTTTAAAGACAAACGTTTACAGGTTTCTATCTTTATGTCGCCAATTAACGTACACGTTACGCGATATGCTATGAATGGAATTGTAAAATTCAGCAAATACCATCCAGGTAAATTTCTTGTGGCCTGGCATCCAAAAGCCAGCGAGGAAAACGAAAGAACAACCGTTGTGGTAGAAAATGATACTTTTGGTGCTGTTTTATACCGTCAAATTGCCGGAGCATTGGCACGCCGAATTGTAAATTACGCACAAGAAGGAATGCAAGTTGTTCAGGGAACTGATGCAGGTTTTATTAAATTTGGTTCTAGAGTAGATTTATTTTTACCTTTAGGCACTCCAATAAATGTAGTTTTGAACCAAAAAGCAATTGGAGGAAAAACAATTATTGCAACAAAAAAATAATGACTAAAAAAGATTTAGATACTAGGTTTAATGAAGCTGTTGAAAAAGCTGCAAAAATGACTCAAGCATCTTTACCTCAAGATGTTCAATTAAGATTGTATGCTTTTTACAAACAGGCAACCATGGGCACAGTAGAAATTAGACAAACTACTAATTTCCATTTGAGAGATGCTTTTAAAACAAATGCTTGGATGCAAATTAGTCATATTTCATCTGATGAAGCTAAAGAAAACTATATTGAAATTATCAATTCGCTTTAAAAATAGTACAATTACAATGAAAAAGTTTTTTTTTACAATTGCAAACTTGCTTATTTTTAGTTTTTTAATTTCATGCAACAATAAAAAACTAACCGAAGTTGTAGAAGTTCCACTTCCTACTGCACAAGAAAAAGTAACTATTGGATTTCCAGACGATGTAAAAGCGGATCCTGGTTCATTTTTAATAGAAAAATTACCTTATCCTTATGATGCTTTAGCGCCTTCTATTTCACCTCTTACTTTAGAAGTACATTATTCTAAACATTATTTAACCTATACTAATAACCTCAATAGAGCAATTGCGGGAACGGAATATGAGAATATGTCTATCGAAAACATATTAGCAAAACTCAACATCAACGATACCGAATTAAGAAACAATGCTGGCGGGTATTACAACCATTCATTGTATTGGAAATCCATGGCTCCTAATGCTGGCGGAACTCCAACAGACACTATAGCATCTGTTATCAATAGAGATTTTGGTTCGTTTACTGATTTCAAAAATGCTTTTAAACAAGAGGCTACAAAACAATTTGGCTCTGCCTGGGTTTGGTTAATTGTAGACAAAGCAGGAAAACTTAAAATTACCAGTTCTCAAGATCAAGATAATCCTTTAATGAAAAACGCTGCTGTTCCAGGAACTCCTATTTTAGCTTTGGATCTTTGGGAACATGCTTATTATCTAGGATACCAATACCGCAGAGCTTCTTATATCGAATCATTTTTCAATGTAATCAACTGGGAAAAGATCAACGAAAATTATCAAAATACGTTTATAAAGAAGAGATATTAAATTCTTTATAATCCAAATTATAAAAGCTGACGCATTACTTTAAGTATGTTTCAGCTTTTTTTCATTAAATCAAAAACAACTTATTACAAAAAGCCCCATTTCTAAATCATAAATAAATAGTAATATTTATTAGTATTGTTTCCTTTTTCATAAATTTGACGAAAATATATACCCTTGAATAAATCGCTATTTTTCATCTGTTTTAGTTTGTTTTTAATTACTTCGATAAAAGTAAACGCTCAAAAAACACCTAAAAAAATAATTGTAGAACATTCTGATTTCGCTGATGTGAATCAAACCGAAATGCCTGATGCTTTTTTACTAACTGGAAACGTAGTAGTAAACCATGATGGCGTAGTACTGACTTGTAACAAAGCCTATTTTTTTCAAAAAGAAAATTACATTAAAGCTTTTGGAAATGTACAATTAGTTCAAGGCGACACGCTTTATTTGAACAGTAAATACGCAGAATACAACGGAAATGTAAAAAAAGCATTTGCTACTGGAGATGCCGTGATGACTTCTCCCGATGCCACCCTTTCAACAGATACCATCAATTTTGACCGAAACGTTCAAGAAGTTTTTTACAATACTAAAGGAACTATTATTAACAAAGAAAACACCTTAGTGAGTAAATCTGGCAGGTATTTTGTTGCCGAAAAAAAATTCAAGTTTTTAACCGAAGTTGTTGTAACAAACCCAAAATATGTAATAAAATCCAATCATTTGGATTATTATAGTAATTCTGGGCATTCCTATCTTTTTGGTCCTTCAACTATAACAAGTGCAACCAACTTTATTTATACCGAAAAAGGATTTTATGATTCCAAGAAAAATCTCGCTCATTTTCTTCGGAAATCGTACATCAAGTATGACAACCGACTGATAGAAGGAGACAGTTTGTATTATGACAGGAATAAAGAATTTGCTTCGGCAACACGAAATGTAAAAATTACAGACTCCATCAATAAAGGAATAATAAAGGGACATTATGCCGAGGTTTTTCAGCAAAAAGATTCGATGTTTGTAACCAAAAGAGCTGTAGCCATCAATTTAGTCGAAAAGGATTCGATGTATATTCATGGAAAAAAGTTGATGGTAACAGGAAAAGAAGACAATCGAATTGTTCGCGCCTTTAATAATGTACGCTTTTTCAAAATCGATATGAGTGGAAAATGCGATTCGATTCATTCTAGTGCTAAAAACTCACTTACAAAACTCATCGGTAATCCAATTTTATGGAATGGCGAAAGCCAGATTACAGGAGACATTATGCATCTTATAGGTGATAATAAAACTAAAAAGCTGGATTCCCTAAAAGTCCTCGGTAATACTTTTATTATTTCAAAAGACACCCTCGGAACAGGTTTTAATCAAGTAAAAGGACAAAATTTATTTGGAAAATTTCTAGAAGGAAAATTACACAATGTAGATATTATAAAAAATGCAGAAAGTATTTATTATTCACGCAATGAAGCTCAAGAACTAATTGGAATAAACAAAACAGTAAGTAGCAATATCAATATTATTTTTGATAATAATAAAATACAAGAAATCAACTTTATAAAAAATGTTGAAGGTATATTATACCCAGAAGACGAGCTCGACGAGCATGACAGGAAATTCAAAGGATTTAAATGGCGTGGCGACGAAAGAATAAAATCGAAAGACGACATCTTTACTGAGGAAGACAATGAGTACAATGATAAAATGATTGAAGAAGGCAAAAAAGAAGAAGCCGAAGAAAATGTCCCCATGAAAATTAGAAAAGAAACTTTAGATTACGACAAGAAGAAGAAAAAGAAGTAGCTGTTAGTCCATAGTACCTAGTCCTTAGTTTTCAAATTTGGGCATTAGTCTTTTCAGTTTTAAATTTAATAGTTTTTAAAGATTAGAATCTAAGGACTAGTGACTAAGGACTTAAGAAATAAAAAAATGAATTCAGATTTTATAAAATACCAAGCGCAAACTTCACCATATCCTTTAGGAATGGAAGTTTCGCACGCCATAGGTTCTTACATCTACGACACTAATAATAAAAAATATTTGGATTTTGTTGCAGGAGTTTCGGCCTGTACCTTAGGACATCAACCGCCAAGAGTCAATCAAGCAATAAAAGACCAATTGGATAAATATTCGCACGTGATGGTGTATGGCGAATATTCGCAAAGTCCTGCAGTAGAATATTGCAAACTAATGGCTTCGCTCCTCCCCGCTCCTTTAGACAAAACCTATTTAGTCAATTCTGGAACCGAAGCGATTGAAGGATCTTTAAAACTAGCCCGTAGAGTTACTGGTAGAAGCCAATTGATTTCTTGCCATAATGCCTACCACGGAAATACTATGGGATCTATGAGCGTCATGGGATTTGAAGAACGCAAACAAGCTTTTCGCCCATTAATACCAGATGTAGAATTCATCACTTTCAACAACGAGGTCGATTTAGAAAAAATAACGACTAAAACCGCTGGAATTTTACTCGAAACCATTCAAGGTGGTGCGGGATTTATAGAACCACAAAATGATTTCTTGAAAAAAGTACGTGCCCGATGTACTGAAGTGGGTGCCATGATGATTCTCGATGAAATTCAACCTGGTTTTGGACGAACGGGAACTTTATTTGGTTTCCAAAACTACGATGTAGTTCCAGATATTGTTGCCATGGGAAAAGGAATGGGTGGCGGAATGCCAGTGGGTGCTTTCACTGCTTCATCAGCGATGATGGATTTATTAACCGAAAATCCTAAATTAGGTCACATCACTACCTTTGGCGGACATCCTGTCATTGCGGCAGCTTGCCTAGCCACTTTGAAAGAAATAACCGAAACCAGCCTAATGAGCGAAGCTTTAGAAAAAGAAAAGCTTTTCAGGTCACTTTTGGTACATCCTTTGATACAAGAAGTTAGAGGAAAAGGATTGATGCTTGCTGCTATGACAGCAAATGCTTCGATCACAAATGAAGTTATTTTAAAATGTCAAGACAAAGGACTCATATTATTCTGGCTACTCTTTGAAGGATGTGCCATCAGGATTACTCCTCCTTTAACCATTTCTAACGAAGAAATACGTGAAGGATGCAATATAATACTCGAAGTAATGAACGAAATATCGATTTAAGAGCCTGTTTAAATTTATTTAAAAAAAGAAATTTTCTTTTTCCCCGTCCCTAAAGGGTGGAAAATTTCTTGAAAATTCATCAAAATTACACCCTTTAGGGTCAGGGGAAATTAATTTTAATGAATTTTAAGCAGGCTCTAAGATTTTCGAATACCAATTTTTGATTTCAGATTGATTATTGAAATTGAAATTGCCATTGATTATTGATATTGCCATTTAAAATCTTGTTAATTAAATTGTTCACAATAATTCATTTTTTTCTTCAAAAATAACACTAAGGATGCCTAACTTTAAGCTAGGCCAAATTCTAAAAACAGAAAGTATGCAACTAAGCAACGAAGAAGAAGATTATAACTTATCTCTATCCAAATTTGAGTCGATGTTGAAAACCAACAAAGTCCTCTTTTTTGACTCTGAAGAATTTGAAGAAATCATACTTCATTATCTTGATACAGGTAAGGCCGCTTTAGCTAAAAAAGCGCTTAAACTAGCATTAGAACAACACCCCAAGTCTACGGGCTTAAAGCTGGTACAAGTTGAAATGCTGGTTTATGATGACAAATTGGATATAGCTGAGAAATTACTCAACGAGCTGTATGCCATAGAACCCAATAATGAAGAAATTTATATTCAAAAGGCAAACATTTACTCGAAAAGAGACCAACATGAAAAAGCCGTTGAATTACTAAAAATTGCTTTACAATATACCGATGATTATGCCGATGTGTATAATTTAATAGGCATGGAATATCTTTTTATGGACAATCTGGAATTGGCCAAAGAGAGTTTTATTAAATGCCTGGAAGAAGATATCGAAGATCAATCTGCCTTGTACAATGTAGTGTATTGCTTTGAGTTTTTAGATCAAAACGAAGATGCTATCACTTATTTAGACAACTATATTGAGAAAAATCCATATAGCGAAATTGCCTGGCATCAAAAAGGAAGATTGCATTACGGACTAAAAGATTATGAAAAAGCCATTCGTGCTTTTGACTATGCGACACTTATTGACGATGAGTTTTTAGGTGCTTTTATGGAAAAAGCCAAAGCTCTGGAACGTTTAGGTAAATTTGATGAAGCTATTGAAAGCTACAGTAGAACCATCGAATTAGACGATGCCACTTCGTATGCTTTGCTTCGAATAGGTAAATGTCATGAGAAATTAGGTAATAAAATTTTAGCGCTTAAATTTTATAACGAAACCGTACACGAAGATCCGCTTTTAGACAAAGGATGGATTGCTATTACTGATTTCTATTTACGCGAAAAAAACTTTCAAAAAGCATTATTTTATGTAAACAAAGCTTTAGCCATTGACAATCAAAATCGTTTGTATTGGAAAAGATACGCTTCTATAAACAAACAAATGAACTTTTTTGAAGAAGCTGAATTTGGTTATAGAAAAGCAGTAGAATTTGGAGATACCGAGCTAGACACCTGGTTATTTTGGGTAGATATTTTACAGTTTCTTGGCGAATTTGAAAGCGCTATTCACACCTTATTACAAGCAGCGGATTATTTCCCGGAAGAAAACGAAATAGAATACCGTTTAGCAGGTCTTTATTTTATGATTCAAGACAACAGAAAAGCCAAATTTCATTTAAGCAACGGACTTCGATTGAATTTTGACAACTATATCCTGATCGAAGACTTATTTCCTGTAGTTTGGACAAAAAAAATGGTACAAAATTATATCGAAAAACATAAAAAACAATAATGACCAAAAATTCTAGAAAGCGCTTCGGGCTACTGGGGCGCAATATCAGTTATTCCTTTTCTAAAGGACATTTTACAACTAAATTCGAAAAAGAAAAATACCAAGGTTACACTTACGAAAATTTTGATATTCAGGAAATTAATGTATTTCCTGAAATTATTAAGAATACCGAGTATTTAAAAGGCTTAAATGTTACTATACCGTATAAAGAAGAAGTCATTCCTTTTTTAGACAAATTATCTAAAAAAGCAAAAAAAATTGGTGCTGTAAACACCATTAAAATCACTAAAAAAGGCAAACTAAAAGGCTACAACACTGATTATTTTGGATTTTTAAAATCCTTAAAACCTTTGTTGCAAGCCCATCATAAAAAAGCATTAATTCTGGGAACAGGAGGCGCTTCAAAAGGAGTTGCTTTTGCTTTAGAAGAATTAGGTATCGAATATACATTTGTTTCCAGAAAAGCATCTGAAACCGCTATTGATTATAGTCAAATCAACGCCGAAACATTTCAGGAATACCAAATCATCATCAATTCAACACCCATTGGAACAAGTCCAAATATAGAAGCTTGTCCAGATATTCCGTATGAATTGTTTACTGAACAACACATCGCTTACGATTTGATTTACAATCCAGCAGAAACGCAATTCTTGAAAAATGCTGCAGCACAAAGCGCACAAACAAAAAACGGTTTGGATATGCTTATTTTTCAAGCTGAAAAAGCTTGGGAAATTTGGAACAAATAACACAGTAACTTTAGTAAAATCCAAACTAAAAATACTGACAATCTTAGAAACGGGGTGCTTTTTTAGCCACCCCGTTTTATTTTTAAAAAATAATATATGTATTTCAAAAAACTAAAATTCATAACATTAAGCATCTTATTATTATGTACTTCCCCTCTTTTTAGCCAAATTACACTTCCTAAAATATTAGGACACAATATGGTTTTACAACAACAACAAAAAGTGCCTATATGGGGAACTGCAGCTGCTGGCGAAAAAATAACAGTCAGTTTTGCAAACCAAACCAAAAATACAGTTACCGATCAATCAGGAAATTGGTCGGTGAAACTCAACGCTATGAAAGCCTCTTTCACACCAAAAGACATGACTATTAAAGGTAAAACCACAATTGTATTGAAAAATATTCTGGTTGGTGAAGTCTGGCTTTGTTCTGGGCAATCCAATATGGAGTATGCGATGCGTAAGTATAGTAAATTCCAGACAGCGATAAAAGGAAACAAACCGCCTGAAGATGATTTGAATACTGCTAAAAATACCAACATTCGCATTTTCCTTGATCGTCGAAAATACATGGATCCCAATCCAGAACATACGGGTTGGGAATCAGCAATGGGAAGACCACTTGTCGATTTTTCGGCTGTTGGTTATTATTTTGCAAAAGATTTATACGCCAAATTAAACGTACCTATAGGAATGATTTCGGCAGCTGTTCCCGGCAGTCGAATTGAGCCTTGGATTCAGAGTTCTAAATTAGAATTTGAACCTAAACTCAAAAACGGAAAAATTCTAGACAAACTAAACAATGATGGTGGTGATTCTGGAAAATTTTACGACACTATGATTCAACCGCTTATTCCCTTTGCTTTAAAAGGAATGCTGTGGTATCAAGGAGAATCCAATTGTTTTCTGAACGAAAATATTCGTTATACTTACAAATTCAAAACCTTAATCGAAAGTTGGCGTAACGATTGGCAAGACAAAAAACTCCCTTTTTATTTTGTCCAAATTGCACCTTACAATTATTCAGCTTCTAAAGACAGACCACTTACCACCGAAACTCTTCCTGAATTTTGGGAAGCACAGGCACTTGCATTACATTTGAAAAACACAGCAATGATTTCCATTACTGATTTGGTTGACAACACCGCCGATTTACATCCTGGATACAAATGGGAAGTAGGTCGCCGATTAAGTCTGGTTGCGGCAAATAAAGCTTACCATCAAAAAAATGTGATTTATTCTGGACCTGTATTCCAAAAAATGAAAATTGTAAACAATACTATTGAAGTTAGTTTTTCAAACATAGGAAGTGGTTTAATTAGCCGTGATGGAAAACCGTTAGACTGGTTTAATATTGCCGGAGCGGATGGTAAATTTCTACCCGCAAAAGCCGAAATAAAAGATAACAAGGTAATCGTTTCTTCACCCGAAGTTCAACATCCCTATTCAGTACGTTTCGGCTGGAATGAAGCCGCTCAATCTAATTTTATCAATAAAGAAGGACTTCCTGCCGTTCCTTTTAGAAGCGACAATCCCTGGGAAAAACTTTTTAAATAAAAGATTTTCTAATAACTAAAAAATCCCATTTTGGACATAACGTTCAAAATGGGATTTTTTTTATTGGAAAAGGCGATGTAGTTATGAATAACTACATCGCCTTAAATGCTTTCACAACGGAATAATCCTTATTGTGAATTGCTTCAAAATTTATAGTATCTTTAAAACTAATAAAAACTATCACTGTAGTTTACTAGTAATCAAACCTTTAATACAACTACAACAATCTAACAATTAAAACGAGCTTATTATGTTAAAAAAAACTATTTTAATTGAAAATAAATTTTCGATAACTACAAAAAATAACCAATTAGTTTTAAAATCAGAAATTAAGGAAAGTGCTATCCCAATTGAGGATATTGGCTTTCTTGTTCTCGATCATAATGAAATTTACCTCAGCATTCCTGCTATGAATTTACTTGTTGAAAACAACACTTCTATTATTATCTGCGGAAAGAATCACCTTCCTAATGGAATGTTTTTAAACCTCAACAGCCATCATATTCAACAGGAAATATTCAAAAATCAAATTGAAGCTTCTATACCTTTAAAAAAACAGTTATGGCAGCAAACTATAATTGAAAAAATCAAAAACCAGGGATTTCTACTCGAAAAAATAACGAATTCCAAAAACAGTTTTGCATTTCTGGCCAGTAAGGTATTAAGTGGAGATTCATCTAATATGGAAGGAGTTGCAGCACAACAATATTGGAAATATTTTCCTCAGCCTAATTTAGAATTCGATGGAATTAAACGAGAACGATATGGCGACTACCCTAATAATTTCCTGAATTACGGCTACGCCATTTTAAGAGCAGCTACTGCAAGAGCGCTTTCTGGAAGCGGATTATTAAATACATTAGGAATTCACCATAAAAGTAAATACAATGCTTTTGCACTTGCCGATGACATCATGGAACCGTTTCGTCCTATTGTAGATGAAAAAGTCTTTGAAATTATGCAGCGTTTTGATGAACAAGAACTAAACACAGTTATTAAGTCCGAATTATTACAAATTTTAACCCGAACGGTTTATTTTAAAGAGGAGAAAAGTCCTTTGATGATAGCCTTGCAAAAAACGGCAAGTTCTCTTCAACAATGTTTTACAGGAAATCGAAAAAAAATTAAATATCCAGTATTATGGAGCTTAACGGATATCGAATAATGTGGTTATTTGTTTTCTTTGATCTACCCACAGAAACAAAAAAAGACAAAAGAAATGCGTCTGGATTTAGAAACAATTTATTGAAAGATGGATTTTCGATGATGCAATATTCGGTTTATGTACGTCATTGCGCCAGTAGCGAAAGTGCCGATGTTCATGAAAAAAGAATTCATAGATTACTCCCGCCTTTAGGAAAAGTAAGTGTACTTCGAATAACCGATAAACAATTTGGTAATATCCTGAACTTCTGGGGAAAAGCCGCCATACCATCAGCACCTCAGCCTACACAATTAGAATTGTTTTAATTTTTTTCAAAAAAACAATCTTGATACCATTTTTGAGGGTTCAAGTCAATATAAGCATAAATGTTGTCATAAGCATTTGCATTTCTAATGATATGGTCATGGAAAGAACGCTGCCATGCAAAATTTTCGAATCCTTTTTTATGAATAAATTTTGAAGAGGTTGTTTTAAAAGCTCCAATTAAGCTCGATAAAGATTTAATTTTAACCGAATCATCTTTAATAATTTCTAAAATTAAATGGAGATGATTTGGCATAATAATGTAATTATGAATATCAACATATAAATATTGCTCTTGCAGCCAAATTATTTGTTCTTCAACAATTTTACCATACAAATTCAAATTCATTTTTACTCCTGAAATGATATTTTCTGGATTTTCATTGGGATGAATTTCATTGGAATGATGATTTTCATTGGAATCCTGTACGGACAGGTCGCGACCTGTCCCTACGTATCCAAAACAACATTCACGATTTTGAACACATATCGTGACAAAATAAATATTATTGCTTGAATAATCGAATCCTTTTATTCGATTATTTTTTCTACTTTTCATTACACAAATTTTTCTAACAGATTATAAAAATATAAAAAAATCTCTCAATTTGATACAACAAAAAAAATGCCCCAAATCAGCCTATCACGAACTGAAAAGAAGCATTTTTTTATACGATATTTCAATTTAATCCTTTGATTATTAGAAGGTAACAAGCCAACTAATATCGTGTTTTCTAATCTTTAATCAAACCACAACGACATCCAATCTTTGTGATGTTCAAATAAAAATATCGTGTTTTCTAATCTTTAATCAAACCACAACTACCGTATCGCTATCGACTGTAATAGTTTCAATATCGTGTTTTCTAATCTTTAATCAAACCACAACTTGTACCCAATTAAAAATCTATTACTATGAAATATCGTGTTTTCTAATCTTTAATCAAACCACAACTAAATGGATATAAAAAATAAGGTTTCTTGAATATCGTGTTTTCTAATCTTTAATCAAACCACAACGTGGCTTATTCTGTGGTACCTATGAATCGAAATATCGTGTTTTCTAATCTTTAATCAAACCACAACGTTTTTTCATTATATCCTTTCAATACACTAAATATCGTGTTTTCTAATCTTTAATCAAACCACAACGTTTACTTGTTATACTATCGATTACGTGCTAATATCGTGTTTTCTAATCTTTAATCAAACCACAACCGTAAACATTGAGAAAAATAATTATGTTAAAATATCGTGTTTTCTAATCTTTAATCAAACCACAACGAATCAAAAGCGTTCAATGAGCCAGCTGCTAATATCGTGTTTTCTAATCTTTAATCAAACCACAACAAGGCTCAATGGCTTGGTAATCCTGTTAAGAATATCGTGTTTTCTAATCTTTAATCAAACCACAACATTGCGATTAATACCAAAAGCAAATGATTGAATATCGTGTTTTCTAATCTTTAATCAAACCACAACTTCTTGAATATAATCTCTTGCACCTCCTTGAATATCGTGTTTTCTAATCTTTAATCAAACCACAACGTTGTTTTCGAATAAGATTTCTTCGATAATAATATCGTGTTTTCTAATCTTTAATCAAACCACAACTGCCCCTGGTTTCATATCTCTCTTGAAACGAATATCGTGTTTTCTAATCTTTAATCAAACCACAACTTGGTTTAAGTTTAAATACTTAATTTTTCCAATATCGTGTTTTCTAATCTTTAATCAAACCACAACTGATCTAATTTAGACAGTGAACTTGTAAGAAATATCGTGTTTTCTAATCTTTAATCAAACCACAACTTAGCCTGAACAATCATTTGTTTATGGCTGAATATCGTGTTTTCTAATCTTTAATCAAACCACAACTTAGGAGTACTAATTTTGTTTTGTTGCTACAATATCGTGTTTTCTAATCTTTAATCAAACCACAACCCAGTGTTCTTAGGAACCATGGGCGCAGACAATATCGTGTTTTCTAATCTTTAATCAAACCACAACTGTAATTACTTCAAATGTTTTTACTATTCCAATATCGTGTTTTCTAATCTTTAATCAAACCACAACTGTAATAGGATAATTTATCAAATTGAAACAAATATCGTGTTTTCTAATCTTTAATCAAACCACAACTTTTCTTTTCTTAACACAACATGGTTAACAAATATCGTGTTTTCTAATCTTTAATCAAACCACAACCCTAATTCCTCAGCTTCTTTCAATGACAAAAATATCGTGTTTTCTAATCTTTAATCAAACCACAACCCAGTACTTGTGACATACTGAAACAATCCTAATATCGTGTTTTCTAATCTTTAATCAAACCACAACGCAGTAGTATTACCTATTTCTCCTAAGCGAATATCGTGTTTTCTAATCTTTAATCAAACCACAACTAATTGATTTTCAGAAACAGAATAAACTGTAATATCGTGTTTTCTAATCTTTAATCAAACCACAACGTACTAGATAATGGAGAAGTAAATAAGCTAATATCGTGTTTTCTAATCTTTAATCAAACCACAACGCTTGGTTGAGAAACAATATCTATTTCAGAAATATCGTGTTTTCTAATCTTTAATCAAACCACAACAGCTCTTTTGAGTATGCCACTATCTCAAATAATATCGTGTTTTCTAATCTTTAATCAAACCACAACTGATAAAGTAATATCGAATTCATGACCCGAAATATCGTGTTTTCTAATCTTTAATCAAACCACAACCTCGTTCATTATATCGTCCGCATTCGTATCAATATCGTGTTTTCTAATCTTTAATCAAACCACAACATTCAATACAAGGTTGGAGAATTGAAAGAAATATCGTGTTTTCTAATCTTTAATCAAACCACAACATACTATATA
>NZ_JBCFQK010000023.1:0-66414 GCF_041729735.1 Flavobacterium magnesitis | reverse complement strand
AGAAAGAAATAGCCATTTCTTATTAATTATGGAATTAGGCTATCTATGAATTTTATATATTATATTTGCAACTTTTAAAATCAAAACCAAAACGCATAGCGAAAACGCTAGCTGTAAACAATACGATCATGAAAGCAGGAATTGTAGGATTACCAAACGTAGGGAAATCAACTTTATTTAATTGTTTGTCCAATGCTAAGGCGCAAAGTGCAAACTTTCCATTTTGTACTATAGAACCTAATATTGGTGTGGTAAATGTACCAGATCCACGTATCAATAAATTAGAGGAATTAGTAAAACCAGAACGTGTTCAAATGGCAACTGTTGATATTGTTGATATTGCAGGTTTGGTAAAAGGAGCAAGTAAAGGAGAAGGTCTTGGAAATCAATTCTTGGGTAACATTAGAGAATGTAATGCTATTATTCATGTATTGCGTTGTTTTGATAATGATAATATTGTTCACGTTGACGGAAATGTGAATCCAATTCGCGATAAAGAAACGATTGATATCGAATTGCAATTGAAAGATTTAGAAACGGTCGAAAAACGTTTAGAAAAAGTAAATCGTGCAGCTAAAACTGGAAATAAAGAAGCACAAACAGAGAAAGCACTTTTAGATAGAATTAGAGAAGCGTTATTGCAAGCGAAATCAGCTCGTACTATTCTTCCACAAAATAATGATGAGGAAGTTTTATTGGAAACTTTTCAGTTAATTACAGCAAAACCAGTATTGTATGTTTGTAATGTAGATGAAAATTCAGCTGTAAACGGAAATAAATATGTAGACCAAGTAAAAGAATTAGTAAAAGACGAAGATGCTGAAGTAATCATACTTTCTGTTGGTGCAGAAGCTGATATCACAGAATTAGAAAGTTATGAAGAGCGTCAGGTTTTCTTAGAAGACATGGGACTTGAAGAGCCAGGAGCTTCTGTTTTAATTCGCGCAGCTTACAAATTATTAAAGCAACAAACTTATTTTACCGCAGGTGTAAAAGAAGTTCGTGCCTGGACTATCAATATTGGTTCTACAGCACCACAAGCTGCTGGTGTTATTCACACTGATTTTGAAAAAGGATTCATTCGTGCTGAAGTAATTTCGTATGAGGATTATGTTACTTACGGTTCTGAAGCAAAAGCTAAAGAAGCTGGGAAATTTAAAGTTGAAGGAAAAGAATATATCGTTAAAGATGGTGATGTGATGCATTTCCGTTTTAATGTATAGTTTATAGAATATAGAACAAAGAATATAGATAAAACTGCTCAAGGAATTGGGCAGTTTTTTTATGAAAAAATGTTAGGATAGAGATAACTGCATGGTTATAATGTAATTTTTAAAGCGAATGTTGAAAATTTTTACTTTCTAAAATTGCTTAAATTTGAAAATATTGTAAAATTCAGAAATTCAAAATAATGAAGCCTAAAGAATTTTTATCGAGAGCAGGATTTCTTTTAAAAGAAAGTGGTTTGGCTTTCTTAGATGATAATGCTATTAAATTAAGTGCTGCTCTATCGTATTATACCATTTTTGCATTGCCTCCATTATTAATTATTATAATCACCATTTGTGGCTTTTTCTTTGGTGAGGAAGCTGTTTCGGGACAATTATACGGACAGATTAATGAACTCATTGGTAATGATGCTGCAATCCAGATTCAAAATGCTATCAAGAATGTTGCTCTTGCAGATAGTAATGTTTTTGTGAGCATTTTTGGGGTATTGATGTTGCTTATTGGTGCTTCGGGTGTATTTGCAGAAATTCAAAGTTCGA
Organism: Flavobacterium magnesitis; assembly: GCF_041729735.1. NCBI lineage: Bacteria > Pseudomonadati > Bacteroidota > Flavobacteriia > Flavobacteriales > Flavobacteriaceae > Flavobacterium > Flavobacterium magnesitis. The sequence goes on along the minus strand of NZ_JBCFQK010000023.1, from coordinate 64,645 downwards.
TTAATTTTATATGGGAAATTAGTGCAAAACCAAAAAGAGGATTGAAAAAATTCATTCAAAATAGGGTAATGTCTTTTTCTATGATTGCTTCCGTTGGATTTTTAATGTTGGTGAGTTTAATGGTCAATACAGTATTGGATGTATTGAGCGGAAGGATTATGAATTATTTTCCTGAAAGTGCTTTTTATTTTTTTTATGTACTTAATATCGTTATCGTTTTTGCTATAATTACGCTGTTATTTACTATTATTTTTAGAACACTTCCTGATGGAATTATTAAAATGAAAGATGCTTTAATTGGAGCTTCATTTACGGCCTTATTTTTCATAATAGGCAAATTTGCGATCGGATTCTATTTAGGAAGTTCTTCAATTGCTACGTTGTATGGAGCGGCAGGTTCAATAATAATAATTTTGGTTTGGGTGTATTATTCGGCAATCATTTTATATTTTGGAGCTGAGTTTACAAAAGTGTATGCCAAGAATTTTGGTGGAGCGATTAGGCCAAATAAATATTCTGTACGAATAAAAAAAGAGATTATAGAGATTGATCCAACTTTAAAATAAAATAAATGAAAATAATAGCTTTTGGCGCAAGCCCTAGTAAAAATTCGATCAATAAAAAATTAGCTACTTATGCAGCTTCAATTTTCGAAAATGCTGAAGTAGAGGTTTTGGATTTGAATAATTATCAAATGCCTTTGTTTAGTGTGGATATCGAAGCTGAAATTGGTCAACACGATTTAGCGAAAGCTTTTTTGACGAAAATAAAATCAGCTGATTTTTTAGTGGTTTCTTTGGCGGAAAATAACGGAAATTATTCGGCGGCTTTTAAAAACGTATTCGATTGGTGTTCTCGAATTGATGTTAAAGTATTTCAAGAAAAACCTATGCTGCTTATGGCTACTTCTCCAGGTGGTAGAGGAGGAGCGTCAGTTTTAGAAATTGCTAAAAACGCTTTTCCGCGTTATGGAGCTGATGTTAAAGCTACTTTTTTATTGCCTAGTTTTAATGCTAATTTTGATATAGAAAAGGGAAAGATTTCTAATGATGAATTAGACAATCAATTGAAAGTAATTATTAACAGTTTGGGAATCTAAAATTCTAATTTTTACTTTCGGTTTTCTTGTTTTTCTTTGTCAATATTATTCTTAATAACTTTGGTTCATTCTGCTTTTAAAATCTATCGGGAAATCTTATATTAGCACAAAATCGATAAATTTTAAAATGTCTGAACAAAATCAATACAACGAAGATAATATTCGATCGCTCGACTGGAAAGAGCACATCCGTATGCGTCCCGGAATGTATATCGGGAAATTGGGTGATGGTTCTTCGCCAGATGATGGAATTTACATTTTATTAAAAGAAGTGCTTGACAACTGTATCGATGAGTTTGTCATGGGTGCTGGAAAAACGATTGAAGTATCGATCAAAGACAAAACGGTTTCTGTTCGTGATTACGGTCGTGGAATTCCGTTAGGAAAAGTGGTTGATGTAGTTTCTAAAATGAATACTGGTGGAAAGTACGATTCCTTAGCTTTTAAAAAATCCGTAGGTTTAAATGGCGTTGGTACTAAGGCGGTGAATGCTTTGTCGAATTATTTCCGTGTGGAATCAGTTCGGGAAGAAAAACAAAAAGCTGCCGAATTTTCTGCTGGAAACTTAGTCTTAGAAGAAGATGTAATTGAAACTACTAAACGAAAAGGAACTAAAGTTACTTTTATCCCTGATGAAGCTATTTTTAAAAATTACAAATTTAGAAATGAGTATGTAATTAAAATGCTAAAGAATTATTGTTATCTGAATACAGGATTGACTATAATTTATAACGGCGAAAAATATTTCTCTGATTTTGGACTACGTGACTTATTAGACGAAAATATAGCTGAAGAAGATAAGGTTTACAATATTATTCATCTAAAAGGAGATGATATCGAGATTGCTATGACTCATAGTAAATCCCAATACAGCGAGGAATATCACTCTTTTGTAAATGGACAAAATACGACTCAGGGAGGAACGCATTTGGTGGCTTTTAGAGAAGCTATTGTAAAAACCATCCGTGAGTTTTATAACAAAGGTTTTGAACCTTCCGATATTCGAAAATCCATCGTTGGTGCGGTAAGTATCAAGGTGATGGAACCCGTTTTTGAATCGCAAACTAAAACCAAATTAGGTTCTACCGATATTGGTTCAGAGCCAGGAATGCCATCTGTTCGAACATTTGTAAACGACTTCGTGAAAAATAATTTAGACAATTATTTACATAAAAATCCGGAAACTGCCGATTTGCTTTTACGCAAAATTTTGCAAGCTGAAAGAGAGCGTAAAGAACTTTCGGGCATTCGGAAATTAGCGAAAGACCGAGCAAAAAAAGCCAGTTTACACAATAAAAAATTACGTGATTGCCGAGTGCATTTACCAGATGTTAAAAATCCAAGGTATTTAGAAAGTACACTTTTTATAACCGAGGGAGATTCGGCATCGGGATCTATTACCAAATCTCGTGACGTGAATACACAAGCTGTTTTTAGTTTACGAGGAAAACCATTGAACTCTTATGGCATGAGCAAGAAAATTGTTTATGAAAATGAGGAATTTAACTTGTTGCAAGCCGCTTTAGATATCGAAGACGATATGGAAAACCTACGTTACAATAATATTGTAATTGCTACCGATGCCGATGTTGACGGAATGCACATTCGATTGTTATTGATTACTTTTTTTCTGCAGTTTTTTCCCGAATTAATCAAAGAAGGGCATTTGTATATTTTGCAAACACCATTGTTTAGAGTTCGAAATAAAAAAGAAACCATTTATTGCTATTCTGAAGAAGAGCGTAAAGCTGCCATTGAAAAGCTGAAACCAAAACCAGAAATCACCCGATTTAAAGGTTTGGGAGAGATTTCTCCTGATGAGTTCAAGAATTTCATTGGAGAAACGATCCGTTTAGATCCTATTATGATGGATAAAAATACTTCGATTGAGCAATTATTGTCATTCTATATGGGAAAAAATACACCAGACAGACAAGAATTTATTATTAAGAATTTGAAAGTGGAGTTGGATACATTGGAGGCAAGCTAGAAATAGTTTAAAAGAGGAAAAAATTGTCAAAAGATCTTCAAAATAAAGTTTTATTCCAGCAAGTAGTTGAGCTATTGCAAAATGCTCGGCAACAGGTTTTACGTACTGTAAATTCAACAATGGTTTACACCTATTTTGAAATTGGAAGAATAATAGTTGAAGAAGAACAAAGTGGAAAAGACCGGGCTGAATATGGAAAGCAAATTCTAAAAGGGCTTTCTAAACAATTGACAAATGAGTTTGGGAAAGGGTTTTCGGTAGATAATTTGCAAAATATGAGGAAATTGTATTTAGTATATTCAATTTCCGAGACAGTGTCTAGTATTTCAAAAGATACCAATCAAAAATACGAGACAGTGTCTAGTATTTCTAAAAGTCAAGATAGAATTGAATTAGCAAAAGTTACTTTGAATTTTAGATTGACATGGTCTCATTATATATTTTTAATAAATATTGATGACCAGAAAGAAAGAAAATTCTATGAAATTGAGGCGATTAAGTATCGATGGAGTCTAAGAGAATTAAAACGCCAATACAATTCTGCACTTTATACAAGATTGGCTTTGAGCCGAGATAAGGAAGGAGTTTTAAAACTTTCAGAACAAGGTCAGATCATTGAGAAACCAAAAGATATTATCAAAGATCCTTATATTCTAGAATTTCTTGGATTGCCAGAATTGCATCAATATTCTGAAACAGAATTAGAAGCAGAAATTATCAGTAAGCTAGAGCATTTTCTTTTAGAATTAGGTCACGGATTTACATTTGTTGCCCGCCAGGAAAGGATTACTTTTGATGATAAACATTTCCGAATTGATTTGGTTTTCTATAATCGGATTTTGAAATGTTTTGTTCTAATTGACTTGAAAATTGGTGAATTAAAACATCAGGATTTAGGTCAGATGCAAATGTATGTCAATTATTACGATAGAGAAATGCGATTGGAAGATGAAAATAAAACCATTGGAATAGTACTTTGTCAAAACAAAAGTGATTTAGTTGTTGAGTATACTTTACCAGAAAATAATGAGCAAATTTTTGCCAGCAAATACAAAACAGTTCTTCCTAGTAAGGAAGATTTGATAAAATTAATTTCGTAATTTGAATAAATGAAAGACGAAGAAGACGATAACATAATTCCGGATAACGAAGAAAATAATTCAGAAGAAAATCCACTTGATGAAAATCAGGAAGGAGAGGATGCTGATGAAATTATTCCTGTGGTAGATGCCAAACATTTTGAAGGACAGCATTTTTACGAGAACGACGAAAACAGCGAAGATACCATTACCAAAGTTACGGGAATGTATAAAGACTGGTTCCTGGATTATGCTTCTTATGTTATTCTGGAGCGTGCCGTTCCTGCTATCGAAGACGGATTCAAACCAGTACAACGACGAATTATGCATTCGCTTAAAGAGCTAGATGATGGTCGTTATAACAAGGTTGCCAATGTTGTTGGTCACACCATGCAGTATCATCCTCATGGTGATGCGAGTATTGGTGATGCCATGGTGCAAATTGGTCAAAAAGATTTATTGATCGATTGCCAGGGAAACTGGGGAAATATTTTAACAGGTGATGGAGCGGCGGCTTCACGTTATATTGAGGCACGTTTGTCAAAATTTGCTTTGGAGGTTTTGTATTCTCCAAAAATTACCGATTGGGGTGTTTCTTATGATGGTCGTCGTGCAGAACCAAATAATCTTCCTGTAAAATTTCCGTTGCTTTTGGCTCAGGGTGCCGAAGGAATTGCTGTTGGACTTTCTACAAAAGTTTTACCACATAATTTTAATGAGTTGATAGATGCTTCTATCAAAATTTTGAAAGGAAAACCGTTTACATTATATCCTGATTTTATGACACAAGGTATTGCAGATGTGTCTAATTATAATGACGGATTGCGTGGCGGACGTGTACGTGTGCGTGCTAAAATTGCCCAACTCGATAAAAATACTTTGGCAATTACCCAAATTCCGTTTTCGACAAATACTACAACTTTGATTGATAGTATTTTGAAGGCGAATGATAAAGGAAAAATCAAAATCAAGAAAATTGAAGACAATACTGCTGCTGAGGTTGAAATTTTAATTCATCTTTACCCAGGAGTTTCTCCCGATAAAACCATTGATGCATTATTTGCTTTTACGGCTTGCGAAACTTCTGTAGCACCCTTAGGTTGTGTTATCGAAGACAATAAACCATTGTTTATTGGAGTTTCGGAAATGTTGAAAATTTCGACAGCAAGAACTCAAGATTTACTACGTCAGGAATTAGAAATTCAATTAGAAGAATTAAAAAATAAATGGCATTTTTCTACTTTAGAGAAAATCTTCATTCGTGAGGAAATGTATATTGATTTCAAATTGTATTCTGACAGAGAATCTTTGTACAAATACATGTACGACCGATTTGAACCTTTCAGCGAATCATTTGTCAGAGTAATTAATGATGACGATTTACAGCGATTGACGCAAATTCCGATGATTCGTATTACTCGTTTTGACTCAGATAAAGCCGATGATTTTATTTCGAAATTAGAAGAAGAAATGAAAGAAGTAGAATTTCATTTAGCCAATTTAACCGATTTTGCCATTGCCTATTTTACTAAATTAAAAGAGAAATACGGAAAAGGACGTGAACGCCAAACGGAATTACGCATTTTTGATGATATCGAAGCGACAAAAGTGGTATTGCGAAACACGAAACTGTATGTTAATAGAGCTGAAGGTTTTGTGGGAACGAGTTTAAAAAAAGACGAATACGTTACTGATTGTTCTGATATTGACGATGTAATTGTTTTTCTACGCGATGGAAATATGATGGTTACAAAAGTGGATGCGAAGACTTTTGTTGGAAAAGATATCATTCACGTAGCTGTTTTTGACAAAAGCGATAAACGTACTATTTACAATGTGATTTATCGTGATGGAAAATCAGGACCTTCATACATTAAGAGGTTTAATGTTTCGGGAGTTACAAGAGATAAATTATATGATTTAACTAATGGAACTAAAGGTTCGCAAATTTTGTATTTTACTTGTAATCCAAATGGAGAAGCAGAAGTAGTTACGGTTATTTTACGTCAGGTAGGAACTATCAAGAAATTGAAATTTGATATTGATTTTGCCAATTTAGCAATAAAAGGAAGAGCTTCAAAAGGAAATTTGGCATCCAAATATCCAATCAAAAAAATAGAAATTAAGGAGAAAGGAATTTCTACTTTATTGCCAAGAAAAATTTGGTACGATGATACAGTGCAACGCTTGAATGTTGATGCGAGAGGAGAATTATTAGGCGAATTTAGACCCAATGATAAAATTTTAATAATCCAGCAATCAGGAAAATTAAAAGTAGTTATTCCTGAATTGACAACTCATTTTGAGGAGGATATGATTGTTTTAGAAAAATGGATTCCTAAAAAACCTATTTCGGTTATTTATTATGATGGCGAAAAAGAGCGTTATTACTTAAAACGTTTCTTGGTGGAAACCGAAAACAAAGAAGAAACTTTTATAACGGAACATCCTAATTCGCAATTAGAAATTGTATCGACGGATTATCGTCCAGTTGCGCAATTGGTTTATCCAAAGATAAAAGGAGTTCAAAAAGAGAGTTTACAGGTGGATATTGAAGAATTTATTGCTGTAAAAGGAATTAAAGCATTAGGAAATCAATTGACGACAGAGAAATTAAAACAAGTGAATTTGTTAGAATCTTTGCCTTATGAAGCTCCAGAAGAAGTTATTCCGGAGGAAATGGAAGTCAGAGGCGAATTAAATGCTGATGATGGTCCCATCCAACTGGATGATGACGGTCAAATTGGCCTAATTTTAGAATAACAAAAAAGCTTCCGCCATGGTGGAAGCTTTTTTTTGACTTTTATCTAAAGAGATGATACAGCATAAGAGCATCTTTTTCTCTTAACTTTTTTAATATTTTAAGAAAAGCGATAGCGGTAATGTAAGCATCTCCTATGGCGGTATGTCTGTCTTTTTTAGAAATATCAAATTTATCGGCTAGATCGTCCAAGGTGTAATGATCCTTATGTTGCAGTAAATTCGATTTTATTAATGTTTTTTTGTATAAAGTAGCGGTATCCAAAGTTCTGTTTGTAATTTTAGCTAATCCGTTTCTAACCAAAGCATTATTAATCATTGTCATGTCAAATTTTGTATGATGAGCAACAATAATCGAATCGCCTAAATAATCTAAAAACAATTGTAATACTTGAAGTTCCGATTTGTGATCCAAAACATCACTTCTGATGATACCATGAATTTGTACGCTGGATTTATCAAAATGTTCCTGATCCATATAATGTTCAAAAGCATTTTGTAAATTGATTGTTCCGTTTTGCAAAGTAATGGCGCCAATACAAAGAATTCGGTCATTTGCATAATCAAAACCAGTAGTTTCAGTATCTAAAACAACAAAACGTTCCGATTCTATAGGACGATTTAATTTTTCGTCAATGGGTTCTTTCAGAATGCCTAAAATTTGGAGCGACTCAATAATTTTTTCTTTTAGCGTCATTATATTGTGATTTTTCCAGGATTAAAACGCATCGAAATAACTTCTTGTAATTCTTTTATAGTTTTAAAAGCACCTTTTAGTTTTACTTTTTCTAATTTCGAAAGCGCCTCTAATTCGATAAATTGCCCCGAATCATGGTGTAAAAGTCCTTGTTTGGTTCGGAATTTCAGTAATGCTTTGTATGAATATGCACAAGACAAATACAATTCTTTATTTTGAGGCTCGAGTTCGGCTAGTTTTTCAAAACGTTCGGGCGTATTACTAATTCCTTTTACTGAATGCGATAAGATTAAAACTCGGGCAGCATCGGCTAATGGCATTAAAGCGCGTCTTTTAATATCAAAGAAATCTTTGTGAGCGCCATCTTGTTCAACTAGAAATTGCCTGAAAAATCCTGTTGGCGATGGACTTTGTAAAGCACCACTAACCAAATGAACATAGAAAATAGGATTAGCATCAATATCGCCAAAAATATAATCAGCTAGTTCATTAGCCAGTTCCCGGTCTCCATAAGACAAACTATAATCAAAAAAGATAAAAGAGAGTAATACTTCATCTTTTCCAGGTTTGCTAATCCAGTCGTGAACTAATTCTTTCCATTGGTTTAAACTCAAACACCATTTTGGGTTGGAGGCCATCATTTCGGCAGGACAATATTCGTAACCAATTTCAAAAAGACCTTTGTTCACTATTGCTGCTAATTCTAGAAAATACTTGCTTGTTTTTTCTTGTAATTCTTCGGGAACATCTTCATAAATCAGCGCATTGTCCTGATCGGTATGTAATAATTGTTCACTACGACCTTGACTTCCTAAAGCTAGCCAGGAAAATCGAACAGGCGGTGGAGTTCTCATTTTAGCTAATGACAATTCTATAACTCTTTTGATACAAGCATCGTTTAGTTCGGTAATGATTTTAGATGTTAATGTTATTGGGATGTTTTGATCTAAATATCCTTGTAAGAGTTGCATTATTTTGGCTCGAATCGGTTTGATTGCTTTGGCTTTTTTAACCCTTTTTAAAGCTTTTATCAGTACCGCAGGATTATTTCCTAAGGCTACCATCAAATCATGTTTGGATAGAATTCCTACTGCTTTTGTATTGGCTGTTCCATCTTTAGTAAGGCACAAGTGGCTGATGTTGCTTTTCATCATTGCCATTTGCGCTTGTGTAATCGTCATTTTTTTAGAATAAGTAATTACAGGCGAATTCATAATTACATCAGCCGTGGTGTTGATAGAATATTCTCCGGTTACAATTTTATTTCTTAAATCTTTGTCGGTAATAATTCCTATTGGTAACATATCTTCGACCACGAGCATGGCACCAATATTTTTCTTAGTCATTGTCACAGCAATTTCTTTAGCAGTTGCTGCACGCGAACAAGTAATTATTTTTTTAGAGTATTTAATAGGCTGTAAGTCCAGAATTTTATTGTCGGTATCGATAACTTCTCCAATATTTTCTCCATTAAAAACGTCTCCGTACAATTTATCGCTATGACTTTTAGAAAAAGGATTCTGCGTATTTGAAGCAAAACTGTCTATGATAAAACTCCCAACATCAGGATTTTTTATTGCATAAGGTTTGAAAATAGCAATGGGAATGGCATATAAAATGGTTTCTTCGTGAGTTGTGGCTTCCATTTTATAGTTTTCGTGTGCAATTAATGGTCGTAAACCAAATATATCACCTTCATCGCACATATCCAGAATATCATTATGCTCTTTTTTACGGAGTTCTATTGCACCTTTATGCACCACATAAAAGGAGTCGTGAGTTTCTTCATTTTCGGTAAAAATCACAACTCCTTTGTCTTTGTATATAATTGAAACTTGCTCCGAAAGGACTTCAATATCGTGTTGGTCTAAAAAGCTGAAAGGAGGGAAGTTTTTTAAAAAATCGGCTACTCTTTGCGAAATGGTATTTTTCATTAGAATTTATTTTATGGCTAGGGTTTGGTTGTTATTATTGAAAATAAAAATTTGTACTGATTTTTATATCGTATGCTAATGTATTAATTTTTATGTTTTATAATCAAAAAAAAGCCCCCATTAAGGAGCTTCTTTATAGTAAAATTTGTTGGATTTATTTCTTTTTTGACATTTTCATGTTCAAAACTTCTACCATAAGCGAAAAAGATATGGCAAAATACAAATAGCCTTTTGGAATTGGAGTAACATGACTACCAAAAACTAAAGCATTAGATAGGTGAGCACTTTCGGTAATTAGCATCAAACCAATTAAGATTAAAAATGACAAACCTAAAATTTGAATAGAAGGATTTTTGTTTACAAAAGTACCTACAGGAACAGCAAATTGCATCATAATTAAAATAGAAATAACTACTGCTGTAATCATAATGTATAATGCACCAGGAACACCATTAGTCATCCCCACTGCAGTTAAAATACTATCAAAAGAAAACACTAAGTCAATCAGGATAATTTGTACAATAACGCTGCTGAAAGATTTTGTAACTGTTTTGCTTGCTTCTTTTTCTTCCTCGCCTTTGTGGTCAACTTTTTCTCTAATTTCGGTGGTGCTTTTATAGATTAAGAATAATCCACCTAATAACAAAATGATACTTTGTCCAGAAACTTGGGCGTTTATCCAACTAAAATCAATGGTAAACCAAGGTGCTTTCATAGCAATTAAGTGAGATATTCCCAAAAGAAGAAGAATACGCATAAACATTGCTAAGAACATACCAATTTTAGTGGCTTTCTTACGACTTTCTTTAGGTAACTTTCCTGTAGCTATAGATATAAAAATGATATTATCGATTCCTAAAATAATTTCAAGAAAAGTTAGAGTTAACAGCGCAATCCAAGCATCAGCATTTAAAAATACTTCCATAATATTGGGTTGAAAATTAAAGAATAATTAGAATTTAGAGTTCACCAAGTTTAGTTACAGTTCCTTTTTGTTTTTGGTCAGAACCAATGATTCCAAATTCAAACGTATACGAATTCCCAGAAGTAGTTAATATTTTCATACCAATCGATTTTTCTTCGGCCATATTCTTTGGATGTAGTTTTTTCAAGATATATTCGCAATCATTTACCCAACGAACCGAAGCCGTATCGGTTTTTCCTTCAAATGTTTCAATTTCGATGCTATCATTGCGTTCAAAAAGAGTTACTTTTTTTACGCCATCTACTTCGTGTTCAAATTTGAATTTTCCAGTTTTGAAGTCTTTACAATTGTGTTCGGCATTATAGCAAGAAGCTAAAATAAGAAGCAGCGATAGCAAAATTAGTTTTTTCATGTTTTTTGGAGCTTAATCCTGCTATTCGTTTCAATCTTTTTATCCTGAAAAAAATCAGGATAAAAAGGATTTCCACTGCTATCAGGGCTAGTTTATAATGTTTACTTTAATCTTTCGAGTTCATCATCGGTAAAATGCTTAAAGCTCTTATCTTGAGCAAATTTTTCCGAATTATAATTATTAGATTTATTTTTAGGAATAGACAAACTATCCCAACTAGAATTTTTTAATTGCTTAGCATAAAATACAATTTGACCTATGTGATATGGATAATGTGCCAGTTGCCTGTTTATAGCATCTAGAGCCGTTTGTCCTTCATTTCTAATATAAATAATTTTTGAAAGATCTTCCGGTTTTAAGGATTCAATAGCATCAAAAAAACAATCCCAACCTTTATTCCAAATCACGAATAAATCTTCTGAAGTTATTAAATCATTTTCAAATTCAGCATCTCTATTGCGCCATTCTTTTTCCCCATCAGTGGTTAAAAAATCAGTCCAACGAGATGTCATATTTCCCGAAAGATGTTTTACAATTGCTGCTATGCTATTTGAGTCATCATTGGTAGCCATAAAAAGTTGTTCAGGCTCTAATTGCTGCATCGCTTTTTCGCCAATTGTTTTGTAATAAAGCAATTGTTTTTTTAGGCTTAAAAAATAAAGTTCGGCTATGTCCATCTTTATTGAATTTTAATATCGTATTTGTCTAAAAGTCCCGGAATTCCCTGCATTGAAAATTTGGCTTTTCGCATCGGATTGAATTCAGGATCAATTTTATAATTGTAAGCCGTCAGGAAATTTACTTCTTTCAATTGCGTATCATTAAAAACGGCATTGTCTAAATTGCAATTATCAAAAACCGAATTGGAAAGGTTTGTTCCAATGAAAGTCACTTCTTTCATCGAACAGGAATTGAACTTAGTTTTGGGCATTTTTTTATTCGAAAAAGAAGCATAATCTAAAATGCAATCATTAAAACTTACGGCAAACATAAAATCGGCGCAATTGTTAAAATGGATTCCTAATAGTTTACAATTCGAAAAATGAACTGTTTTTAAACTTGTTCCGCCTAGCGTTGTCATCGAAAGATTGCAGTTGATAAACTCGCAATCCATAAAAGTATTATTCGAAAAATCACTATTGGAGAAATCGCAGTTTTTAAAAACGCAATCTTCAAATTCTCTATTACTTACTTTTTTGTCGATGAAAACTACTTTATCAAATGTTTTCTGGATGTGAATTAAGTCTTCCATTAGTCGTTAAATAAAGCTTTCATCATTGTTTTCAATCCTAAAAAAATCAAGTACATTGATCCCAAACAAGCAATGATTCCAATTCCTAGAACAAGGTAATGCCATACATTTTGTTGGTTCATAAAAGCATTGTAAATCAATGATGGACCAATGAATAGCAAAGGCAAAGCGCCTGTTAAATATCGAACTCCTTTGGATAATAATTCTTTGTTTGTTGCCATTTTGAAAAGTTAGAAGTTAGAAGATGGAAGTTAGAAGTTAGAGGTTAGAAGTTAGAGGTTAGAAGTGCTGTGCCCCAAACTTAACTATAACTTATCACTTAGAATTAAAGTAATCAACTGCTTTGCGTACGCTTCCATGCTCTTTCAACAATTGAGCTGCTTCTTCGTAGCTAACAGGAATTTCGCCCATAATCATTTTAGTTCCGCGGTCAACGAGTTTATTGTTACTCAATTGCATATCGACCATTTTGTTGCCTTTTACTTTTCCTAATTGAATCATCGTAGCAGTCGAAATCATATTTAGTACTAACTTTTGAGCCGTTCCAGCTTTCATTCTGGAACTTCCGGTAACAAATTCAGGTCCAACCACCACATCAATAGGGAATTGTGCTGTTTGCGAAAGCGGACTTCCAGCATTGCAAGAAATACTTCCTGTAATAATATTGTTTTTATTGCAAGTTTCTAAACCCCCAATTACATAAGGCGTTGTTCCCGAAGCCGCAATTCCAATAACTACATCATTCTCGTTGATATTGAATTCCTGTAAATCAATCCAGGCTTGCGTTGCATTGTCTTCGGCATTTTCTACCGCTTTACGAATTGCTTTGTCGCCACCCGCAATGATTCCCACGACCAAATCAAAAGGAACCCCAAAAGTAGGCGGACATTCAGAAGCATCGACTACTCCCAAACGTCCCGAAGTTCCAGCGCCTATGTAAAATAAACGTCCGCCCAGTTTCATTTTAGCAACAATTTGAGTTACTAAATTTTCAATTTGAGGCAAGGCTTTTTCAACAGCAAGCGGAACAGTTTTGTCTTCGTTGTTGATGTTCGAAAGCAAGTCAGCAACTGACATTTTTTCTAAATGCTCGTATTTTGAGGATTGTTCGGTGGTTTTTATGAAGGTCATTTTTTTTGAGTTTCTGAGTTGCAAAGTGCCAAAGGTACTAAGTTTTCAGCAAGAATGGTAGGCGGATTTTGTTGTATTTTGTTTTTTTGAACGTTAATAATAGACCGTCTATTTAATGCGGCTTAACTACTGTTGTGCTTTTGTTTTTTTGTTCTTTTCAGATTTCTTTGCCAATCTGGCTTCTATCTTGTCCTCAGGTGAACCTTTAATCCAAGTAAAGGAACCATCTCTTTCATAATGAAAACTGGCGTATATATGCATATTGTCCTTTTTTAAAAACAATCCATAATGGTTAGGATAAGCTTCAATTTTCTTGAATTCATAACCTCTATCATTACAATATTTACGTCCTTTTTTTTCTGCACTTTTGTCAGCAAGGAATGTCATTAGCTTTATTAGTCCAAGAATTAGGAGAATTAATCCCAAAATAGTAACTAAGACAGCACCAATAATTTTAATTATTCCCATTTTTTTAATTCCTGTAATTTAAGTTCCCTTTCGTGCAACAGATTTGTTTTGTAAATCTGTGCTATCGGAAGTGTTAGCCGATGTTTATTATTTTTTCAAAGACTTGAATGGTATCATGGTGTATAAATGGAAAGCATTTTGCGGATATTATACTCAGATTCTTTTGCAGTTCGCCTTCATTTCGATATTTTTCTAAAGCAGGAAAAACTGTTTTTAATTTTAATTCTAAATCGTGTCCTTGAAATTCAAGATACCAAATAGGAATATTAAAATCCATACCGTTGAAAAATTTTACAATTCTTTTATTTTTTTTTAAAGGCTCACTCATAGGAAATTTATTGTAGAATTTTTCAAAAAACCAAGCAATCCCTTTTTCAGCTAAATCTTTATTATGCCCTAATTCGTATTGATTATAAATTTCAGTTACTCCAATTTCTTCGTGTACGTTATGAGCTTTTAACTCCATCAGTTGTATTATCAAATATATTGGATCATAAACATAATTTTCAATACTATACCTAACATCTTCACCGTGAACTTTTATGTATTCATTATCTATGTTTGTTTTGTCCCAATCTACGATACCAAAAAATGATTTGTTTTCCGATTTTCTGATTGCCTCTACTGTTTCAATAACTTGAGAACTACTACCTTTTCCATAACCATTAGAAATGAAATAAAGTTTGAAAGGAAATACTTTTTGTTGAGATATTTTATCAAAGATAATTTGATAATAGAATCTATCAGTAGGACTTTCTACAAATACTTGTTTGTGATTTTTATAATCAATATTCAATGTAGGAATGAAGCTTGTCAAAATTTTTAAAGCATCATCTTTAGATATTTTTTTTAACGAAGTATCTTTACCATTTGTAATTTGATAAATGTTATTTTCATTCAATAAAGCTATTGTTGAAGGACTATGAGTTGTGAAAATTACTTTTATGCCAAAGTTTGAAACAAATGTATTTTCTAAAACATTAATAAGAAGATTGGACATTTCTGGATGTAGATGAGCATCAGGTTCATCTAATAAAATCAAATCGGGAAATTTTAAGTTAGTACCATAATACTCTGATGTAAATAGTTTTAGGATTAAACCAATAATAACTTTTTCGCCTGAAGATAAATCGTTAAAAGGAATTTCTTCGGAGGTAGATTTTTTTAAAAGTTTGAAATCAATAACAACATCTGTACTAAATTTTTTTTTTTTCAATACCTTTAAAATAAAAATCAAGTTTATTGGTTTCAAGTATATCATTTATAAGTTTCCAAGGTGGTGTGAATTGTATGATAAATTCATCGTCGGATACAGAATTATTTTCTTCGCCATCTTCATTTTTATAAAACCAATTTTTACGATTTATATCTCTTCTTTTTGCGTAATTATAAAATATATATTCTATTTTAGAACTAAAAAGTTCATTTTCATCAATTAGACTTTCATCAATTGGAGAATTGAAAAAATCTAATTCAGTGAAAGATTCCATTGGTTTTCCAGTCTTTTCGCTAAGGTGAGATAAGAAAAGAAAAAGTTTAAGAGTTTGGTTATTATATATTTGACGAAGTACTTTTCTTTCATCAAGTGCTTTAGTATCTTTTATAGTCTCAATACTTATATTTAAAACTTCTGAAATATTAATTTTCAAAAGTTCCAAATATTCAGGGTCATTTGATAGTCTTTTTCCCGTGAATGAACCATTAATTTTATATGGTAAATTTTTGTCAATAATATATTTTATTATTTTGATATTATTGTCAGTTAATTTTTTAAAGCTTTCTAATAGCTTTTTGATTATAGATTTCCATTCTTCATAGGAGATGTTTTGAAGATTATCCTTAATAATGCCTTCGAACTGAATATTTTCCATTTCAGGAAAAATATTTAACCTAATACTGGCAACTTCAGGCACAACTTTAAACTTGCTGAATATTAAATTTAATAATTGTGATTTACCACTCCCATTTTTTCCTGTGATTACTGTTAGTGAATCCAATTCATCACTTTCAAAGGGGTGTAAAGATTTGTATTTATCGAGTAAGGTTATTTTCATATTATATTTACGTTTCTGTGTTTAAGTGCTTGATAATTAGAATACATATATATATATATATATGGTGAAATCACACAAAACCACTCATTTTTGAATAGTTATTTATGATTACTACGATACTTTATTTTAAATCAAATATATAAATAAATCACTACAAATTGAAAAAAAGCAATTTGTTAATTTAGAACTTTTCGTACTTAGAGGAGTGTAACTTTCGGGAGTTTCAATTGTAAAAATGAATTTGTAGAGAGTACGGTTTGCGTGAGGGATAGAAGTAGAAATCCTTTTTATTTTTTCTTTAAAAATAAAAAGATTAAAACGGATAGCCCGACCTCGTCGTCTTTTTTTGACGAGACGAGGTCATGCCCAAATTATAAAAAATAAGCCAAAACAATTCCTAAAACAATCATCGAAACTTTAGCGATATTAAATTTGTGTCCTTCGCTACTTTCGAAAATAATAGTCGAAGAAATATGAAATAATATCCCGATAACTACAGCCGTAATTTCTTTATGGTATTGATTTAATACTGTAAGATAATCAGAGGCGAATGTTCCTAGTGGTGTCATCAAAGCAAAAGTAAGCATGAAAGCAAAGATAGCTTTCTTGTTTAGATGGGAATTGATGAAAAAAGTAGTCAAAATAATTGCAATAGGAAGGTGATGAATAGCAATTCCCAGCGCTAAATTATCATGATTGTGTCCCACAGGAAATCCTTCCAAAAAGGCGTGAATACAAAGACTGATGAACAACAACCACGGAATGTGAGACATATTTGGATGTCCGTGAACGTGTCCGTGTTCAGCACCTTTAGAGAAAAATTCTAAGATAATTTGGAACAAAATTCCAAGCATGATAAAAATCCCCGTATTGTGATTGTGACTTCCACCAATAACGTGCTCATGACTCTCATAGATTTCAGGTAATAAGTGCATTACCGTCAAAGAAAGCAAAAACGAACCACTAAAAGCCAATAGTAGCTTTAGATTACTTTTGTTTTTTGGTTTTAAAACCAATGCAATAATATACCCTAAAAGTACAGAAAGTAATGGTAAAAGGTAATTCATTATTTAAAAATAAGGATGAGTCGTTCGCTTTCGGTTTTATGAAATTTTTTCAACTTATAGTCTCCAAAAATGTCTAATAAATAAATACCTGCTTCTTCCATCATGGATTCAAAATCTTGTAAAGTCAAGGCTTTTACTTTTTCGGTAAAAAGATATTTATGACCTTTATCTTCAAAATCAATTTCTTTAAAAATATGACCATCGGCAACATAACGTTTCAGATGGAAATCGATTCCGTCTACGGATTTTACTTCTTCTGGAACTAATGTTTCAATTACCTGATTGACATTCATAAAGTCAATTACGGCAAAACCATAGTCAGATAAACTGTTTTTGATGGCTTTTAAAGTAGTTAAATTGTCATCGTCATTTTCGAAATAACCAAAACTGGTAAACAAATTAAAAATAGCATCGTATTTTTCTTCAAATGGCTCGCGCATGTCGTGTACCTTGAAATGCAGGCTTTCATTCGAATTTTTGCTGGCTTCAGCAATACTGTTTTCAGATAAATCAGCACCAATGACATCAAACCCTAATTGGTTTAAATAAATAGCGTGACGTCCTTTGCCACAGGCTAAATCCAATACTTTTGCTTTTTCAGGAAGGTTTAAATAATGAGTTAAATTATCCATGAAAAGCTGTGCTTCTTTGTCATTTCGTTCTTTGTAGAGAATGTGATAATAGGGAGTATCAAACCAAGAGCTGAACCAAGTTTCATTTTGTTGGTCTTGATTTGTATGCGTTGTTTTTTGTGCTTCGGACATTTATTCTTTTCGATTAATTCTATCCCGCAAATTTAGTGTATTTTTGCGGAAATATACTATTTCAGGTTGTTTGGAATTTGGAATTTAATTATTGGAATTTAAAAGAGAAATGGAAGAAAATTTTAAGATGATAGCCAAAACCTTTTTTGGTTTTGAAGAGATATTAGCAACCGAATTGAAAAATTTAGGAGCGCAGGATGTAGAGCAGGGCGTAAGAATGGTAAGTTTTAAAGGTGATAAGGGTTTTATGTACAAAGCCAATTTGTCTTTGCGTACCGCATTAAAAATCTTAAAACCTATTTATTCTTTTAGAGCAAATAATGAAAAAGCTTTGTACAAAGGCGTTACGGGAGTGAACTGGTCTAAGTTTATCAATGCCAATCAGACTTTTGTGATTGATGCCACCGTACATTCGGAATATTTTAATCATTCGGAGTTTGTTTCTCAAAAATGTAAAGATGCTATTGTGGATCAATTTAGAGAAAGAACAGGACAACGTCCAAGTGTGGATAAAATTCATCCTGATTTACGAATTAACATTCATATTGATAAAGACCAGGTTTCGGTGGCATTAGATACTTCAGGAAATGCGCTGAATCAACGTGGGTATAGAACGGCAACTAATATTGCTCCTATAAACGAAGTTTTGGCAGCAGGAATTTTGTTGCTATCGGGTTGGGACGGACAAACGGATTTCTTGGATCCAATGTGTGGTTCAGGAACTTTTCTTGCCGAAGCAGCTATGATTGCTTGTAATATTCCAGCCAACATCAATCGTAAAGAATTTGCTTTCGAAAAATGGAAAGACTGGGATAATGATTTGTTTGACAAAATCACCGATAGTTTATTAGGGAAAGTACGTGAGTTTCATCATACGATAAAAGGCTATGACAAAGCGCCGAGTGCAGTTAGTAAAGCCAAAGACAACATCAGGAATGCTAATTTAGAAGAATACGTAACAATTACCGAAGATAATTTCTTCGATAGCGAAAAAACTTCGGAAGGAAAATTGCACATTGTGTTTAATCCGCCTTATGATGAGCGTTTGGATATTCACATGGAAGAATTCTATAAAAATATTGGCGATACTTTGAAGAAAAGTTATCCGGGAACAAATGCCTGGTTTATTACAGGAAATTTAGAAGCGTTGAAGTTTGTAGGTTTGAGACCATCAAGAAAAATCAAATTGTTCAACGCCGGACTTGAAGCTCGTTTGGTAAAATACGAAATGTACGAAGGAAGTAAAAGAACGAAATTTCAGGTGGAGAAAGAATAATCCAGAAGACAGAATTTAGATTTCAGAAAAAAATAAAGTAGAATTAAAAATAGAATACCATGAGTAAATTACAATTAAGAGCATTTTTATATCAATTGGGTTGTTTTGCCTGTTTGTTTATTTTAGCACGTTTTTTAGTAGAACGTTACACTGAGTTGACTGGTTTTTGGGTTCCGTTTATTGCTTTTGTAATTGGAACATTTTTATCTCCAAAATTCCAAGCAGTAAAAACCAATGACGGAGAAAAATTATATATGAAATGGGTTTTTTCTAAAAATGTGAAAGAAATAGGGTGAAATTAGTGTTCAGAGAGCAGTAATTAGTCAGCAGAATTTAGAAATAAAAAACCGCAAATTCATTTATTAAATCAATGAATTTGCGGTTTTTTTTGTTGATGTCAAATCTGCTTTCTGCATTCTGAAATCTGCTTATTTTTTCTTTGTTTTTGTTTCCACAGGAAGGACTTTCTTTTTGAAAATAGGAACAAAATAAGTTACGGTGTAGTTAAAACCAACACCAAAATCACCATTATAGGTTCGGTTGAAACCAGGAATATATAAATTTTCGAAATTATCAGGTTGTTTGTTGGTAATTAATCGGTTAAAACGAAGGCTGAATCCTAGAAAGACATTGTTGAATACTTTGGCTTTCATTCCTGCTACTACTTCGATCCAACTTGCTGTTAAACCATTGAATTTTCTACTTTCAGCAATAGGCGGAACTTCTCCAAAATACGGATTAGAATTGTAAATTTTATAGTTATTCAGTTCTTGGTTAAAAGTACTAAAACCGTAACGCAAACCTATCGAAATAATGTTTTCCATATCAAGCCAGTTTTCGTAAGCGTTGTAGTCAAAACCTGCTTTTATGTATGAACCTTTGGTTGTGAAATTCAAACGGGAATCATCAGTTGTTTTATTTTCGTTTCCTACTTCTACGGCTGCATAACGTTTTTTATCCAATCGATAATCACCTACCAGTTCCAGTCCTTTGTAATCTTTATCATAAATGCTTCGGCTTAATTTATACAAATCAATACCTACACGCACACCATAACGATTGGTTTTTATGGGTACAGCAATAGAATCTGTTTTTGGATCTACCTTTGGTTGTTTAGCTACAACGGCTTTTTTAGCCACAATACTAGTTGTAATGGTATCTTTTGGTTTTTCCGCAGGAGTTTGAATGTCTTGAGCATTTGCAAAAAACAATGTCAAAAGAAGTAAGCTACTAAAAATAGATTTCAAGGTGTGTTTCATTTTCGTTAGCTATAATATAGTTTTTAACTGCAACATGTCGCATCCATTTGCTATCAGCGGCTTCCGCGTCTGAATGTACAAATGGAGTAATGGGGTCTAAGGTATAATTCGTTTTAAATCCGCAAGCACGGGAAACAAAAATATTTTGTCTGCTGTAATTGAATTCAATAATATCTTCGTTGGGTAATGAAGCAGCATTCGTACTGCCAAAATTCAAGATAAAACGAAAAGTAGTGGTGTCTTCAGTTGGTTTTAGGGGAATAGAAACTGTAGTTCCGTTTATTAATGTGCTTCCGTTGAAACTAACTGCTTCTTCCATTCCGTCAGCAATAATAGTTAAATTTGTTGCATTTTTTTCTACAGAAGAATTGTTGAAATCATAAAATGTAATCACTAATCGAGGCGTAGTGATTGTATTAGCATCACAGATATCGTCTTTCTCACAACCGGAGAAGGAGAAAGAGAGTATCAATAAAAGCAGTATCGTTTTTTTCATATTTTTTTAGTCTTTAGTCCCTAGTTATTAGTCC
Organism: Flavobacterium magnesitis; assembly: GCF_041729735.1. Taxonomy (NCBI): domain Bacteria; kingdom Pseudomonadati; phylum Bacteroidota; class Flavobacteriia; order Flavobacteriales; family Flavobacteriaceae; genus Flavobacterium; species Flavobacterium magnesitis. Next base: position 43,948 of record NZ_JBCFQK010000023.1, on the reverse strand, counting down.
CTAGTCCTTAGTGTATTTATAAAAAAAACTAAGTACTAGGTACTAAGGACTAATTATCTTCTTTCTAAAAGCACTACATTTTCCACGTGATGCGTTTGCGGAAACATATCTACAGGACGTACTTTAGTTACTTTGTATTTTTCGTCCATTAAAGCCAAATCACGAGCCTGTGTAGCCGAATTACAACTTACATACACTACTTTTTCAGGAGCAATTTTCATAATTTGTTCAATTACGTCTTTGTGCATTCCGTCTCGTGGTGGATCAGTGATAATTACGTCTGGTTGTCCGTGTTGAGCTATAAAAGCGTCGTTAAAAACCACTTTCATGTCTCCTACAAAGAACTCACAATTGTCAATGTTATTGCGTTCGGCATTTGCCTTAGCGTCTTTAATAGCATCTGGAACACTTTCGACACCAATTACTTTTTTTGCTTTTTTAGAAACAAACTGCGCAATAGTTCCAGTTCCAGTATATAAATCATAAACAATTTCATTTCCTGTTAATCCAGCAAAATCTCTCGTTATTTTGTATAATTCGTAAGCTTGATCGGAGTTGGTTTGGTAAAACGATTTGGCATTGATGCTAAATTTCAAACCTTCCATTTCCTCCAAAATGTAATCACGTCCTTTGTACAATTTGATGTCCTGGTCGTAAAGCGTATCATTTGCCTTATTGTTCACCACATATTGCAACGAAGTAATTTGAGGGAATTTGGCATAAAGATGATCTAATAATAATTCTCTGCTGGCTTTATCATTTTCGAAAAATTGAATCAAAAGCATGATTTCGCCAGTAGAAGCAGTACGTAACATTAAAGTTCTCAATAAACCAGAATGCTCTCTCGGATTGAAAAAAGTTAAGTTATTGGCGTTGGCAAAATCACGAACTTCATTTCTAATAGCGTTTGAAGGATCTTCTTGTAAATGACATTTTTGAATATCCAGGATTTTGTCCCACATTTTTGGAATATGAAAACCAAGGGCATTTCTATTTCCTAAATCTTCATCGCTTCCAATTTCAGCTTCGGTTAACCAACGGCTGTTAGAAAACGAAAATTCCATTTTATTTCTGTAGAAAAACTTTTTCTCCGAACCTAAAATGGGCTCGAATTCAGGAAGTTCAATTTTTCCAATGCGTTGCAAGTGATTTTTTACCTCATTTTGTTTGTAAAACAACTGTTGGTCGTAGTTCATGTTTTGCCATTTGCAACCACCACAAACTCCAAAATGATCGCAAATAGGATCAACACGATGCTCTGAAAATTCATGAAATTTCACTGCTTTTCCTTCGTAATACGCCTTGCGTTTTTTGAAAGTTTGCACATCAACCACATCACCCGGAACCACATTCGGAATAAACACTACTTTTCCATCGGGAGCCTTTGCTACCGAAACGCCTTTTGCACCTGCATCAAGGACTTTTATCTGATGAAAGACAACTTTGTCTGTATTTTTTCTACCCATGGCGCAAAAATAAGTGTTTGTTGCCTTTTATGAATTCAAATTGGGAAATATTTTTAAAAAGTGGCGAATTTTATCGCTATTCTGTTTTTGAAGTAATTATTGAACCGTCAGTTCGAGTGTTTTTGCGAAGTGAAATGTAGCGAAAAATGTATCGAAAACTCTTCCTGTTTATACAAAAGTTCTCGATATGTTTTTAAAATTGCCCAATTTTACGTGTACGGAATTCAACTCCATGCAATCTTTGTAATGATATATCTGGGTGGTTTGGTTGGTACAACGTTCCGTGGCTTGCCGCAGTTGGGACTGCATGAAATGTATTATTTCTAGCTAAGATCCGATTTTTTAGCGGAAAATCGGATTTTGTTTTTTATTCAGTGTAGCTATTGAGCCAAATCGCTGTAATGCTAGTTTATGAATAGTCAACTACTTCGCTAGATTGCGAATTTTTTTGAACAGAATATATTCCATTCTCTCTAGCGGCGACACTTTCATATAGTTCACTTGTTCCAATTATTTGTCCGTTCTGAGCTTTTAAATTGAAATAGTATTTTCCATTTGTAGATGTTTTTCTATCAAAACGAGAATCATTATTTGCATTATATTTGACAGATTCAATCCCGTTTATACAACTCTGTTTTGTGGTATAACCTTCACTCATTAATATTTTTTGGCCATTGGCTGCTGATAATGAGAATTGATATTCACCATTACTTCTTCTTGTTATTGCAAATTTTCCCATGGTTACAAAATTAATCAATTTAAATTTATTTGTTTTACAATTTCTAGTACTAATAAGTCAATAGAAGACTGCCATTTTTTGACTTGTTCGAGATTGATAGGCTTGACTTTATGGACTGTGCTGCCAACAATAAATTCTCTGTCGGCTTGATGGACAATATTGTGTCTTCTTTTGATCATTTTATCAATCTCTGGATAATAGCTTTTGATTTTATCATTATTTATAATATTAATATCTTTTAATGCGTTGGAAATATCGGTTGTGTTATTGTAACTTTGAGAGTTAAGATATTCTTTTACAGATAAATTTATCAATTCTTCGATACTTTTACCTTTATGTTCAACCAATTCACCAAGCTCAAATTTAGTTTTTCTAGAATCGTAATTAGCAGCTATAATCGGAATTTTATTTAGTCTTTCTTTACTTGAATTAGGTAATTTCCAATTTTGTAGATTTCTTAGAAAATCTTCAAGGGTAGAATGAAGCATAACAACCGTAGCTCTAAGTAAATCTAAATTTTCGATTGGTCTTCTTCCTTTTTTTCCAGATGTAATTGTCGAATACAATGAAATCAAATTGTTTGTCCGGCCATAATTTTTCTCATAAATATACATTATATCGTCTATCATTGTTTTATAAATAAGAGGTTCTGATAAATTGCCACTAACTCGTCTATAGGCGAAACAAACTTTCATACTATACAGTTGTTCGCATAGATTGATGTATGTTTATATCACTTTATTTGTTTTCAAATATATTAAAATATTCTTACAAAAAAAACATTAAGGCTTCTCTCTCCCCACAAATTTTCCTTTTCCTAATAAAAACGCAATCGCTTTTGAAACATTTTTATTGATGCTTTCTTCCGTTTTTAAATTGGCAATATAACGGACAATTTCATGTTGTAATGAAGGACGTAAATTTTGGAAAATCATATTTGCTGCTACGTTTTCGTTTAAAGCTTCTGATAATTTGGGATGAATAGGTATTTCTCTTTTTTCAGGATCATAAACAATACTTATTGCTATTTGTTCTCCAATTCTTTTAGGAGAGTTTTTAAGCATTTTAGTATTGATGTACAAGCGCCATTCGCCTTTAAATTTCATTAAAGTTTGGATGTAGGGAATGGAATTAACAGTTCCTTTGATAGGAATAGGTCCTTTGGATTTTCCAGCTTTTTCAAAAATGTGTTTTAAAATTTCATCAGGTACAAAAACAAACGGATTGATGCCTATAATTTCAATTGTTGCCGAAAAAGTATAACATATTTCTTGTGTCATAAACCAAGCGTTTAACTATTGCTAAAATAGAGAATTGCTACGGAATTTAGTACTACAAATAAAAAACCTCGTTTCCTCTTCTACTAAAATGAGCAAAATGTGGTTTTAGTATGTTTATTAAATACATTTAGAAGCCGAAATAATCCTTTTATTTAATGTTTTGACAAACGGAATTGTCATAAATTAAAATGCTGTTTTATCTTTGTTTGAAAGTCTTAAAAAAAAGGTTATGGTTTCTAAAAATAGAGTGCTGTTAATTAGTGTACTAATTGTTTTTTGTGCCATTATTTTTAGTTGTGGAAAAAGTGAAGAGAAAGGAACTTTATTTTCCTATCGTGCTATAAACGACAAAGACACTGCTTTACTTCGGTATACAAAGCTAGAGGATAATCGGTTTTTTGGTCAATATGAGATAATGTATGGTGGATCCAGAAAAGATTCTGGCGAGATTCGGGGAATTATTTCTGGTGATACACTTAAAGGAAGTTTTTATTACCATTCTTATGGCGGTGGCGTTTTAAAAAGGTATCCAGTTGCTATGCTGAAACGAGAGAATAAATGGCTGTTAGGTAAAGGTATCATTTCAGTTTACATGGGAATTCCCTCTTTTTTAAAAACGGAACCTATTGATTATTCTAATCCTGAATTTATTTTTGAGGAAGTAAAGAAATAAAATTTTAAAAAGGTAATGTTATAAACTTCAACACAAACCATTCTAGATTGTCTGTGCTGAAGTTTATTATTGATGCTAAATTTTAGAAAATTAGAATTTTACCATAAATGATGCACTTCTTTTTTTATATAATGTTCATAGACTTCGTTCATTGCGGCGATTTTTTCAGGAGTTAATAAAGGCAAATCTAAAGTAGAAAGATTAGACAATACGTGACTTTCGGTAGAAGCACCTGGAATAATACAGCTTACTTCGTTAAAACTTAAAATCCATTGTAGCGCAAGAGGAGCCAAATTTAAAACTTCAGGGAATAATTCTTTTAGCTTATTTACTGCTATTAAACCCAATTCGTAATTGATTCCTGAGAAAGTTTCGCCTTTATCAAAAGCAGCACCTTCGCGATTAAAGAAACGATGGTCTTTACTGTCGAAAATAGATTTTTCAGAAAATTTCCCGGTCAACAATCCGCTAGCCAATGGAACGCGAGCAATGATTCCGACATTTTTTTTCTTAGCCTCTTTAAAGAATAATTCTGAAGGACGTTGTCTAAAAAGATTGAATATAATTTGAACTGTAGTTACATTTGGAAATTCAATTGCTTTCAATCCTTCTTCCACTTTTTCGACACTAACTCCCAGATTCTGAATTTTACCTTCTTTTTTTAATTTGTCAAAAAGTTCAAAAATTTCAGGACGATAAAAAACTTCAGTAGGAGGACAGTGCAATTGAATTAAATCGATAGTATCTAATTTCAGGCGTTTTAAACTGTCTTCTATATATTTTTGTAATACTTGAGGTTGGTAGCCTTCATTAACATGCGGATTGATGTGACGCCCACATTTGGTGGCGACATAAATGCGTTCCGAACGGGAACGAACCACTCTTCCTACGGCAGTTTCGCTTAAACCATTTTCATATACATCGGCAGTGTCAATAAAATTGATGCCTTTGTCTATTGCTGTGTTTAAAAGTTCATCGGCAGTTTTATCATTAAATGGCGAACCCCATTTTCCACCTACTTGCCAGGTTCCCAGTGCAATTTCTGAAACTTCAAAGTTTGTTTTTCCTAGTTTACGATAGTTCATCTTGTATGTTTTTATAATTATTTATTGTTAGTTGGATAGCTTCTTCAATTAGCGGACTCATAACTTGGTAACCCGCCGTATTCGGATGTACACGATCTTCAGAAAATGCTGTTCTTAAACCTTTTTGTTCGTCTACCATTTTCGAATAATAATCTACAAACGGAATTTTATTCAAGATAGCATATTTTTTTAACATAGCGTTCAATTCGATGATTCTATCAGCTGGTTTTTCTTTTGGATTCCAATAAAAAAAGTTAGCGGGTAAAACCGAACAAAGAATGACTTTGATATGATGTACTTGCGCTAATTCTATCATTGAAAAAATGTTATTGGTAATCATTTTGGTATCTGATACTCCAGTATTTCCTGCAATGTCATTTCCTCCTGCAAGAATAACTACTATTTTAGGTTTAAGTTCAATCACATCAGCTCTAAAACGAAGTAGCATTTGTGGAGTTGTTTGTCCACTAATTCCCCGATTGATATAAGTTTTGTTTTCAGAGAAAAAAGAATGTTTGTTACTCCAAAATTCGGTTATCGAATCACCTAAAAACACCACTCTGTTTTCATCAGGTTTAGGAATCGGAAGTGTTGCATTTTCTTCTTGGTACTTTAGTAAATACGGCCAGTCTTGCATTGGGATACTTCCTTTCATAAACTTTTTTTTATTGGCGAAAAACCTTAGAAACAAAACTAATAAAAATAATATTGAAGTTAGTCTATAAGTTTTTTTGTTTAGGTATAATTTCTTTGTTCTAAAAAAAGCTTTTTCGTACATTTGGCTTACCCCCTAATATAGTTTTTATGAAATTGTATGAAAAATTATCTTCAATTCGTTTTTTGAAAGACAGTTATATTTTTAAATTCCTTTTTGTTGCTTTTATAGGAATTCATATTCCGTTAATCGGAATTTTATTTTTTGTCGTTTATGCAAAAGCAAATTTTTCAACTTGCAGTTTATTGATTTTTTCGTTGATAATAACTTTGATCGCTACAGCACTAACATTGACTGTTTTGAATAAATTAATTCATCCCATAGAACTCGCCTCTAAAGCTTTAAGTGATTATAAATTAAAGAGGACAGTTACAAAACTACCACTTCATTTTTCGGACGAAGCAGGAATGTTATTAGCTAATATTCAAAATTCTATTTTAGAAAGCGAAAAGTTTATTGCTGCCAAAGAGGATTTAATCTATTTGCTTTCGCATGATTTGAAAACTTTTGCTGGAAATTCGCAATCTTTATCAATTATGATATTAGAAACGAATCCATCAGATGAAGTAAAAGAATTGGCTGAATTGATTAGTCATTCCTCAAAAGAGCAATTTCGATACATCGAAAATTTTATAAGAATGCTGAAAGAGCAGGATGAGATGTTGCAACCAAGTTCAGAGATTAAAGTCATTTATTTAGATGAAGTAATTGAAAATGTTAGGAATCAGTTAAGTCAAAATTTGGTGGCTAAAAAAATTGAACTAATCCAGAATCTAGACATAGCAATAGTGCATTTAAAAATTGATCCCGAATTATTGACCCGAGTCCTTTTTAATTTGGTAAACAATGCCATTAAGTTTTCTTTTTCGGATGCTAAAATACAATTGGAAAGTTACAACGATAAGAAAAATGTATATATCAAAGTGATCGACGAAGGAATTGGTTTTGATGGGAAAGACAGTGAAAAAATATTCGAAAAATTTACTGAAAGAAGTAGATTAGGCACTTTAGAAGAATATTCTACTGGAATAGGTTTGTATTTGTGCAAGCAAATTATTGAAAGAAATGACGGTAGGTTAATTGCAAGTAGCGAAGGGAAAAATAAAGGCGGAACTTTTACTATTGTTTTTCCAATAACCGAATGATTGTATTGTTTTTGTAAATAAGAAAAGGCAGGTTTTTGAATTAAAACCTGCCTTTTTTTTATAAATAAAATCTTTAAATTAATCAAATAAATCAGAAGACAAATAACGATCTCCTCTGTCGCAAATGATAGCCACAATAACCCCTGATTCTAATTCTTCGGCTAATTTGACAGCTACTGCTACAGCACCACCACTGCTCATTCCTGCAAAAACACCTTCTTCTAAGGCTAGGCGTTTGGTCATTTCACGAGCTTCTTTTTCGGTAACGTCAATAGTGCGGTCTACTTTTGAAGGATCATAAATTTTAGGCAAATATTCCAAAGGCCATTTTCTAATTCCAGGAATTTGTGAACCTTCTGAGGGTTGTGCTCCTATAATTTCAACAGCTGAATTTTTTTCTTTCAAATAAGTTGAAGTTCCCATAATGGTTCCTGTAGTTCCCATTGCCGAAACAAAATGGGTTACAGTGCCATGTGTGTCATTCCAAATTTCTGGACCTGTGGTTTTGTAATGCGCTTTCCAGTTGTCGTCATTTGCAAATTGATTCAACATGATGTAACCGCCTTCGGCTACTTTTTTATCGGCATAGTCTCTGGATCCTAAAATACCTTCTTTGGCAGAGGTCAGAATTACAGTTGCGCCATAAGCACGCATGGTTTGAGTACGCTCTTTAGTAGAATCTTCAGGTAAAATAAGTTCGATTTCGATGTTTAACAATTGGGCAATCATAGCAAGCGCAATTCCTGTATTTCCACTAGTCGCTTCAATAAGTTTATCGCCTTTTTTGATTTCGCCTCTTTCTAAAGCCGATACAATCATATTGTAAGCTGCTCTGTCTTTGACACTTCCTCCAGGATTATTGCCTTCTAATTTTAATAATAATTTTACGTTTTTGTTTTTGATCAAATTGGTAGTTTCTACTAAAGGAGTGTTACCAATGAGGTTTAATATTTTTTGCGGATCCATTTATTTTAATTCTTTTATTTTTACTTCAGTAGTGGTGGTATTAGTCACTATTGATCTTTCGGGTATTGATTTGGTTATCCAGGCATTACCTCCAACGATGCTGTTTTTGCCAATAATTGTTCCACCGCCCAGAATGGTGGCATTGGCATAAATACAGACATTTTGTTCTACCGTGGGATGTCTTTTAGCATTTTTCATGTCTTTGCTAACACTTAGCGCACCCAGCGTAACACCTTGATAAATTTTTACGTGTTTTTCAATTACGGCAGTTTCTCCAATCACAATTCCTGTTGCGTGATCGATGAAAAATGGCGAATCGATTTGAGCTCCTGCATGAATATCCGTTCCTGTAATTCTATGGGCATATTCACTCATTAATCGAGAGAAAAGCAATAAGTCGAGTTGGTACAACTCATGACTAATGCGATAAATAGCAATTGCATAAAATCCTGGATAGCCCAGATAAACTTCCTCGATGCCGTTTGAAGCAGGGTCGTTTTCTAAAATGTATTCGGCATCTTGATTTAGCTTTTCTAATACCGAAGGCAATTTGGCCACAAAATGATCCCAAGTAGAATCGCATAAAGCATCTGGTTTTTTACAAGTAATTGCAGCAATATCTTTAAATTGTTTTTCTAATTCATCAATACTTTCGTCCAAAGGAGCATTGCTATCAAATAAGGTATAAAATATTTTTTCGGTAAAAATTTCCACTTTCGTTTTAATCCCGTAATTAATGGAAGTATGGCTTTTTAATAAGCCAATATTTTTAATAATCAGATCTTTTGTCATGATTTTTGGATTGTATTGTTGGTAGAGAGAATACTATTTGATTCTAATACTGTTGCTAAATTTAGAACAAATATATTGAACTATTTTGAATAAAAGGACAAGAACGAAGACGCTTTCACGCTATAATGCTGATTTTAGCTGAAATGAATTTGTATTGTTTTTGAAATGGATTTTATAGAATTGAAATTAACTTTCTTAAATAGGCAATTTTAAATTTCTTACTTTTGAAAGCTGATACAAATAAAAAATGAAGAAAATAGTTATTCCCATAATGCTAATTGCCATTGGTGTTGCTTTTTATCAACAGACTGCAGACGATAAAAACGTATATGTAGGTGTAATTGCTATAGCCGTTTTTATGTTCGGAATGATGCAATTGAGTGCTAAAACACCAAGTAAAAATCAAGAAAAAGAAAAAGAAGATGTTGAATAAAGGAGATAAAGTTGCAGTACTGGATGAAGCCATTAACGGAGTTGTTTTGACTGTTAAAGGTCATGAAGTTACTATTGAAACCGAGGATGGTTTTGTGATGAATTTTACCGAAAAGGAATTGGTTAAAACCAGCGATTCAGGTAACTTAATGGATACTATTAGACGTATTAATATTGAGGAAATTAAAAAGGAAAAAGCAATTCCAAAACCAAGAAGTTTTGTAAAAGAACGAAAAGAAAAGGAAGTAGGAGTTCCTGAATTTGATTTGCACATTGAAAAATTAGTCAAAAATAAACACGGAATGTCTAATTATGATATTTTGACTTTACAGGCCGAAACCGCACAACGTCACATAGAATTTGCCATTAAAAACCGCATTCCTAAAATTGTTTTTATACATGGAGTGGGAGAAGGTGTATTGAAAGCCGAACTCGATTTTTTATTAGGACGTTATGATAATATTGATTTTCAAGAAGCCAATTATCAAAAATACGGTCAGGGTGCTACTGAAGTTTTTATCAAGCAAAGTAAAAAATAATAGCATTTACAACTTACAAAAAACGCTCATTTGAATAGTCCAAATGAGCGTTTTTTTATTTTCTAGATTATAGAAATTAATTAGTTGTGGTAAATAATTCTCCTAGAATATAACTATCTCCAAGAGTAAAATTACTAATTCCTTTTTGTAAAGAAACTTTTTTAAGTACTATAGTGTGTTTGAAACTAGTTGGGCCATTAGTTGTTGTCGTAACTTCAATAATACCGCTTTCGCCACTTACTCCCGCTTTACCATCCCATTGTTGATTAAGTACAGGAGTAGTAGGAGTAGTATCGTTGCAAAAATAATCACCAGTTAATAAACCTCCGCCTGTAAATGAACGATAGATGAATACGTTTGTAGTAGTTCCTATAAGTCCTGTTCTTGGTGTATTAAGAGGTGTCACTTCGTTTGCAATTAAACTTGGATCGATGTCTAAGATTAAAGCTGCGCTAGTGGTGTAATTATATATCTCATTAGATGAAGTACATTTCTCTAATGTCTGATCAAAATTAAATGGTAGAGGTGTAATTATAGATTTGTAATTGCCAAAAGGAAATGTTTCGTACACCTGTGTCCCTACAGCTTTTGCAAAAGTTACATTTTTTAACACAATGTTATGGTTATATCCTGTAATTTTTGTACTGTTATTTGCTTCATTATTAGGTTCTATAATAGCACTAGTTACAATTCTTATTTTACCAGCTGTAGCTGTCCATTGGTCGGTAATAACAGGAGTTGCTGGAGCAATAGTTTCACAAATATTGTTAGAGGTTACTGTTCCGTTGTAAAAACGATACACTACTCTATTAGTTGTAGTACTGATGTCTAACTCAACCGTCTCATTATCAGCAGTAAGTTCAGTAGGGAAATTAGTTTCAGGAATTTCCAGTAATAAGGCTTCTTTTTCTTTTAGTTTGTAGATAATATCATTAGTACTACAACTTTGAGTTGAGGTAACGTCTTCAAAGCTAATATCTTCTTGAGTTAAATCTCCATCATCGCAAGCGTTAAATAGTGCTAATAAAACCAATAGGCTTAGGGCTTTTTTCATCTTAAAAATTTTGACAAAAATAGGCAAAAAATGACAAATTTTATTCCGCTTTTGATAATTGATATTTTATAACTTTGCAACAATGAAAAAAATATACCTCGATAACGCCTCTACTACTGCAATCCGACCAGAAGTTATTCAAGAAATGACTAAAATAATGACGGAAGATTATGGAAATCCTTCATCAACGCATAGTTTTGGGCGAAATGCTAAAAACAGATTGGAACTTTCCAGAAAATCTATTGCCAAACAACTGAATGTAAATGCTCAGGAAATTATTTTTACTTCTGGAGGAACAGAAGGAAACAATTGGATTTTGCGTTCGGCAGTTCAGGATTTGCAAGTCAAACGAATCATTAGCAGTAAAATAGAACATCATGCTGTTTTACTGGCTATTACGGCTTTGCAAAAAGAATTTTCTATTCAGGTAGATTATGTTAATGTGTTGCCAAATGGTACAATCGATTTGACTCATTTGTCTGATTTGCTTTCTCAGGAAGTAAAAACATTGGTAAGTTTAATGCACATTAATAACGAAATTGGTACTGCTTTAGATTTGGAGCGAGTAGGTGTAATCTGCAAGCAGTATAATGCTTTGTTTCATTCGGATACGGTGCAATCGATGGGGAAAATGCCATTGGATTTGCAAACCATTGCTGTGGATTTTGTTTTGGCAAGTGCGCATAAATTTCATGGACCTAAAGGAGTGGGATTTGCATTTGTTAGAAAAAATTCGGGATTGCAACCTCTTTTTTATGGAGGCGAACAAGAAAAAGGTTTGCGTGCAGGAACCGAAGCGGTACATCAAATTGCAGGAATGGCAAAGGCTTTAGAAATTTCATATTCGAATTTAGATTCCGAAAAAGAGCATATCACTGCTGTTAAAAATTATCTGATTGAGCAATTAGAAAAAAACTTCCCAGGTTTTGAAATCAACGGAAAGAGCGAAGGTTTTTATAATATTATCAATGTTTTATTGCCTTTCTCAGAGGAAAAAACAGCAATGATTTTATTTCATTTGGATATGCGAGGCATTGCCGTTTCTCGTGGAAGTGCTTGCCAGAGCGGAAGCATTCGACCTTCTCATGTATTAGCCGAAATACTTTCTGATGATTTAATTAAAAAACCAAGTTTGCGTATTTCCTTCAGTCATTATAATACTAAAGAAGATATTGACGGCTTAATTGAAGCTTTAAAAACGGTTTAATATTCTATTTTTAAAGCCAATCTAATTGATTTATTGAAGATTAGGTTTTCAATACATAATTTATACTTCTTATCATACTTGTTTTATTAAAGTTAGTATTAACTTTGCGCCAGATTTTGGTCTGTTTTTTCTGGATTTTTAAGAAAAAATAGTTAAAAGGGAATCAGGTGCAAATCCTGAACAGACCCGCTACTGTAAGTTCTAGTAAAAGTCTTTAAACGTTACTAATGCCATTGTTCGCCCCGGCGGATGAGAAGGTTGTTTAAAGATGGGACAAGTCAGGAGACCTGCCACAATTATATAGTTTAAGACTTTCGAGGAATAAAGTCAAAGGACAAGCAATTAACCTGTTATTTTATAGCGGGAATAATTCTTATGTTTCTTGATAATTACATCCTAAAGTGAGTTTTTATAATTTAATTAGTGATGTGTAATACAAAAAAAACATTTTTTTTCGTTTTCATTCTTTTTGTTCCTTTTTTACTTCATTCTCAGGTAGCTAAAGATAGTTTACAGCTTCTGAAAGAGGTTAAAATCAATTCAAAACCACCGTATCAGGAAGTAATTCCAGTACAAAGTCTTTCCGGAAAACAACTTGAAAATTTAGCCAGCCACAACGTTGCAGATGCGCTTCGGTATTTTGCCGGAACCCAAATCAAAGATTACGGTGGACTTGGCGGACTTAAAACGGTTGATGTTCGAAATATGGGAACGCATCATGTAGGTGTTTTTTATGACGGAATTCAGTTAGGAAATGCACAAAACGGAGTGACCGATTTAGGAAAATATTCCTTGGATGATATGGAATCCCTGACAATGTATAACGGTCAAAAAAGTGAAATTTTCCAATCAGCAAAAGACTTTGCAGCGGCTTCTACCATTTACTTAAGAACGAAACGTCCTGTTTTTGAAGGTAATAAAAAAAGCAATCTACTGGTTCGATACAAAACCATGTCTATCAATTACAATGATCCGTCTTTTAGATGGGAACAAAAATTAAGTGATAAAGTCAGTTTGAGTTTGAGTTCGGAATTTATAAAATCGAATGGAGAATATAAATTCAGATACAAAAGAAACAATCAGGATGGTTCTGTAGCTTATGATACCACTGCAACCCGAATGAATAGTGATATTACAGCACTCAGAATAGAATCAGGACTTTATGGAAAAATAAATAAGGGTTCCTGGGATGCCAAAGTATATTATTACGATTCCGAAAGAGGAGCGCCGGGAGCTATTGTAGAGAATAAGTTTTCGGATGGTTTCAGGCAAAATGACAAGAATTTTTTCACTCAGGCTTTTTTAGTTAAAGACTTTACAGAAAAATATAAATTTCAGGCAAGAGCAAAATATGCTTATGATTATACGCACTATATAGCCAGAGATACTACTAGTGTTTTAGGCGAAACCGTAACTGAAAGTGCTCAATCTGACGATAGTTATTATCAAAGTGAAGCCTATTTTTCGGCAGTAAATATGTACAGTATTTTGCCTAGTTGGGATGTTTCACTTTCTACCGATTTTCAGTACAACAAACTTGATGCGACCCGAAGAGGAATCCAAACCCAATTTTCTTTTCCGCAACGGTATACCACTTTAGTTTCATTGGCTACAGCCTATAGATTGGGCGGATTTAAAATTTTGAGTAGTGTTATTGGAACTCACGTAAAAGAAGAGGTGGAATACAATGCCAAACCACCTGACAAAACCGAATTTACTCCTGCCATATTTCTTGGTTATACTCCATTTAAAAAGTATGATTTTAATTTAAGGGCTTTCGCCAAACGCATTTTCAGAATGCCCACTTTCAATGATTTGTATTATACAATGGTTGGATCCAGTACTTTGAGACCCGAATATATGAATCAGTACGATATTGGTTTTACTTATAATTTACCAGCAAAAGGATTTTTTGATAAATTTTCTATTCAGGTTGATGGCTATTATACGAATACCAAGGACAAAATTGTGGCTGCTCCAACCGGGAATTTATTCCGCTGGATGATGACTAATATGGGGCAGGTAAAAGGACATGGAATAGAATCAGTTATTAATATGGGAACGCATATTAACAAATTAAATCTATCCGCTAATTTGACTTATACCTATTCTGAAAGTAGGGATTATACCAAATTTGCAGGCTTGGAATTGTCGTCTTACGGAGACCAAATTCCTTATACGCCCTGGCATAGCGGTTCTGGAATTTTTAATGCTAATTACAAATCCTGGAATTTTAATTACAGTTTTATCTATGTTGGAAAACGATATAATGGGAATGTCAACAATATTAAAGTGAACGAAGTACAGCCTTGGTATACCCACGATTTAGCTATACAAAAAGCTTTTGTGGTTCATAATTATAAAATAAAAGGAGCAGTAGAGGTAAATAATGTACTCAATCAACATTATGAGGTCATTTACAATTATCCAATGCCAGGTCGAACGATGAAATTTATAATCAGTATTGAATTATGAGAAAGATAATTATAAAAATACTTTTCGGTTTATTTATAGCGCTAGCTTTTACTTCTTGTCGAGAAGATGAAATTATTTTTCTATCCTCGGACAGAAATGTTGCTGAACCTAGAAGTGAAGGAAATATTGAAGGATTTTATCTTCTGAACGAAGGTAATATGGGAATGAACAGGGCAAGTATAGATCTCTTTAATTATCGAACAGGAAACTATACCACCGATATTTATTCGGAACGAAATCCCGAAGTGGTAAAAGAATTGGGTGATGTGGGTAACGATATTCAAATTTACGGTAACAAAGTATTTGCGGTAATTAATGTTTCGAATAAAGTAGAGGTTATTGATAAATGGACAGCCAAACGCATCAAAAAAATAGATATTCCCAATTGTCGATACATAGCTTTTTACAAAGACAAAGCGTATGTAAGTTCTTATTCTGGTTCCGTTACGATTGATCCTAATGCAGAAATTGGTTTTGTTGCCGAAATCGATACCACTTCTTTAGAAATTAAACGTAAAGTAAATGTGGGTTATCAGCCCGAACAAATGGTCGTGCATAATGGGAAATTGTATGTAGCAAATTCTGGAGGGTACCGAGTTCCTGATTATGACCGAACGGTATCGGTGATTGACCTCGCAACTTTTACCGAAATAAAAAAAATAGACGTTGGTATTAATCTCTCCAGCATGAAAATTGACAGTCAGGGCGACATTTATGTCAGTTCACGAGGTGATTATTACGAGACACCTTCGAACCTTTTTGTGATTGATACTAAAACAGATGAGAAAAAAATGCAGCTGGATATTCCAGTTTCGGGAATGTGTCTGGTAGACGATTTGCTTTATTTTTATAGTGTCTCCTGGAGTTATTTGACTAATTCTAATGAAGTTACTTACGGAATATTAGATACCAAAACAAAAAAAATAATCAGCAATCAAATTATTACTGATGGAACAGAAAAACAAATCATGCTTCCGTACGGACTTCAGGTCCATCCCGAAACAAAAGAAATTTATATCACTGATGCACAGAATTATGTAGTAACGGGTTATATTTATTGTTTTACTCCTGACGGCAAATTAAAATGGAAAACAACTGCAGGAAATATTCCTGCACATATAGCTTTTATAACTAAAAACTAAATTATTCAAATAAGTTAACTTATCATTAAACTTCTTAGCCATATCTTTTTTAAAGAAAAATTAAGACACATTAAATTGTCAAATGGCTATATTTGGCATCAAATTAGCTATAAATTTAGTATTCTTTTCAAACCCTAAAAATAAAAGTTTTATCCTGTACTTTATGAAACCTATTAAGTCTATCTATATCATTATTTTATCATTGCTTACTTTTTATGGCAGTGTAGAATTTTATAAATATTCTTTTGAAGCCAATAATTATCAAACACAAGATGTTTTTTTAGCTTCGGATGTTTCTCAGGTTGAATCTTCTTCTGCATCCATGTCTAATGATATGAAGATGCATTTTGTCATTAAAAAGAAGGCAAAAACACGTGTAGAAGATTCAGAAACACGGACCTTAAAAAAAAACTATAGCACTAATTTTTTTACACTTAAGCTTTTAAAAGAAAGCATTTTTTTTAGCGTTGCTAGTCTTTATCAAATTCAGCAACATACTCATCTTCATTTATATCAATTATTCTAGATTTAGAATGACTTCTTCTTTGTTTTTATAATGTACCGATGTTTTTCGGCTGCAATATCTTGGTATATCACTAAGATAATTTCTTTTATAAAAAACATTCAAATTACTCGTTGCTGCCTGAAAATGGAGTAAACGCTGTATTTCCATTTTATCGTTTAACTTATCTGTAAACTCCCTGTAACCAATACATACGGAGTTAATCTATCTATTTAAATCCTAATAAATTAACTATGAACAATTTTAAAAAATCATTCTTTTTTTCTGTTTTAGCATTATTCGTTTTGGTCTCGTGTGGAGATAAAAACAAAAAAAGAGCCAATAGTATTAAAACCGTACCAGTATACAAAATCACATTAAAAGACACCATTATTTCAAACCGATTTGTTGCGGATGTGCATGCCAAAAACAATGTCGAAATACACGTTCGAATTCCAGGATTACTGGAAAAAGTATATGTAAGCGAAGGACAAAAAGTAAAAAAAGGCCAGCTTTTATTTAAAATAAGCGATGTAGAACTTCAAATACAATTGCTAAAAGCGCAAGCCGTTTACAAGAGCACTATGGCTGATCTTAGAATCGCCAACGTTCACCTCGAACAAGCACAAACCCTATTCAATAAAAAAGTAATTGCAGATAACGAATTAGAATTAGCTAAAGCAAAATATGAAGCGGCTGCCGCCAAAGTTGCTCACGCTGCTGCAGAAAAAAAAGCCATAAATCAGCAAATTAATTTTACAACTATCAGAGCTCCGTTTGACGGAACTGTGGATCGTATTCCTTTTAAAGAAGGAAGCTTGGTAGAAAATGGTTCACTGCTTACCACTGTTTCACAACTGGATGATATTTATGCCTATTTTTCGATTCCAGAAAATATTTATTTCCAAATGATGGCTGATAAAAGCATCAATACAAAAGGAGAGATAAAATTAATTTTGCCAAACGGTGTCGTTTATAACCAAAAAGGAGAATTAAAAACTGCCGATGGAGAGATAGACAGACAAACGGGTTCTATTCAGTACAAAGCTAAATTTCACAATCCACAAGGATTTATTAAACACGGAACTTCTGGAAAATTGATTATTTCAGAGCCCATAACCAATGCGATTGTTATTCCCCAAAAATCAGTTTTTTCTATTCAGGACAAACAATTTGTATTTCTAGTAGACAAAGAAGGCATTGTTAAAATGACCAACATTACCATCGGAAGTACACTTGATGATGTATATATTTTAAATAAAGGTTTGAAAAATGATGATTTAATTGTTCAGGAAGGCATTCAGTCCTTACGTGACGGCGACAAAATCAATATTAAAGAAACGCAAGCCGTAAACCTGTAATTCAACTATACATTATTAAAAGAAAAGAAAATGATAGAAATGTTTATCAAACGAAAAATATTATCATTAATCATCTCGGTTATGATAGTACTATTGGGAATATTAGCTTTATTCCAGCTTCCCATAACACAATTTCCTGATATTGTACCGCCATCGGTAACGGTAACAGCTAAATATACTGGAGCTAATGCTGAGGTTTCTGCTAATGCGGTGGCACTTCCGTTGGAACGTGCCATAAACGGAGTTCCTGGAATGACATATATGTCAACGGTAACATCAAATGATGGATTGACCTTGATTCAGGTTTTCTTTGAAGTAGGAACAGATCCTGATTTGGCTGCGGTAAACGTGCAAAATCGTGTAACTACTATTTTAGATGAACTTCCCGAAGAAGTAATCCGTGCTGGAGTTACCACCGAAAAAGAGGTAAACAGTATGTTGATGTACCTTAACGTTACCAGTACTGATAAAATGCAAGACGAACAGTTTATCTTCAATTTTACCGATATTAATATCCTGCAAGAATTAAAACGTATTGATGGAGTAGGGCGTGCCGAAATTATGGGACAGAAAGAATATTCAATGCGAGTATGGCTGGATCCGCAAAAGATGCTTTCTTATAATATTTCAGCAAATGAAGTGATTAGTTCGCTGCAAAAACAAAACATTTCGGCAGCTCCTGGTAAAGTAGGGGAAGGTTCTGGAAAATTGGACAGTCAACTTCAATATGTTATAAAATATGGAGGAAAATTTTTCGAACCCAAACAATACGAAGAAATTCCGTTAAGAGCTAATTCTGATGGAACAATCTTGCGATTAAAAGATATTTCGGAAATTGAATTTGGTTCCATGAGTTACGGAATGGTTTCAAAAACGGATGGTAAACCTTCGGCATCTATCATGTTGAAACAGCGTCCAGGTTCGAATGCCTCTGAAGTGATTGCCAGCGTAAAAGAAAAAATGGCGGAGTTGAAAGGAAGTTCTTTTCCTCCTGGAATGGATTACAATATTGCTTATGATGTTTCGCGTTTTCTGGATGCCTCCATCGATGAAGTTTTAAAAACGCTTATTGAAGCCTTTATTCTAGTAGCCTTTGTGGTTTTCTTATTCCTGCAGGATTGGCGTTCTACTTTAATTCCTGTATTAGCTGTTCCTGTTGCCTTAATTGGTTCATTTACTTTTATGTCTATGATGGGATTCTCGATCAATTTATTAACACTTTTTGCCTTAGTACTTTCTATCGGAATTGTGGTCGATAACGCAATTGTCGTTGTCGAAGCCGTACACGTAAAAATATCCGAAGAACACATGGAACCTTTGCCCGCAACCATAAGTGCCATGAAAGAAATTACCGGAGCTGTTATTGCAATTACCATTGTTATGGCTGCCGTGTTTATTCCTGTTGCTTTCCTGAGTGGTCCTGTTGGGGTTTTCTATAGGCAGTTTTCATTGACTATGGCTATTAGTATTGTCATTTCTGGAATTAATGCACTTACGCTTACTCCAGCTTTATGTGCCATTATGTTGAAAGCACACGACCCGAACAAACAGAAAACTTCTTTGCTAGATAAATTTTTCCACCGATTCAACAATTGGTTTGATAATATTACTGCTAAATACATCAAAGTTCTGGTAAAATTTGCCGATAGAACTACGGTTACAATGGGATTATTGGTCTTGTTTTGTATACTTACCTGGGGCGCTAGCAAATTATTGCCTTCTGGATTTATTCCGTCTGAAGATCAGGGAATGGTTTACGTAAGTGTAACTACGCCACAAGGAGCAACCGTAGAACGTACCGAAAAAGCTTTGGATGAAGTTACCCGAATTGCCCAAGAAATTAAAGGTGTTGATAACGTAACCACGCTTGCTGGATACAGTATTGTTACTGAAATTGCAGGTGCTTCTTACGGAATGGGAATGATCAATTTGAAAGACTGGAAAGAGCGTGATATTTCGGTAAATGAATTTATTGCCCAATTGACTGAGAAAACAAAAAGTATATCGGATGCCCAAATCGAAATTTTTGCACCGCCCACGGTTCCCGGGTTTGGAAACACCAGCGGTTTCGAACTTCGCTTACTGGATAAATCGGGCGGAAGCATAAATAATACAGATGAAGTGACTAAAAATTTCATCAAAGAATTGAATGCTTCTCCTGAAATACAAAAATCATTTACCAGTTTTGATGCCACTTTCCCGCAATATTTAATCCATATTGATTATGATATGGCTGCCAAAAAAGGAATTTCGGTAGATAATGCAATGTCGACTTTACAGACTATGCTAGGGTCCTTTTATGCGACCAACTTTATTCGTTTTTCTCAAATGTATAAAGTAATGGTGCAGGCAAGTCCGCAATTCAGGAAAAATCCCGAAAGTATTCTGGATATGTATCTAAAAAATGACGCTGGCGAAATGGTTCCGTTTTCTACTTTTATCAGACTCGAAAGAGTTTACGGTCCTGAAGTTTTAACAAGATACAATATGTATGTGTCGGCAATGATTAATGGAGAACCAGCTGAAGGTTTTAGTTCAGGAGAAGCTATTGCGGCTGTTGAGAAAATTGCCGCCGAAAAACTTCCAAGCCGTTTTGAACTCGAATGGTCGGGAATGACGCGTGAAGAAATCCTGTCTGGAAATCAAACCATTTACATATTTGCCTTATGTATTTTGTTTGTGTACTTATTGCTTGCCGCACAATACGAAAGTTTACTGCTTCCGTTTCCAGTGCTTTTAAGTCTGCCTGTTGGAGTTTTTGGTTCTTACATTGCACTTTTAATGGTTGGTTTAGATAACAATATTTATGCTCAGGTGGCACTCGTCATGCTCATTGGTCTGCTCGCCAAAAATGCCATTTTGATTGTAGAGTTTGCCATGGCTCAAAATAAACTCGGAAGAGACATTACCGAAGCAGCTATTGAAGGAGCCAGACTTCGTTTTAGGCCTATTTTGATGACTTCGTTTGCTTTTATTTCTGGATTAATACCACTTTGTATTGCTTCTGGTGCTGGAGCTATTGGTAACCGATCTATTGGTACAGCAGCGGCTGGAGGAATGTTGATAGGAACTGTTTTTGGACTTATTATCATTCCGGGGCTTTACATTTTGTTTGCCAAATTAGAAAAAGCAATGAATAAAAATAATTAAGATGAAAAATACAATAAATCGATATATAATCTTTGGCGGAGTTTTGCTTGTTACTGCCTGTTCTGCTCCAAAAGTCAATCAAAATCTAACAGCTAAGCAGCTGCCTGAAAGTTTTGATTTGAAAAGAAAAAAAGCAACAGATAGTCTGCAAAATTTTATTCCATTAGAAACAAAAACTTTTTTTAAAGATTCGAAATTAGAAGCATTGTTAGACAAAGCCATTGCTCAAAATCCGGATTATCTAATCATGCAGCAACGAATTTTAATAGCCAATTCTCATTTGAAAGTTGCGAAACTGGCGCTTTTACCGTCTTTAGACATTCAGGCTGATGTTTCAGGAACGCATTACGGAAAATACACGATGGACGGTGTGGGGAATTTTGACACTAATTTTTCTCAGAATATTTCAGACAAACAACGCATCAATACTGATGTTACTCCAAATGTGTTTTTAGGTGGAAAAGTTTCCTGGGAAGCTGACATTTGGGGGAAACTAAGCAATCGTAAAAAAGCAGCTCTGCAGCGATTCTTCGCTTCACAGGAAGGAATGCGATTGTTGCAAACCCGATTGTTAAGCGATATTGCTGATTTGTATTATAAGTTGATCGCCCTAGACAAACAGTCGGTGATTTATAAAGAAAACTTAAAAACACAGCAACAAGCTTTGGATATCATTTCGGCACAAAGATCCGTTGGGAAAGCGACAGAATTGGCTGTACAGCAGTTTAATGCTCAAAACAATAATATTCTGGCAGAATCGGAACAGCTTAATTTAAGCATTGACCAAACTGAAAAAGCCTTACTGAATCTTCTGGGTGAATATGGTGGTAAAATCGATAGAAGCAATGACTTTTTATCGGGACATTTGGCGGTATTAAATCAAAAAATAAGTGTGGATTCTATTATTCATAAAAGGCCAGATGTTTCAGAAGCCTATTACGAATTGCTTGCTACAAACGCCGATGCAAAAGCCGCACGAGCTGCCTTTTTTCCAACTCTTAACCTCGGTGGATATGCAGGTTTGAATTCGTTTTCGTTCTCCACTTTTTTTGATAGTGGTTCTTTTGCCTGGCAATTGCTTGGCGGACTAACAGCGCCTGTATTTAACAAAGGACAAATCAAACAAGAATTTTTTGTTTCGAATAAAAAACAACAAATTTCGTTGCTGCAATATCAAAACACAATTACAACAGCGTATAACGAATTAAGTGCTTTATTGCATAGAACGGAATCTTTTGCGGATGTTTTAAAATATAAATCCAATGAGATTAAACATTTGGAAATAGCCGTAAATGTTTCGAATGATTTGTATTTAAGCGGTTATGCTAATTATCTCGAAATAATCAATGCGCAAAAAAATAAATTGCAAGCCGAACTAGATTTTGTGGATATACAATTAAAAAATGCTGAGTCACAGGTATTGTTGTACAAAGCTTTAGGTGGCGGGATCAATTAAAAGTTGTATTTCACTATCTCTATTTTATAAGAGGAAGTCTCAAAATGATGAGATTTCCTCTTTTTTATTTTTAGGAGATTGAATCTCAAGTTTAGAATAAAAAAAAAAACTCTAAATCATTGATTTAGAGTTTTTTAAGTGACCTTGACTGGATTCAAACCAGTAACCTCTTGAGCCGTAATCAAGTGCGCTATTCAGTTGCGCCACAAGGCCATTTGCAGTCGTTTTGTAAACGTGATTGCGGGTGCAAATATAGGGATAAATGTGTAACTTGCAAGCATAAATTTCAATAAATACTAAAAAAAATGAAGTTAGAAAATTATATCCGTGATATTCAGGGTTTTCCAAAAGAAGGAATTTTGTTTAAAGATATAACTCCGTTATTAAATGATGCAAAAGCAACTCAGGAATGTCTTAAAATCTTGGTGGAATCATTGAAAGGACAAAAAATAAATAAGGTGGTGGGTGCTGAGAGTAGAGGTTTTTTATTCGGAATGTTGTTGGCACAAGAATTAAATGCTGGATTTGTACCTGTTAGAAAACCAAATAAATTGCCTTATGAAACTATTTTTGCATCTTATGACTTAGAATATGGAACAGATAATCTTGAAATTCATATTGATGCGATCCAAAAAGGAGATAAAGTATTAATTCACGATGATGTGTTAGCCACAGGAGGAACGGCGAAAGCAGTTTGTGAATTAGTAGAAAAATTAGGAGGCGAAATTGTTCAGTTGAATTTCCTGATGGAATTGACTTTTTTAAACGGAAGAGAAAAAATAAAAGAATACGATATTTTTGCAGCGTTGACCTATTAGTCTAATGCTCTTGTAGTAACATAATAGCGATATCCAATAATAGCCAATTGCCATTTCTTGGCTTTAGCCAAATCAAGTCTTTGCTTAGTAAAACTTGGCAATATGAGTTTGTTGATTTTGGCTAGTATTTTAAACATAAGTGCTTTTTTTCAAAGATACAAAAAAGACGGTCTTGATGAAGAGCCGTCTGTTTTTGTGATGAAAAGAAATATTAATTGTTTTTATTGTAATAATCTTGAGTTTCTACTATTATAACTCCGTTTCTGGCTTTTTCCCCATATTCAGCTAAAATAGCCTTTTTTGATTCATCATGTGGAATAGCTTTAAATGGGCAAAAATAAACGCAATTTAATTTTTTGTCTTTATTTTTTAGTAGAGTTGTATAGTCACTGTCTTTTCCGTCAAGAATGACTAGGGCTTTGTCAAAATCAAAATAGTATGAGCTTTTACCATTACCATCTTCGTAACCAATAACAGAGCCATTTTTGCCTTTTTGTTCTTTACCTTCTTCATTAACAATAGGTGACTGTAGAAGGTCTGTTTTTTTTGTAGTGACTCTTACTTGCTTGTTAGAAAATTTTGTATTTACTTCGATGGTATTTATGTCCAAATCTCTATATTCAAGATATGTCGATTTTACACCATCTATGTAAAATTCTTTACGCCAATAATAAAATGGTTTTCCTTCTCTCATAGTCCAAAGAGCAGGATTTTCGTCAGTACTTACATCGGTTTTTTCAATGTCTTTTTTAACAATTATATTATTTTTTTTCTCTTTTGATAAGGCATTTGAATCATTTTCATTTTTAATTGTCTTTATTTCAGCTTTGTTCGACTGAGATTCTTTTATTTCTGTTGAAGTTACTTTCTCTTGTGCAACTACTTTAATTTGAAAAAAGAATAAAAATGCTCCCAATATTGGAAGTACTATAGCATACTTCCAAGAGTTCCTTTTGTTTGATTCATTTTTGTTTAACATAATAATTCGTTTTTTGATTAAGGATTGATAGAAATGATTGGTAAGCGCTACACAATTTTTCTCTGTGGTTATTTTTAATAGGGTATATTGATAGGCTTTTTTATCGGTTATTTTTTTAGCCGTTTCTTTGTCAGCAATGAATTCAAGATTTTGGGCAATGGCTTTTTTGTATAGCCAAATGAAGGGATTGAACCAAAAAATGACACAAAATAATCTAGAAATCAACACATCAACGCTGTGTTTTTGCTCACTGTGTACTTTTTCATGTTCTAAAATATTTTCTAATTCAATTGTAGTATATAAAGACGAATTATAGACGATGTAATTGAAATAGGAGAAAGGAGCAATATTTTCGGTTACATTGATGAAATTGAAATTGGCTTGTTTATGAATAGTTTTGTCTTTTATGATTTTGCGTAAGGTGTAAAATTCAAAAGCAAATTTTATTAGAAGAGCCAAAATTCCAATGCTATAAACTATTTCCAAAACCCAATAATAATTGATTTCAAAACCATTGTTTGTAATAGAGGTTTTATTTGTAGTTATATTTTCTATTGCGGTTGCACTTATAACTCTATGAATATCAGATAAATTTAGTGAATCTGTAGTAGGCTCTACCCAAATTATTTTGGTAATGAAAAATAAAGGTAAAACGCTGGAGGTAATTAATCCTAATAGTAAAAACCATCGATTTCCAGAAAAGAAGGTTTCTTTTCGCAATAATAAAAAGTAGGCAAAATAAAATAAACCAATTAAGCCACTTGCTTTGATGAGGTAAATAAATCCACTTTCCATAACTATTATTTTTTTTCAATCATGGCTAAAATTTCTCGTAGTTCTTCGGCAGATATTTTCTCTTCTTTGGCAAAAAAGGAAACCATATTTTTATAAGAACTATTAAAATAGGTGTTAATGGCGGTATTCATGAATTTTTTTCGATAGTCTTCCATTTTTACAATTGGGAAATATTGATGTGTTTTCCCAAAAGCATTATAGGAAACATATCCTTTTTCTTCCAGATTTCTAATAATGGTTGAAAGCGTGTTGTAATGCGGCTTTTCGTCTTTGATTTCGGCCATGACTTCTTTTACAAAAGCTTTTTCCAGCTTCCATAAAATTTGCATGATTTCTTCTTCTTTGTTGGTTAATTTTTCCATAGTTGTCTAATTTGAATACAATTATATAACTATATTTTTAGTTTAACAACTATTTTTATAGTTATTTAACTAATTTTTTAGTTTTAAAGGTTTCAAAACTTAAATATTAAGCGCTTAAGTCTTTGTGGCTTTGTAACTTTTAAACTATTTTTGCATAAAAATTTGAAGATGAGGTCTATTCTGTTATTTGTTTTTTTAGTTCAGTGTAGTTTTGGTTTTTGTCAGGGGAAATTTGATTTGGCTGCAGCCAAAAAATACCAGCAGGAATTGAATAAAGAATATGCTAATGCTAAAACGAGTCCGTTGGAAGCTCATGATTTAGCTGCTTTTAAAACTCTGGATTTTTATCCAATAAGTAAAACGTATTTTGTTAACGCTCGTTTTGTGAGAACTCCAAAAGAGAAACCATTCCAAATGAAAACTTCGACAGACAGAACACCTATTTTTGTAAAATATGGAGAAGCTCATTTTGAAATCAATGGTAAAAAATGCAAACTAAATCTTTATCAGGATGTGGTTTCGGCTAGAAATCCAGAATACAAGGACGATTTGTTTTTACCTTTTTTTGATGAAACATCAGGTAAAGAAAGTTATATAGGCGGAAAATACATTGATTTAAAAATTCCAAAAGGCAACACGATTGCTATCGATTTTAATACTTCATACAATCCGTATTGTGCTTATAATTATCGTTATTCTTGTCCAAAAGTACCTTTGGAAAACGATTTAAAAGTAGCTATTCGTGCGGGTGTAAAGAAATTTCATGACTAATGCAGTACTTTAATTTACATACACACGTTTATACCTCTCAGGAAGATATAGTAGAATTGGTCAATCAATACCCACAAGAATTTGATGCTGGTTTATCGAATTATTCCATAGGAATTCACCCGCTATTTATCAATCTGGATAGATTAGAAAGTGATTTTAAAATTTTAGAACAAAAAGTAACGTTGCCAGAATGTTTGGCTATTGGCGAATGCGGCTTAGACAAACGCAGCGAAACTGCTTTTGAAATTCAATTAGAAGTTTTAGAAAAACAATTGTTGTTAGCCGAAAAACATCAAAAACCAGTAGTAATCCATTGCGTACATGCTTTTCAGGAATTAGTGGAATTAAAGAACAAATTAAAGATTATAACTCCCATCCTAATTCATGGTTTTTCAAAAAAAGAACAATTGGCAAGACAACTTTTAGATAACGGATTTTATTTGTCATTTGGGAGATATCTATTACAAAATCCAGAATTAGAACAGCTTTTTAACGGTGTTCCCGAAAATCGATTTTTCTTAGAAACGGATACTTCAGATTATACTATCGAAGAAATATATGCCTTGGCAGCAAAATATAAAAAAATAACTGTAACGGAATTGCAGCAAATTATTTCGAATAATTTCAATACCGTTTTTGTAAATAAATAATTACCAAATAAACGAATACACATTAATTATGGCTGAATGGACCGAAAGAGCTGAATTATTATTTAGAAAAGAAGGATTAGAAAAATTACAAAATGCACATGTACTTGTGGTAGGATTAGGCGGTGTGGGCTCGTTTGCTGCCGAATTTTTAGCAAGAGCCGGAGTGGGAAAAATGACTATTGTGGATGGAGATGTAGTGGATATTACCAATATTAACCGACAATTACCTGCTTTGCATTCTACTGTTGGTCAGCCAAAAATAACAATTGTTGGTGATCGATTAATGGATATTAATCCTGAATTGGAACTGATTCGTGTACAGGAATTTCTTTCTCCAGAGCGTGCTTTAGAAATTGTAGATCCACAATTTGATTACGTTTTAGACTGTATTGATAGCATTACTCCAAAATTGAACCTGATTGTAGGTGCGAAGAAAAAAAAGGTGAAAATTATTTCAAATATGGGTGCTGGTGGAAAAATGATAGCCAGTAAAGTGGTTGTAAAAGACATTAGTAAAACTGATGTTTGTCCGTTAGCTAAAGTAGTGCGCAAACGACTTAAAAAAATGGGTGTTAGCCGTGGAGTGAAAGCAGTGTTTTCAATCGAAAAACCAGATGAAGGAAGTGTAAAAAGAACAGACGGTTCTAACTTCAAAAAATCTTTTTACGGAACCAATAGTTATATGCCAGGTTTATTCGGATTGCATGCTGCAGAAACAGTGATTCGTCATCTGCTTAAAAAAGAGTAACTAGTCCTTAGTGGTTAGTCCTGAGATATTAAACTTTAAACATTTTGCTAAGTACTAGGTACTAAGAACTAAAAATCTAAAAAAATGATACAAACAGTAATTTTTGACATGGACGGTGTAATTGTGGATACAGAACCAGTACATCGCTATGCGTATTACAAACAATTTGAAGAATTAAATATTGAAGTGAGCGAGGAATTGTACACTTCTTTTACGGGAAATTCGACTCGAAATATTTTTCAAAAGCTAAAAGATATTTTCCAATTAGAACATGAAGTGGAAGATTTAATTCAGAGAAAACGCAGTATTTTTAATGATGCTTTTGATACCAAAAAAGATTTGGAATTATTGGATGGTGTTCGAAATTTAATTGTGGACTTGCACAAAAACGGAGTACAGTTAATTTTAGCCTCTTCGGCATCAAAAGTAACTATTGAACGCGTTTTTAACCGATTTGAATTGCACCAATATTTTACTCATAAAGTAAGTGGAGAAGATTTTCCAAAATCGAAACCGCATCCTGCTATTTTTGAGCACGCTGCGAGTTTGTCTGTAGCGCCGAAAGAAAGTTGTATTGTTATAGAAGATAGCACAAATGGAATTATTGCAGCAAAAGCGGCAGGGATTTTGTGTATCGGTTACAACAGCTTGCATTCTAAAAATCAGGATTTGTCTGTAGCAGATAGCGTAGTGAATCATTTTGATGAGTTAAATTATGCTAGTGTTAAGGATTTGGATTCTAAATTATGCAATAATTAACAGCTGTAGTTGCATAGAAATTGTAAATTTGAATTTAAAAAATACCGAATTATGAAAAAGATTGTTGTTGTTTTAGCCCTTATTATTTCCCAATTTGCTGTTGAAGCTCAGGTGCGTATTCCTGAAACAAGCCCAAAAGCTGTTGTAAAACAAGTAGTGGGTTTGACTGATGTAGAGATTGTGTATTCGCGTCCTTCAGCAAGAGGAAGATCGGTTTTAGGGAATTTAGTTCCTTTTGGACAATTGTGGAGAACAGGTGCTAACGATAATTCGACAATTTCTTTTAGTGATGATGTAGTGATTAATGGAAAGACTTTGAAAAAAGGAAAATATGCCATTTACACCATTCCGAATATTCAAAATTGGGAAGTATTGTTTTATACAGCAACGGATAATTGGGGAACACCAAAAGAATTTGACGAATCTAAAGTGGCTTTGAAAACTTCGGTAAAAGAAGAAGCTTTAACTAAAGCTGTTGAAACTTTTACAATTGGAATTAATAATTTAGATACCAGTTCAGCGACTTTAGATATTTCCTGGGAGAACTCTTATGTATCTTTAAAATTTGAAGTTCCTACACAAAAACTCGCTATTGCTAGTATCGAAAAAGCATTGGCTGGACCAACACCAGAAGAATACTATACGGCAGCTCAGTATTATTACCAATCCAATAGTGATATTACAAAAGGAAGAGCTTACATCGATAAAGCTGTTGAAATGTCTAAGAATGTTCCGTTTTATTACTTGAGATTAAAATCGTTAATTCAAGCTAAAGAAGGTGATAAAAAAGGTGCAATCGAAACGGCTAAATGGTCAATTTCTGCTTCAGAAGCAGCAGGAAATAAAGAATATGTTGAAATGAATAAGGCAAGTATAGACGAGTGGAGTAGATAAAAATATTTCAGGTCTTTAATAATTCAAAAATCCCATCTCGTCACAAAAAACGAGATGGGATTTTTTTATTTTTCTAATCATCAAAGTTATGTTTTGAATGTTCATCATTAAAAATAACTCGAAGTGATGCTACATGACTTTTGGTAGTGATCGTTTGCAAAGACAGATATCTAATCTCCACAATAACTTTTCTTGCTTATGCAGTTATATTTTTCTCATTCTTAAAAATAGTCGCTTGAAGCAAAGCCGAAAGTACAATGGTCATTAAAGCTCCAATAAAATTCAACCACAAATAACCTAATTTTTCTTCGCCACTTGGATAGATGAAAATAGCAAAATAATAAATAATAAGAATTGTCACTTGGGTAATAAAGGCGCTGTAAAAAATAGCTTTGGCTTTAATGAATTTGATATAAAAACCAACTAAAAATATTCCTAGAACGGTTCCGTAAAATATAGAACCAATAATATTTACTAATTGGATTAAATTTTCGAAAAGTGTTCCAACACAAGCAAAAAGTATCGCTATAATTCCCCAAAAGAAGGTGAAAAATTTAGTAGCATTCAAATAGTGTTTTTCTGTTTTTTGCTCTTTTAAATTTCGCTTATAAATATCGATAGCTGTTGTGGAAGCTAAGGCATTAAGTCCCGAAGCAGTGGATGACATTGCTGCCGAAATGATTACTGCCAGCAATAATCCAATTAAACCTTTTGGCAAATAATTCAGGATAAAATGAAAGAAAACATAATCTTTATCGTTGGTTTCGCTATCATTATCGGCTTTTAGAATGATTTCTTTTGCATGATCTCTTAAATCTTTTTCTTTGGTCGAAATAGCAACTAATTCTTTTCTTAGAATGGGATTATCATAATCTTGATTCAATTGATCAATGTACAAAAGATTGATTACTTTTTTGTCTTCGGAAAGGGTTTCGAGCTTTTCTTCCAAAGCGTGGTATTCGTTTTTGTATTTCGATTTTTCAATCGCTATTTTATTATTCGGATTGAAATTTAAAGGAACAGGATTGAATTGGAAAAAGACAAAAACCATAACTCCCGTTAATAAAATAAAAAACTGCATCGGAACTTTTAGTATTCCGTTCATGATCAATCCCATTTGACTTTCACGAACGGATTTTCCAGATAAATAACGTCCTACCTGTGATTGATCGGTCCCAAAATAAGCCAAAGCCAGGAAAAAACCACCTGTTATTCCGCTCCAAAAAGTGTATTTTTCCTCAGGATCGGTAGAAAAATCAACGATATTCATTTTTCCATTGGCACCAGCAATATGCAGTGCATTAGTAAAAGTCATATCATTGGGTAGAAAATGAAGAATGAGAAAAAAAGTAATAAACATCCCCGACATAATTACAAACATCTGTTGTTTTTGGGTTACGTTAACTGCTTTTGTTCCGCCTGTAACGGTGTAAATAATTACCAGAATCCCAATGACAATATTCATGTATGTTAAGTTCCAACCCAATAATGCCGATAAAATAATTGCGGGAGCATAAATGGTTAATCCGGTTCCGAGACCTCTTTGAAATAAAAATAAGATAGCAGCTAGGGAACGTGTTTTTAAATCAAAACGTTTTTCAAGGTATTCGTAAGCAGTAAAAACTTTGTATTTGTGATAAATGGGAATAAAAGTCAGACAAATTACAATCATAGCAATTGGGAGTCCGAAATAAAATTGGACAAAACCCATTCCGTCATGATACGCCTGTCCTGGAGTAGAAAGGAAAGTAATGGCACTGGCCTGAGTAGCCATTACTGAAAGACCTACGGTATGCCATGGAGTTTCGTTACTGCCAAGGATAAAATCCTCTACGTTTTTACTTCCTTTAGTTTTCCAAGCACCATAAATTACTATAAAAAGCAAGGTAATAATCAATACAATCCAATCAAATAATTGCATGGCTTAAGAGTATAATTTCATTATTAAATAAAAAACCATGATGTAAATGACGTTTGCAACAAGCACCCAAGTGTAGCTTGTTTTCCAGTTTCTTTCTTTTTTTAATTCCATTTTAGCTGTCTTTTATTTTTCTGTTTTTTCAGTTTCAGTTGTTTTCAAAGCAATCATATTCGCTATCAGTCGGTAAGCACCTGAAACGCCCATTGGCAATTCTCTAAACAAACTTAAACCCGTGTAAATATATTGTCCTGCTCCATAATTTGCTACTAATAAAGCTCCTTTTTTAGGACTTTCTCCTTTATCATTCGATGATAAAATAGGAGTGAAGGCTGCGTCATATTGGTTTGGGTAATACAAACCTTGTTCTTGAGTCCAGTCTTTAAAATCTTTGTCAGTTATCTTATTTGGATAATTCAAAATAGGATGATTCGGTGCAAGAAATTCCACGGCGGCATTTTCATCGGTAACTCTATCGCTAGAAATGCTTAGCGGATATGGTGCAATATTTGCAGGAATTGATCGATCTGGCGTGTTGTATTGCACAATCAAAGTTTTTCCTCTTTTAACGAATTCCAGTAATAAATGTTGTCTGGTTTTTAAGAAAGGCAAAGTGTTATATGCACGGATTCCAGTGATAATCACATCAAAATTATTTAAATTTCTAGAATTGATTTCTTCAGGAGTTAACATTGTAACGGCATATCCCATTTGAGTTAAGCATTGAGGAACTTCGTCTCCAGCGCCCATAATGTAGCCAATTCTCTCATTGGTAATTTTTAAATCTAATTTTTTAAATTTCGCTTCAGATGGAAGTAAAATTTGCTGTTTCGAAATGTGTTCGTAAGTGGTAATGATTTGTTCCTTGTCTTGTTTTTTGTTGTCAATTGAAACCACACTTTTGGCTATAATCTCCGAAGTTTCTTTGGGAGGCGTCACATCAAAATATACGATTTGCTCGCTGTCTTTTTTATCTAAACTGAAATCAATTGATGCTGGCGAAACTGTCCAGTTTTTAGCTAATTCTAATTGGATAACTCCATTAATATTGTCTTTTCCTGCTTTGACTTGAACCGCTATTTTCTTGGTATTTCCGTCATTGAAAAAAGAAATTTGGTCTAAAATTTTGGTACTTACTTCAGGAACAATATCAAGGTAATTGTACATTTCACCTTTTACCTTGTCGTTGTATTTATAGACTACAGTTCGTTCAAACGGAATTGTAACTTCATTAATTTTGATATTAAATTGTAGTTTTGTATCTCTAATAATATCAGGAATTCCAATATTTTCCTGGTCTGAAACCTGATACATTCCTGTTGATGCTTTTTCTTTTAACCAATACGGTTGACTGTAAGCTGCATCTTGAGGCAATTGTAAATCAATAGTTTGGTTTTTAGAATTATTATTCTCTAAAACTTGATTGATTGCACTATTCTTTTTATCGGGAAAACTAGTAATGCTAACTAATTCCATCGGAATGGTACTTCTATTAATCGCTTCAATTTTTATTTTGATAGTACTTCCTGGCGTTGCTTGTTGCTCCAAGGCAACCGCTTCGAGATACAGTCCTGCACAGCTAGCAATGGTGTTTTTAATTTCGTTTAATTTAATAAGTTTCCAATGATTATCATCTAATGCAGCAATCATTTGATAAGCTTTGATTAGATCAGGAATGGAAGCGGATGGATGTGCAAAATTGTATCTGGTAGCTATTTGGCTAATCAGTTCTCCAATGGGTTTTCCGCCTTTTACACGGTTCCAACTGGTATCAATACCGTCAAAAATATCCGTTTTATTGTTTAGTTTTTGACCATTAATCAATTCTAAATACTCAGTTTCCTTACCACGAGTTCCAGTACTTCCAAAACCTTGTGATTTATGACTGCTTCGGCTTAAAGCAGCAATTTCCTGATTGGATTTTCCAAATTCAGGATAGTAAACTCCTGTTTCTAGAGTAATAAAATTAGATTTATCTGCGGCATCAAATTTTTCCTGATTTCCATAAAACCATACCGATGGATTAAAGAAAATACGTTTGGCTTGCCACGGATTGTACCATTTTAGTTGTTCTGGAAAACGTTTGGAATTATTAGACAAATTAAAACTTTCGATACTTAAAATTGCCGAAGCCGTATGATGCCCATGAGTAGTTCCTGGAGAGCGATGGTCAAAACGATTGATAATTACATCGGGTTGAAATTTTCGAATGGTCCAGATCACATCTGCCAATACTTTTTCCCGATCCCAAATTTCAAAGGTCTCATCGGGATTTTTAGAAAAACCAAAATCATTGGCACGAGAGAAAAATTGTTCTCCGCCATCAATTTTTCGAGCTTCGATGAGTTCTTGTGTTCGAATAACACCTAATAATTCTCTTAATTCGGAGCCAATTAAATTTTGCCCTCCATCACCACGAGTGAGCGAAAGATAAGCTGTTCTGGCTCTTTTTTCATTCGAAAAATAAGAAATCAAACGGGTGTTTTCGTCATCAGGGTGTGCAGCAACATAAAGGACGCTTCCTAAGAAATTTAATTTCTGAATTTGATTGTAAATTTCAACAGCATTGGGCTTTTGAGGTTTTTGAGCTGTTATGAATTGAAATAACAAAAGAAAGATAAAAATAAAAAGCGTTCTATTTTTGTGCATTTTTGTCTGGTTTAATGGCAATAACTTCAAATGTAGTAATTATTCTTTTGGAATAAAATCATTTTTGTTTTCGACGTAATTATTGAGAAATTAGAATATTTTGTAATTTAAAGTTCAACAAAAAATATACCGATATTTTTTCATCTTCAAAAAATGTGGATTTAAGGCAAAAAAATAAGAATCAACACTTTGTAAAAAGAAAAAACTACTTCGAAAAGTAGTTTTTTAAGAAAATACACGAGATTTATATTTTAACCTTAATTACAATTTTTTTAATTTTTCCATTGCTAATCATCGCTGCGTGGACATCTTCAGGAAATAAGATGGTGAATTGTCCCGGATTTAGTTCGAAAAACATGTCGGGCTGGTCAAAGAAAAAACGAACGTCTTTTTCGTCGCTGTAATCGCCATTTGGACTCACACATTTCTCTCTTGGTTTCCAAGCGTAGGTTTCTGGTCCGGCAACACAAACCTGAATATCGATATTTTTATCATGGCACTCAAAATGAACCAAACTTTGCTCTTTTGAATTTCCGTTTCCAGAATTAACGATAATCTTTAAATCATCAGAATATTGCGTTACGCCATCGGCTAGATTGGCTAAGTCGTTTTCGTTTAAAAATTGGAATGCCTTTTCAAAAGCAGGGTGTAAACCGTGATATTTTGCGGCATTTTGTAATGAATCTACAATCATTTTAAGATGTTTTTAATTTTATGTGTAAAGTAATAATTGCTTTTTTGGGTAACAAAAAATAAAAATACATTTTTAAATTTAATAGCCGAATGAAAAATAGTATAAAAAGGAATTTTTTAACGAATTCGTTTTTTAAAACGAATCCTTTCTTTTTGAATTAGTTGTGTATATTTGTTACTATTGCCTAAAAAAAAGAATTTAATTCTATAAAATACTTCAGATGATTGCTACTTTCAAAAATATAATTTCACTTTTATTCTTAGCTGTGTTTCTGTCTTGTCAATCGCAGAATGCTGTTGTAAATTCGAAAAATCAAGTCGCTACTGTGGTTGACGATACTACTTTTGTGAATTTAAAAGATTACAGTACTGATTTTATTTATGATATGAAATATGCTACCGAGGATAATTTTTTGAAAGCAAAAGTCTATGATTGTGCCGAATGTTATTTGCGTTTAAAAACCGTTAAGGCACTTATTGTTGCCAATGAAGCGTTTGTTAAAAAAGGATTCCGAATTAAATTATTTGATTGTTATCGTCCCTTGGATATTCAGAAAAAAATGTGGACAATTGTTTCTAATCCTAAGTATGTTGCTGATCCTGCCAGAGGGTCGATTCATAATCGGGGAGGAGCAGTAGATATTACGCTGGTGGATAAAAAAGGAAAGGAATTGGATATGGGAACTGCTTTTGATTTTTTTGGAATTGAAGCCAGTCATGGATACGAAAAATTATCTCAAAAAATAAAAAACAATCGTATTTTACTTAAAACAGTTATGACTCAGAATGGCTTTAACTCATTAGATTCAGAATGGTGGCATTATAATTTGCAATCGGCTTTGAAAGATAAGGTTGCTAATGAAAAATGGGATTGCGAATAGTTTTCAATATCAATTACAATGTCAAATTACAATTGCAATGAGAATAGCAATGTTTTAGCATAAGCCTATTTCTTTAAATAATCTTTTTAATCACTCTAAGTTTGTGAGTGTGTTTGTTTGTTTCGGGATTGAAGATTCCTAAATGGTCTATACGGTCAATTCTCACTTTACCACTAGCGTGAATGATGTAATTGTTTTCCATGATAATCCCTACGTGGATGATATTCCCTTCTTCGTTATCAAAAAAGGCCAAATCGCCTGGCTCGCTTTCTTCAATAAAACTTAAAGCTTCTCCTTGCGTGGCTTGCTGCGATGCGTCTCTTAAAAGTTTGTATCCATTCAGTTTATAAACCATTTGTGTAAAACCAGAACAATCCACTCCAAAAGGTGTTTTTCCTCCCCACAAATAAGGCGCATTTAAGTATAAATAAGCCGTATTAATAATGTTTTTTTTGTCTTTTACACCATTGACTTTGGTGCCTTCAAATTCATAATTCTGTGTGTTGATTTCGTTATTATTTAAAAATGATAGCGAAGCACCCAGCGGAATAGGAATAAGTAGGTTAGTGGCAGTGGTAATATATTCGATTAAATCTGAATTTAATATGATGGTTTCTTTAGATAGTTGTTCGAAATTAATTTCGGAGATTTCCTGATATTGCTTAGAATCCACCCAGCCTTCGTACCCATCATATTGTAGTTTGATGCGTGACCATTGTTTGTTTTTTTCAAGTATTTCAAAGTGTTCTCCAAATAATACCTGAGAAACAATTTCACTTCTGTCACTTGCTTCAAAACGAAGGGGGATGATGGCTAGATTACAAATTCCGAACATTAATTCTATTTTTTTTAGATTCTTTCAATAACAATTGCTGAAGCACCACCACCACCATTACAAATGGCTGCAGCTCCTATTTTGGCATCATTTTGTTCTAAAATATGAAGCAAACTCACTAAGATTCGAGCACCTGAACAACCTAATGGATGTCCTAAAGCAACTGCGCCTCCGTTTACGTTCACTTTTTTGCTATCCAAACCTAGAATTTTGATGTTGGCTAAACCAACAACAGAAAAAGCTTCGTTAAATTCGAAAAAATCAACATCATTTATTGTTATTCCTGCTTTATCTAAGGCTTTTGGTAAGGCCTTAGCAGGGCTTGTAGTGAACCATTTTGGTTCTTGTGCAGCATCGGCATAACCTTTAATGTATGCCAATGGTTTAAGGTTTAATTGGGCTGCTTTTTCCTCGCTCATCAATATTAAAGCCGCAGCACCATCATTTATTGTGGAAGCATTGGCTGCGGTTACGGTTCCATCTTTCGAAAAAACTGGATTTAAAGTTGGAATTTTCTCTAATTTAACATTGGTAAATTCTTCGTCTTTTGCAATAACAATGGGTTCACCACGTCTTTGTGGCACTTCAACGGGAACTACTTCAGCATCAAATTTTCCAGTTGTCCAGGCTTGAGCGGAACGATTGTAAGATTCAATAGCGTAATTATCCTGTTCTTCTCTACTAATGTTGTATTCCGTAGCACAAAGATCAGCATAAACACCCATAGCTTGATTGTCGTAAGCATCAACTAATCCGTCTTTTTGCATTCCGTCGATAAGAGTGGTTGGTCCAAATTTAGTTCCGTTTCTTAGATGCGTATAATGCGGAATTAAACTCATGTTTTCCATACCACCTGCTATTACAATTTCGGCATCACCTGATTGAATTGCTTGTGCTGCCATCATTACAGCTTTCATTCCAGAAGCACATACTTTATTGACAGTAGTACAAGGAACTAAATTACTTAAACCAGCAAAAAGAGCTGCTTGACGCGCAGGAGCTTGTCCTACTCCGGCCTGAATTACATTTCCCATAAGTACTTCGTCAACTAAGGTAGGATCTAGCTTTATTTTATCCAAAGCACCTTTTATGGCTATGGCACCAAGTTGAGGGGCTGGAATATTGGCTAATCCGCCCATGAAACTTCCTATTGGAGTTCTTGCTGCAGAAACGATAACTACTTTTTTGCTCATGACTTATATGGTTTGATTGTATGCTGTAGCAAATTTACTCTTTTTTGTATAAAATTTATATTTTGACTTGTTGATTCTGTTTAATGTAAAATAGTTTTAGTTTTATTGGAATCTATGTGTTTGATTGTTAGTGTTTTTACAATAGGGTGAAAAAAATAATAAAAAAAAGCATAAAAATAGTTGTGAGAAATGGGATGATGTGTTACATTTGCAACCGCAAAACAAGACACGTTCTTTGAGCTTGGAGAGGTGCCAGAGCGGTAATGGAGCAGATTGCTAATCTGTCGACGAGTAATCGTCGCCAGGGTTCGAGTCCCTGTCTCTCCGCTTAAAATTTTTCCTTCGGGGTGTAGCGTAGCCCGGTTATCGCGCCTGCTTTGGGAGCAGGAGGCCGCAGGTTCGAATCCTGCCACCCCGACTTTTTTTAAAGTTTTTAATATAAAAACTTATTTTGGTTCCATAGCTCAGCTGGATAGAGCAACGCACTTCTAATGCGTAGGTCGAAGGTTCGAATCCTTCTGGGATCACAACAAGCCACTCCATCGAGTGGCTTTTTTGTTTTTCACTATGTTCAAAATCACGAAATTCTGGATCCCGGATCAATACGAAAACGGATCAACATAAAAACCTGTGGAGTTAGAAAAAATTACCGCAGAGAGCGCTAAGTTTTTTACCCTTAGTTTTTATAAAAAGGCAAAGTTCGCAAAGCTTTCTATTGACTTCGCTTTGCGAACTTTGTGCTTTTAGAAGCATTCATGGTTGAAAATCTTTGCGTTCTCTGCGTTAAAAAAATAATTATAGCGTATGGTTTTTATGTTTCTCTACAATATTTAGCGTTGAGCCATTAATTTGCTAAAACAAAAAAGTCCCACCGAAGCAGGACTAAAGATTTTCATCTACGGCATATAGCCTTATTGTGATAAGATTAAAGATTAGAAATTTTAATCAGTTACAAATATATAGAAAAATTAAATTGGTTTGAATAAGGAAATCCGTAATTGTGTTAATTTTTTTTATGGTATATTTCGTTCGTGTTAAATTTTAAGAGATATGGCAAAAATATTAGGATTAGATTTAGGGACAAATTCAATTGGTTGGGCGATTGTAGAAAAAGATAATAATGATTTTTCTCTTTTAGATAAAGGAGTTCGAATATTTTCGGAAGGGGTAAAGTCAGAAAAAGGTGTTGAAAGTTCACGTGCAGCAGAACGTACTGGTTATAGAAGTGCGAGAAAAATTAAATATCGAAGAAAATTAAGAAAATATGAAACTTTAAAAGTACTCTCCTTAAATGGAATGTGTCCTTTATCTGTTGAAGAAGTGGAAGATTGGAAAAAATCTGGGTTTAAAAATTATCCGCTAAACCCTGAATTCCTAAAATGGTTGCGAACTGATGAAGATGAAAATATAAATCCATATGTTTTTAGAGATAGAGCAAGTAAAAAGAAAGTTGCTTTATTTGAGATAGGAAGAGCTTTATATCATATTGCCCAAAGAAGAGGTTTTTTAAGTAATCGATTAGATCAATCAGCAGAAGGAATTTTAGAAGAACATTGCCCGAAGATAGAATCTATTGTTGAGGATTTAAATTCTTATGATGAAATTTTAGAAAATTTAAAAGAATATTTTTTTGAAACCGGAATACTTGATGCTAATGAAAAAAGTGGTTATGCAAAAGATTTAGATGAAGGTGATAAAAAATTGGTCTCATTATATAAATCAATTCAAGCAATTGTTAAAAAGAATGAAACTGATTTTGAAAAAGGCAAAGCAGAAATTATTGAACGATTAAACAAAAAAGATGTTTTAGGTAAAGTAAAAGGCAAAATTAAAGATATTTCACAAGCTATGCTTGATGGAAACTTTAAAACTTTAGGTCAGTATTTTTTTAGTTTGTACAACAAAGGAAAAATTAGAAATCAATACACTTCTCGTGAAGAACATTATTTGAATGAGTTTATTACAATCTGTAAAGTTCAAGGAATTCAAGAAATTAATGAGAATGAAAAATTACCAGAAAAGAAGTTCACTGGATTAGCAAAAGAATTGTACAGAGCAATTTTCTTCCAAAGACCATTGAAATCTCAAAAAGGATTGATTGGAAAATGTTCCTTTGAAACAAGTAAATCTCGTTGTGCAATTTCACATCCTGATTTTGAAGAATACAGAATGTGGACGTACTTGAATACTATAAAAATAGGAACTCAAAGCGAAAAAACGTTACGCTTTTTAACTCAAGAAGAAAAATTAAAATTAGTTCCAAAATTCTACAGAAAAAATGAGTTTAATTTTGAAGTTATAGCCAAAGAGCTAATTGAAAAAGGAGCAAGTTTTGGTTTTTATAAATCTTCAAAGAAGAATGATTATTTTTATTGGTTCAATTACAAACCAACAGACACTGTTTCTGCTTGTCAAGTTTCTGCATCATTAAAAAATGTGATTGGAGAAGATTGGAAAACCAAAATATTCAATTACATAACTTTAAATTCGAAACAAGAACAAGTTGCTAAATCTGTTGATTATAAAGATTTATGGCACTTGCTTTCCGTTTCAACTTCAGATGTATATTTATATGAATATGCAAAAGACAAACTAGGTTTTGATGATAAAAATGCAAAAGCATTTAGTAAAATCAAATTAAAAAAAGATTTTGCGAGTTTAAGTTTGTCTGCAATCACTAAAATTCTTCCTTACATAAAAGAAGGATTGTTGTATTCCCATGCTGTTTTTATGGCAAATATCGAAAATATTGTTGATGAGCATATTTGGAAAGATGCTAACCAAAGAAAATACATTCAAATTCAAATAGCCGAAATTGTCGAAAATTATACGTTTGAAAAAAATCAGTTAGAAATAATTAACGGACTTATTAAAGATTGTAAAGTAAAAGAAGAGTATTACTCCAAAGAGGCAGAATCCATTTATAAAAATGATTTGGCCAACAAATTAGTTTTGTTTTATAAAAGCCATTCTATTGAAAACGAATCAGACCAAAAAGCAATTCTTGATAACCTGTTTCCAATTTTTATTGAGCAATTAAAAAAATACGAATTTGTAAAAGTACAACGATTAGATGAAAAAGTTTTAGAGTTTCTTTCGGGAGAAAACGAAGATGGCGAAGTGTTTTGCAGTAATCCAAAACGACTGAAAAAACTATATCATCCATCAGATATTGAAGTCTTTAAAAAGAAAATCATTAAAGATGAATTTGGTAATGAAAAAGTGGTTTTAGGAAGTCCATTGACAAATTCGATTAAAAACCCAATGGCAATGCGAGCTTTGCATCAGTTAAGAAAAGTGCTGAACACGCTTATTTTTGAAGGACAAGTAGATGAAAACACA
This sequence comes from Flavobacterium magnesitis, assembly GCF_041729735.1. Taxonomy (NCBI): domain Bacteria; kingdom Pseudomonadati; phylum Bacteroidota; class Flavobacteriia; order Flavobacteriales; family Flavobacteriaceae; genus Flavobacterium; species Flavobacterium magnesitis. The sequence continues at coordinate 3,482 of NZ_JBCFQK010000023.1, read as the reverse complement.
CGAATTCATATAGAAATGGCTCGTGAATTGAACGATGCCAATAAAAGAAAAGGAATTCAGGATTTTCAAAAAGAAAGGGAAGAGTTATATAAAATTTATGAATCAAAAATTAAAGAACTTTATTTTGTTAAAACAGGTAACGAGTTAAATAACGTGACTAATGATGATTTACAAAGATTTGAATCAGCATTAGAACAAACAAAAGATGGAAGACTAATAACCAAAGAAGAACTTTTAAAATATAAAATTTGGGAGGAACAGAATCATATATGTATTTATACTGGCAAGACAATAAATATAGATAGTTTTTTAGGCTCAAATCCAAAATTTGATATTGAGCATACAATTCCAAGAAGTATTTCTCAAGATAATTCTTTGATGAATAAAACGCTTTGCGATAAAGATTTTAATAGAATTATAAAAGGCAAAAAAATGCCAATTGAATTATCAAATTATAATGAGATTTTACCAAGGATTCAACATTGGAAAAAAGAATCAGAAAGGTTGGAGGATGAAATTAAACTTTTAACAAGACAAATAAAAGCAGCTGCAACCAAAGAGATTAAAGATAAAAAAATAAGAAGAAGACATTATCTTACTTTAAAACGAGATTACCTTCAAGGAAAGTACGACCGTTTTATTTGGACAGAACCAAAAGTAGGTTTTAAGAACAGTCAAATTCCAGATACAGGAATTATTACAAAATATTCGCAAGCGTATTTGAAATCGTATTTTAAAAGAGTAGAAAGTGTAAAAGGAGGAATGGTTGCCGAATTCAGAAAACAATGGGGAATTCAAGAAAGTTTTATAGATGAAAACGGATTCAAACAATATAAAGAAAAAGACAGAAGCAAACATACACATCATACCATTGATGCCATCACGATTGCTTGCATGACCAAAGACAAATATGATGTTTTGGCTCATGCTTGGAAATTGGAAGACGAGCAAAACAAAAAAGAAGCAAAAGCTATTATTGAACAGGCAAAACCTTGGAAAACGTTTAAAGAAGATTTACTAAAAATTGAAGAGGAAATTTTGGTTTCACATTACACACCAGATAACGTAAAAAAACAGTCTAAAAAGATTGTGAGAGTTCGAGGTAAAAAACAATATGTAGCAGAAATAGAAAGAGATGAAAAAGGGAAAGCAATTCCAAAAAAGGACGCTAATGGAAAAGTAATCTACAAGCTAAACGAAAAAGGAGAAAAACTTCCAAGATTGCAACAAGGTGACACAATAAGAGGTTCGTTGCATCAAGATAGTATTTATGGAGCAATTAAAAACTCGTTAAATACAGAAGAAATTCGTTATGTTATTCGCAAAGATTTAGAAAGTTTAAAAGCCAATGACATTGAAAATATTGTGGATGAAACCGTTAAAGAAAAAGTAAAAGAAGCAGTTGCGAATAAAGTGCTGTTGCTTTCCTCAAATGCACAACAAAAAAATAAAATTGATGGAATAGTTTGGATGAACGAAGAAAAACAAGTTCTAATCAATAAAGTTAGAATTTATGCTAATTCTGTAAAAAATCCTTTAGAGATAAAAGAGCATAGCAAATTATCAAAATCAAGACACGTGCATAAACAAAAAGTGTATGGGCAAAATGATGAGAATTATGCAATGGCGATTTATGAATTGGATGGCAAAAGAGAATTTGAATTAATCAATAATTTTAATTTAGCGAAACTTATAAAGAATGGGCAAGGCTTCTATCCGATGAATAAGAAAAAAGAAGTTAAAGGGAAAACAGTTTTAATTCCTATTTCAAAGAGTAATAACAGAAATGTTGTTTTGAAAAGAGGCCAACAAGTTGTTTTTTATGATAAGGAAATAGAACAGCCTAAGGATATTTCTGAAATAGTAGATTTTAAAGGAAGAATCTATTTGATTGAAGGTTTGTCAATTCAGAGAATTGTAAGACCATCTGGAAAAGTAGATGAATATGGAGTTATTATGTTAAGGTATTTTAAAGAAGCAAGGAAAGCAGATGATATTAAAAAAGATAATTTTAAACCTGATGGAGCTTTTAAATTCAGTGAAAATAAACCAACAAGAAAAATGAATCACATTCAATTTACAGCATTTGTTGAAGGAATTGATTTTAAAGTTTTGCCAACTGGAAAGTTTGAAAAAATATAATTTTTGTCATTTCAATCAAAGGGAAAAATCACATAATCATTGATTTAAAAATTATGATTCCCTACTGTAATAGGAATAAAAAATAAAAGTTCATTGACATAAGCTTTTCAAACTCTTAAACAGCCAAACCACAACGGAAAATCTCCTTGATTTTCTGCCGACGGATTTTCCGTTGTGGTTTGATTAAAGATTAGAAAACACGATATTTAATTTATTTTATTTCAACAAATAACGAATGTTGTGGTTTGATTAAAGATTAGAAAACACGATATTTTTTTTAACAGATGAAGAGTTAAGCCTTGCGTTGTGGTTTGATTAAAGATTAGAAAACACGATATTTCTTCGAAAGTTCACGGCGAACAGCCTTAAGTTGTGGTTTGATTAAAGATTAGAAAACACGATATTTCGTAGCGTTTTATTAAAATAGGCTCTTATGTTGTGGTTTGATTAAAGATTAGAAAACACGATATTTTGCCCCGCAAGAGGTACAAGGTTCAACACGTTGTGGTTTGATTAAAGATTAGAAAACACGATATTGGCTATTTTGAGCAAGCACGAACGTCAAGAGTTGTGGTTTGATTAAAGATTAGAAAACACGATATTAATGGTAATTTGTGGAAGCTCCCTGAAACAGTTGTGGTTTGATTAAAGATTAGAAAACACGATATTAATACCCTTGGGATATTATTATATTTAAAGTTGTGGTTTGATTAAAGATTAGAAAACACGATATTTGGTGGTTCAATTATAATTCCAGCTACAGGGTTGTGGTTTGATTAAAGATTAGAAAACACGATATTATCGAATAAAGATGGTGTTCACGAATGGGTGTTGTGGTTTGATTAAAGATTAGAAAACACGATATTTCTATACAAGAAAGGTGTAGCCATTGCACCGTTGTGGTTTGATTAAAGATTAGAAAACACGATATTGATTACTTGTTTTTCTTAGGTGGTGTGCCGTTGTGGTTTGATTAAAGATTAGAAAACACGATATTGGAGAGCTTGGGAAGTCCTCAGAGGGTAAGTTGTGGTTTGATTAAAGATTAGAAAACACGATATTTCTTCAATTATTTCGGGAATACTTTCCACGGTTGTGGTTTGATTAAAGATTAGAAAACACGATATTAACTGTCGCAAGATTTTGCAATGTCGTCTGGTTGTGGTTTGATTAAAGATTAGAAAACACGATATTGAGTTCAATATAACTTTATCTGGTGCGTTTGTTGTGGTTTGATTAAAGATTAGAAAACACGATATTTCGTGAATTGCAGCTGTCAATTCGTTGTATGTTGTGGTTTGATTAAAGATTAGAAAACACGATATTAGTAATTAAATATA
>NZ_JBCFQK010000022.1:0-68163 GCF_041729735.1 Flavobacterium magnesitis | reverse complement strand
GGTTAAATTCAAAGCTAGCAGTTCAGTTCTAAAAATCAAAAATTGGTAATCCGCAATCAAAAATCCAAATGCAAAGACATTCCTTTTCAATCTACGACGCATCAGCAGGTTCCGGTAAAACCTATACTTTGGTCAAAGAATACCTGAAAATTATTCTTACTTCGCCTAAAAATGATGCTTATCGTAACATTTTGGCAATCACTTTTACCAACAAAGCGGTACACGAAATGAAAAGCCGAATTGTAGGGAGTTTATCTGAATTTGCTAAAGACGAACCTTCAAAAAAAGCACAGGATTTAATGCTGGAGTTAGTAAAAGATACTGCCGATTGGGAAGTAAAATTGTCTGTTAATTTCATCAAAATCAAATCGCAGCAAATCATCAAACATATTATTCATAATTATGCCGCTTTTGATATTTCTACAATTGATAAGTTTACTCATAAAGTTATTCGTGCTTTTGCCCACGACTTGAATTTACCAATGACTTTTGAAGTGACTTTGGATACCGAAAATTTGTTGACAGAAGCCATTGACGCTATTATTGCCCAGGCTGGAGAAGACGAAACCCTGACCAAATTACTCATCGATTTTACGATGGAAAAAACCGATGATGATAAATCCTGGGATATTTCCAGAGAGATAATGGAAACTGGAAAATTGGTTTTGAATGAAAACAATCGGAATGAAATTGTTCAATTTCATGATAAATCTATTGCCGAGTTTGTCGAAATCAAAAAGAAATTAATTGCTACTTGCAACGATTTAGAAAAAGAAAATGCTGGTTTTGCCGAAGCGGCTTTGCTGTTAATTCAAAACAACGGAATTGATTTGAAGTCGTTTTCCAGAGGTACTTTTCCAAATCACTTGGCAAGCATTCGAGACGGAAAATTCAATCCAAAAAATAAAACCTTTCATGAATTTGATGATATAGCTATCAATAAAACGGCCAATGATCGGGCGTTAATTGAGAATTTAATTCCAGAATTATTACAAATTTTAGTAACGATTTATAAAAATTTCGAAAAACGCGATTTTTATAAAGCTTTTCTTAAAAACATAACTCCGCTTTCGTTGCTAAATACGGTGAGTAATGAATTGGCTAAAATTCAGGAAGAACAAAATGTACTTTCAATTTCGGAGTTCAATGCCATCATTCATCGCGAAATTCAAAATCAGCCTGCTCCTTTTATATATGAGCGATTGGGCGAGCGCTATCGTCATTTTTTTATTGATGAATTTCAGGATACTTCGGAGATGCAATGGCAAAATTTAATTCCGCTCATCGATAATGCACTTTCGGGTCAGGACGATTATGGAAATAAAGGAACACTAATGATTGTGGGCGATCCAAAACAGTCTATTTATCGTTGGCGTGGAGGAAAAGCAGAGCAGTTTATTGAATTGAGTAAAGACAATAATCCGTTTAATAATCCAGATAAAAAATTAGAACATCTGGATAAAAATTACCGTTCGTATTCTCAAATTATCGAATTTAATAATGAACTTTTTAAGTTATTGTCCTCTGAATTTGAGCAAGAAGATTATAAAGATTTATACGAAAATCACAGTCATCAACATACAAATGACAAAACAGGAGGTTATGTGAATATTTCTTTTATTCCAAAAATTGAAACCGTTGAAACGGATGAAGAAGCATTAGATAAAACAGAATTGTATGTTTTAGCCACTTTAAATACAATTCAAAAAGTTTTACAAGAAGGTTTTGAATACAAAGATATTGTGATTCTGACCCGTAAACGAGATCAGGGAATTGCAATTGCTAATTATTTGACAGAACAGGGAATTCCACTTTTATCTTCGGAAACACTGATGATTCAAAATGCAACCGAAGTTCGGTTGATAATTCATCTTTTAAAATACCTGAAAAACAATGCCGACTTAGAATCGAAAGCTTATTTCTTGCATTATGTAGCCGAAAATATTCAGGATCGATTGCTTGTTCATGATTTTATTGCCGAAGGAATGGAACAAAAACAAGAAGCCGATTTTGAAAAATGGTTAATGAGTTTTGATATTTCACTTTCGTTTCAAAACATTCGAAAAAAATCTTTGTATGAAGCGGTAGAGATTATTGTTTCTAAATTCCTCTCCCCAACCCTCTCCAAAGGAGAGGGGAATGCGTATGTTCAATATTTCTTAGATATTGTTTTAGAAAGAGATGTGCGAAATCAGGCTGGAACAGCTGATTTTTTAGATTTCTGGGAGAAAAGTGGAGGAAAATATAGCATTCCGTCTCCTGAAGGGAATAATGCCGTTCGAATCATGACCATTCATAAATCAAAAGGATTGGAGTTTCCAGTGGTAATCATGCCTTTTGCTGAAGAAGATTATGGTAAAAAACCAAAAGATAAGTTGTGGCTTGATGCCGAAGGTTTGGATATGCCAAAGGCTTTGATTGATAATAGTAGCGCTGTAGAAGGTTTTGGAGAGGAAGCTAAATTAGTATACGATCAGAAAAAACAAGAAGAACTGTTGGATAATATTAATGTGTTGTATGTAGCGTTGACTCGTGCAGAAGAACAATTGTATGTGATTTCCAATATGAATTTGACTAGTAAAGGAGAAGTTAAAAAGAATGATATGTCCGCTTTTTTTGTTAACTACTTAATTGATAAAGGTGTTTTTAATGAGGATGCGCTGGAATATAGTTTTGGAAATAAAATAAAAATATCTTCGGAAACAAAGCATATTGATATGTCAAAACCTATCAATAGCGTAAACGAAACTTTGAGCCCCAAAAACATAAAAATTGCTCAGCGAGAAGCACTCATGTGGGGAACGCACCAACAAGAATCTATCGAATATGGAAATATAATACATGAAATTCTGTCTTTTGTAAAAACAAAAATGGATGTAGGTTTAGCGGTAGAAAAGGCTATTGAAAATGGTTTGATTAATTTGGCTCAGAAAGAATTAGTGCTGGAAACAATTAATAATATCGTTAATCATGAAGAATTAATATTGTTTTTTGCTGAAGGAAATGAAGTTTTGAATGAACAAACGATTATTCAGAAAGAAGGGAAGACTATAAAACCAGATAGAATGGTGATTACAAAAGACAAAGATGTGTTTTTACTAGATTATAAAACGGGCGTCCATAATGCAAAATATCAGAAACAATTAGAAGGTTACCAACACGCAATTGAATCAATGGGGTTCAAAGTTCAGAAGAAATCATTGATTTATATAGGAAAAAAAGTTCAAGTGGTTCAAATATGATTTATTTTTTAATCAGATAAATAATATGATTTAATGAATTTAATTCTTTTTTTAAAAGAAATGCATACTATGGCTAGTAGTATGATTTTAAAATTTGTTAAGAGAAGGGTAATGATTATCTCTTATTTTACAATGGTTTTATACCTGTTTTTTAAAATTACTTTTTAAATTTTACATGAATTGTATGGATTTAAGGTGGGAATTATGTAAATGTTTTTTTAACATTCTATTTTGTAGTTAAAAAATTACGCGTTACTTTTGTTAATAATTAACTAAAATGTAATTAAAAAAAATTAAGTATGAAACATCTTAACAAACTTTTTGTTGCTGTGATGATAGTGATGGGAATAAGTTCTCACGCACAAGACATCAACAATCCATGGGCGATTGAATTTGGAGTAAATGCGGTCGACACTAGAACTAGTGCGGGTCCTGAGCACGTTGGTTGGTTCCAACAACATTTTTCTCAACCATTTGATGTGAAAAATAACTGGAACATTCTTCCTTCTATATCTTATTTAAGTGTATCTCGTTACGTTGGAAGTGGTTTTTCTGTTGGACTTCAAGGTTCAGTTAACAAAATTGACAAATTAGTTACTTTTGATCCTACAGCTCCAGGAAGTGATTCTAGAGGAATGCTTGTAAGTAATCCTGGTGACTTAATGTATTACGGAATTGATGGAAAAGTGAGATACAGTTTCATGGAATTAATTAATTCTAAAGTAATTGATCCAAGCTTACACTTAGGTGGAGGTTATACTTTCTTAGGAGATAGTAGTTTTGGTACTGTAAATGCAGGAGCTGGTTTAACTTTTTGGTTTACTGAAAATGTTGGTTTGGCACTTGGAACTTCATACAAAAAAGCATTTGAAGGAAGCACTGATTTAGTGCGTTCTCACTTTCAACACACTGCTGGTATTGTTTTCAAATTTGGTGGAAAAGATACAGATGGTGATGGAGTATACGATAAAGATGATGCTTGTCCAGAAGTGGCTGGTTTAAAAGAATTTAATGGTTGTCCTGATACTGATGGAGATGGAATCATTGATTCAGAAGATGCTTGTCCAGAAGTTGCTGGTTTAGCTTCTCTAAAAGGTTGTCCAGATGCTGACGGTGATGGAGTTACTGACGCTGAAGACGAATGTCCTAATGTAGCTGGTTTAGCTTCTTTAAAAGGTTGTCCAGATGCTGACGGTGATGGTGTAGCTGACAAAGATGATAAATGTCCAGATGTTGCAGGTCCAAAAGAAAATGCAGGTTGTCCTTGGCCAGATAGAGATAAAGACGGTGTAGCTGATAAAGATGATGCTTGTCCAGATGTTGCTGGTCCAGCTAGTAACAAAGGTTGTCCAGAAGTAACTCCAGAAGTTATGGACGAATTGAAATCTCAAGCTAGATTTATCTACTTTAACTCTGGAAAATCTACATTCAAAAATGCTGATGTTCCTAAGAGATTAGATGCAATGGCTGGTCTTCTTAAAAACTATGCTAACTCTGAGTTCTTAATCGAAGGACATACTGATAGTGATGGTTCTGATGCATTCAACCAAAAACTTTCTGAGGCTAGAGCTAATGTAGTTAAAGAAGCATTACTTGAAAGAGGAATTTCTCCTAGCAAAATTAAATCAGTAGGATATGGTGAAACTATGCCAGTTGCAACTAATAAAACTGCTGCAGGTAAAGCATTAAACAGAAGAACTGAAGTGAAATTAATCAAATAATTTCTTTCTAAAATAAATATTAAAAACGCCTCGATTTATCGGGGCGTTTTTTTATTTTTATAGTATGACAAACAGTAGCTTTCTAGATAAAATAGCCCAGATTTTAATTGAAAAATATTCAGATAAACTAACTGATATAATAGTAGTTCTACCTAATAAAAGAGCCAAGATTTTTTTGATTGAAGCGCTGAAAAAGCAGGTTTCAAATAACATTCTTGCTCCTGAAATTATTAGTATTGAAGATTTTATTCAGGATATTGCTGGAATTCGTACTGTTGATCCAATCGAATTATTGTTTGAATTCTATGAAGTTTATTTATCAATAACAGAGAAAGCCAATCAGCAATCTTTTGAGTTGTTTGCCAATTGGGCAAAAACACTTTTACAAGACTTTAATGAGATTGATCGCTATTTATTAGATCCCACACATGTCTTGTCTTACTTAAAAGACATTGAAGACATAAAAAAATGGGGAATTGAAGTAGAGAATAAAACGCCATTGCTTGAAAAATATATTGATTTTTGGAAATTACTTCCGCTTTATTATCAATCTTTATACGCACATTTACTGCAAAAAGGAATTGGATATCAAGGATTAATTTATCGTGAAGCAGTAGAGAATCTAAATCATTTTTCGAATTCAATTACCAATAAGCAATATGTTTTTGCGGGATTTAATGCGTTGAATGCTTCCGAAGAAAAAATCATTCAACATTTGATTTCGAATGCTCAGGCCAAAATTTATTGGGATGCCGACAAAACTTTTTTAAATGATCCTTATCATGATGCGGGCTTATTCCTGCGTCGATTTAAAGATAATTGGAAACACTATAAGTCTAATCCTTTTGAATGGATTGTAGATGATTTTTCGCAGTCAAAAAACATTCAAATTATTGGTACTCCAAAAAGTATTGGTCAAGCCAAAATTTCAGGAAGTATTATCGAAAAAATTATAGACGAAAACCCAACCACAACTCTCGATAAAGTGGCGGTGGTTCTTGGAGAAGAAAATCTATTAGTTCCGCTTTTATATTCTTTGCCATCAACAGTGGGTGCTTTGAATATTACGATGGGTTATTCGAGTAAAAATAATCCCGCTCAAATTTTAATTGCCAAATTATTCAAAATGCACACTAACGCTTTGTCTAGAAAATCGAGCAGTTATGTGTTTTATTACAAAGATGTTTTGGATATTTTGACCCATCCTTTGGTGGAACCTTATGCTCATTCCAGAGATTTGGTTAATAGTATCAATAAAAACAATTATACTTTTATCAGTTATCAAAGATTGGTAGAACTGAATCAATCTCCGAGTGGTTTATTTTTATTGCTTTTCGAAAAATGGGAACAAGGTTCGATTGCAGTTTTACAAACTGTTTCAAGATTGTTGTTGATTATAAAAGAAAATTTGAGCAATGATAATGAAGAAGAAAAGATTACAAAAGCCTTTGTTTTTGCCATTTTTAAAGTAATCAATAAATTAATCAATTATTATTCGCAGCACACGCACATTGATAAAATTGAAACTTTACACGCTATTTACAAACAAGTAATTGATTTGGCTGAGGTTTCTTTTGAAGGTGAACCACTGAATGGTTTGCAAATTATGGGAGTCTTGGAAAGTCGTGTTTTGGATTTTGATACGGTAATTGTGACTTCAATGAACGAAGGGAAATTTCCAGCAGGAAAATCGCAAAATTCTTTTATTCCTTATGATGTGAAACGAGAATTGGGTCTGCCAACATTCAAAGAAAAAGATGCTATTTATACTTATCACTTTTATCATTTGTTGCAACGTGCTAAGAATATTTATTTGTTATATAATACCGAAAGTGAAGGACTTGATGCGGGTGAAAAAAGCCGATTTATTACCCAGCTTGAAGTAGAAAAACAACGCAATCATAATTTATCGCACGAAATTTACAATGCCGTTTTGCCAGAAACTGCATATAAACCAATGGTGATAGAAAAATCGCCAGCGGTAATGGAGCGTTTAAAAAAAATTGCTGAAGAAGGATTTTCTCCTTCGGCTTTGACAAGTTATATTCGAAATCCAATTCAGTTTTATTTCCAAAAAATATTGCGAATAAGAGAAGTAGAAGAAGTAGAAGAGAACATCGCTTTGAATACTTTGGGAACTATTATTCACGAAACTTTAAAAACCTTATATGAACCGTTTATTGGGAAATTTATCTCAGAATTAGATATTGATAATTGTTTTAAATTGATTGATGCTGAGGTTTTAAAGCAATTTAAAATTGTCTACAAAGAAGGCGAAATCAAAAAAGGACGAAATCTTTTGGCTTTTGAAGTGGCTAAAAGAAATGTTTTTAATTTTCTGAAAGTGGAATTAGAATGTATTAAGGCTGGAGATGCGATTAAAATTATCGCTTTGGAGCAAACTTTTGGAAGAACACTGCATCATCCTGATTTACCTTTTCCAGTATTGATAAAAGGAAATGTCGATCGAATTGAAGAACGCAACGGAATCATCCGAATCATAGATTATAAGACAGGAAAAGTCGAAAAAGCAAGTGTTGGTCTTAAAACCTGGAACGGATTGACTCAGGAACTTAAAAACGACAAAATTATTCAGGTTTTAGCTTATGCGTTTATGTATGAGCTCGAAACTAACGGAAAGTCTATAGAAGCTGGAATCATTTCGTTTAAAAATCTAAAATCAGGATTTTTACCATTTCAATTTAAAGAAGACAAAGACGTTCAGCAAATTATTAATCCAGAAATAATGACTCATTATCTGGAACAAATTGTGGTTTTGTTGAAAGAAATTCTAGATCCAGAGCAATCATTTGAAGAGAAAATATAATGGATGGTTTTTTTAGAACATCAGCAAATATTTTTGAATTCTACAAAAGTACTTTCTTAATAACCTTATCGGTAAGCCTTTTGGGATTGGTCTTTGGTGGTTTTGAAATCTTTAAAATTATACTGGTTGGTTTTGGATTTTGGATAAGTATTTTGATGAAAGAAGTGAATTCTAAAAAAGAATATCTGTTTTATTACAACAATGGAATTTCAAAACTCAAATTATTGAGTATTAGTTTTTTGATGAATGTTGTCTTTTCAGTGTTGATCATTTGGATTTTTAATCAAATAATGTATTTACATGGTTAAAAATGTATTAGAAGTTGATAGTATTCAAAAGCAATATCAAGGGAAAAATATAATTTCAGATTTATATTTGAAATGTGAAACGACTGATATTATTGGAATTTTAGGAAGAAACGGTTCTGGAAAATCTACCTTTCTAAAAATACTTTTTGGGATCTTAGCTGCTGATTTTAAATTTGTTCGAATTGATGGTTCTTCTAAATCAAAAACGGAAGATTTATTAAATGAAATTAGCTATTTGCCTCAGGATAATTTTATTCCAAATTTGTTTTCTGTAGAAAAGGCAATTCGATTATCAATAACAAAAGATAAATGGAAGGCATTCTATGAAGATGAAATGATTCAAATGATTCGAAACAAAAAAATTAAGCATCTTTCAAGTGGGCAATTACGGTATTTAGAGATTAAATTAATTCTCAATAAAGAAACAAAATTTGTTTTGCTTGATGAACCATACAATGGATTGTCTCCAATTATGATTGAAAAGGTTAATACACTAATAATTGAAAATTCTCAATCAAGAGGAATTATTATTACCGATCACAATTATGAAAATGTGATAAAAATTTCCACTAAATTGGCACTGATGCAAGAAGGTAAAATGCATCACTTAAAAGATAAAAGTGAATTAGTGACTAGAGGTTATTTGAAATTAGGAATGATTTAAATCTTCTTAAAAAAATCCAATAAAACCTTAGTTAGTTCAATTCGGTTTTCAATAGAACTCATGTGTCCGTCAGGAAAAGTGACTAATTGAACGGCTGTTTCTTCAATTTGTTCTTTGGTTTCTTCATAAGGCAAAACGGGGTCTTTTTCTCCTAGAATCAGCATTTTTGGATATTGAGTTAAATGCAATAACACTTCTCTGTCCATTCTTATTTTCATTCCTTCCAGTGAAGCGACTATGCCTTGAAGCGGTGTTTTTAAAGCTTCTTTTTTTACGAATTCGGTATCGTCTTTTAATCGTTCGCGGTTTTCTTCGCTAAATAAATTGGCGATAGAAAGTGAAATAAAATTAGCGAAAGATTGTTTTACGGCTTTAATGGCTCGATCTCGATTTGCTTTTCGTTCATTGCTGTCGGCTCTGGAAGTGGAATTCAACAAAACCAGTCCTTTAATGTAATCCGGATACATTTCGGCGAAAGCCAAAGCCACATAACCGCCCATGGAATGTCCAACAAAAATAGCTTTTCGAATACGCAATTCCGCTAAAACGGCGTGAACTACATCGGCATTGTCTTCCATGGAATGTACATATCCCATACATTCGGTATTGCCATGACCTAATAAATCGATGGTGATAATACGGTATTTTTTAGAAAATTCAGGAACAAAAGCATTCCACATGGTTTGGTTTTCTAAAAAGCCGTGTAATAGCACAATAGCCGTTCCTTTTCCAGAATCGGTATAAGAAATGTTAGTGTTTTTGAATTGAATTTGTTTCAAGTGGAAGGTTGTATTTATGCAAAAATAAGGCTTTATCTAAAGCATTGCAAAAGTTATGATTTCTTTTGAATGTTTTTATGAGAACGAATTTTATAAGTACCATTTTCTTCTAAAAAGAATCAAAAAACTCAAAATTTAACGCTAAAACGGAAAGTTGTTATTTTAAATAAGTCTTAATTACGTGAAAAATCAATTTAAATTATTTAAATTTGCAGCATATTATTTTACCATTATGAATCAAGTGAGTGATTTGACAAGTAACGTTTTATTCGAAACTGAAAAGGGCTATAGTTACCAATGTGATGTAACTAACAGCATCATTATTAATTTTGCAGATACTATTTCGACTTATAAAATTCAAGATTTTTTGATTTTTCAAAGAAAAGTAAATAGTGTTGATATTTTGAATATGCTTTATGATCTATCCGATCAATCGGACGCACAATTGATTGAAACTACCAAAAGAAACTTCTCTCGCAACCTTAATATTTGCGAAATAGTTCAACTTAGAGAACTATTAAACGGAACAAAATTTACCCTGAGTTTACATTCGATGCTTTGCGATGTTTTAACTATAAATTTAGTCTAGCTTTACTTAGAATTAATACAAATTTCTCAGTGATATAGCCTGATTGCTTTTAATTTTATAATTTAGCAGTATAAAATTTAAATGTCATGAAAGATTTACTAAGAACCAATACTTCATTAACAGAAGGAATTGAACAGATATTAAACTTACAAGCTAAAATTGAAAGCGATGCTTCTAACAAATATTTAGCAATGGCAGCTTGGTTAGATAGAAATGGTTTTGTTAATACAGCTGAATATTTATACAAACAAGCCGAAGAAGAGCGTGAGCATTTTTTAAAAGTGTTTAAATATATCACAGATATGGGAGGAATTGCTATTACTCCATCTGTTCCTGAAGTACAACAAGAATTTGCTTCTTTTAGAGAAGTTTTTGAAATTGCTTTGCAAAACGAAATTGCTGTAACTAAAGCAGTAAATAAGGTAATTGCAAAATGTAGAGCAGAAAATGATTATGCTACAGAAGATTTTATGATGTGGTATGTTTCAGAGCAAAGAGAAGAAGAGAAAAATGCTCGTAGAGCTTTAGAACTTTTCGAATTAATCAATGAAAATGAAGCTGCTGGAAAATTTGCATTAGATGTGCAAATTGCAAAAATTGGATAATAAAAACCAAGTAATAAAGTTGAAAATCCCTTAACGATGTAATTGTTAAGGGATTTTTTTATTGGTTAATTTGCTGTAAATGATGTAATTATTTCAGGCAATTGTATAATGTTTTAAAAATATATGATAGTAAATTTGATTAGAAATATTAAAACTAAATATCATGAATCTTAAAAGATTTTTCGGAGGATTACTTACAATTTTAGGTATTGTAGGTTTAATTTATACAGCTGTATTGTTTACCGGGACGTCTGGCGAAACTAGAGATGTAAAAGCATTAATTGTTTATGGAATACTTGGAATTGTATTTTTTATGTCTGGTATAAGTTTAGTTCGTAGCACTAAAGATGAATCATAAGTTTCTTTTTTTAGATGTAGAAAAATAAAAGGCGGCTTACTTTTGTAAACCGTCTTTGTTCTTTCTTCTTGTTTCTTATTCTCTAAATCAAGAACTCATCAAACTCTCAATTTCCTCAATTTCAATTGGAATATTTTTCATCAAATTAAAAGGCTCGCCTGTAGGTTGAATGACAACATTATCTTCTAGGCGAATTCCGAAACCTTCTTCCGGAATGTAGATTCCCGGTTCTACAGTAAAAACCATATTGGCCTGCATCGGTTCTGTTAAAAGTCCGTAATCATGAGTGTCCAATCCCATGTGGTGCGAAGTGCCGTGCATGAAATATTTTTTGTAAGCTGGCCATTCTGGATTTTCATTCTGCACATCGGCTTTATCTAAAAGTCCCAAACCTAATAGTTCTGAAGACATGATTTTGCCAACTTCAGCCTGATATTCTTTCCAGAGCGTTCCTGGAGTTAGCATTTTAGTCGCTTCGTTTTTTACTTTTAAAACAGCATTATAAACAGCTTTTTGTCTTTCGGAATAACGACCAGAAACGGGAATCGTTCGGGTTAAGTCACTGGAATAATTAGCATATTCAGCAGCAACATCGAGCAAAATCAAATCGCCTGCTTTGCATTCTTTATTATTTTCAATATAATGCAACACATTCGCATTGTTTCCTGAAGCAATAATAGGAGTATAAGCAAAACCTTTGGAGCGATTGCGAATGAATTCGTGAATGAATTCAGCTTCGATTTCGTATTCCATTACATTGGGTTTTACAAACTCGAGAATGCGTCTAAAACCTTTTTCGGTAATGTTGCAAGCATGCTGAATCAAATCAATTTCTTCGATTTCTTTTACGGAACGGAGGCGTTGCAAAATAGGATTGCTCTTGGCAACAGCATGCGCGGGATATTTTTCTTTCCACCATTTTACAAAACGAGCTTCGCGGGTTTCGGTTTCAATTGTAGCGCGATAATGTTCATTCGTATTAATGTAAATGGTTTCAGAATAGGTCATTAATTCGGCCAATACTTTTTCGAAATCTTGCAACCAATGTACCGTTTTGATTCCCGAAACAGCAAAAGCATCTTCTTTAGTTAATTTAGCACCTTCCCAAATAGCGATTAATTCGCTGGTTTCTTTTAGGAATAAAATTTCTTTTTGATGTTCATAAGGCGCATTAGGAAAAAGAAGTAAAATACTTTCTTCCTGATCGATTCCGCTTAAATAAAAAATATCACGATGTTGTGCAAAAGGCAAAGTACTGTCGGCACTAACGGGATAAATATCGTTAGAATTAAAAACAGCTACACTTTTAGGCTTCATTTGAGCTGTAAATTTGCTGCGATTTTTTATAAATAAATGGCTATCAATCTGATGGTATTTCATTTTCTGGAGTTTTATTTATACAAACTTAATCAATCCATTTGTAATAACGAGCACCAATAAGATTTGGATTTTGGTTTTCAATTCGGTCTAAAATCCATTCGTTTTTTGGTGATTGAATGCTTTGTTTTTGTTCTTTTTTATGCAGTTTTTCGTAAGTTTCAAAGTCAATTTCAAAACTTTTAGCTAAGGTTTCAAAAAGAGTTACGTTGGCTAAAGCCACTTTCCATTCGTCCTGAATAATTCCTTCGAATACTTTTGATTTCGAACCACTTCCGTAAGCAAGAAATCCAAAAGTGTTGCCTGCAATTTCTTTTTCTGAATCATAAAAATACGCCAGAGTCGAAAAGAATCCCATAAAAATAGAACCTGTATATAAATTTCCAATTAGTGATGAAGCTAATTCGGCAGGCATTAATTTTTCTTCTACGAAGTTTTTATATTCTGGAGTTTTGCTGGTTTCTTTTAATTTAGTTTGGTATTCAGCAGCATTTTCTTCACCAGAAATAATGGTATTTTCGGCATCTAAAGCATAAATTTCAGATAACATTCTGCGACCTTGAAACGAATACGGTAAGTGCATGATGATGCTGTTCCAGGTTTGATATAAAGTATTTGAAGCTTCTTTTAACTTTTTAAACGAGAAATAGGCATTTCTGGTTCTGTCCATATAACATTGATTCGAATATTGCCCGTCAAAAACAGGTTGGTCTTTGTGAATTTCAATTTCAGCTTCTAAATTATCAAACCAGGATTCGTTGTTGGTGTTTCCAGTTATGGCTTCTTTTGAAAGGGTTCTATGCGGTTTGAAAAAATCAAAAACACCTTTGGTATTAGTTGCCCAATTATTTTCGAAAGTAATAATTCTTGGATTCGAAGTGATTAACATCGCTGTTGCTCCTGCGCCTTGAGTGTATTCGCCAGTCGAATTCAAATCGTATTTGGCAATATCAGTAGTTACAACAATTGCTTTTTTGTCTGGATTCAATCGAATGAAATCAAGGCAATTTTGCATAGCATCAACTCCGCCAATGCAGGCAAAAGTAAAATCGACAACATCGCATTCTCCTAAAGTGTTTTCGCCAAATTTCTGTTCCATCAAATCAACTAGAAAGGAACCAATAGGTTTTGCATTGTCAATGCCGCTTTCGGTTCCCACATAAATACGTGCAATTTCTTTTAAATTAATTTGGTTATTTTGAATTAATTTAGTCAAAGCATTTGCAGCAAAAACCACACTGTCCTGATGTGCATCTGGCAAAGTCATTTGGATTAATCCTAGACCTTTTTCTAGTTTTTCGGGTTCTATATTTCTGACTTCCGCCAAAGTTTTTATGGGTAAATGTAATTTCGCTACGTCAAATGATATTGCATCAATTCCTGTTTTCATTTTCATTTTTTTAGAATTTACAAAGATAAATGCCCCTTTTGAATTGCTGTTTTTTTAACTACACAAAATTGTGTGTTTTTGTGTTTTTTGCTGATTTAAAAGCATTTTATTCTAAAAATTATTAAATGTATATTTTTTAGGCTTTTGAATGATTATTGTTGATTTGTTTTTTTGGTTAATTTTGTTGGTTTTTTTAGTTTATTTTTTATCAATGTATTGATAGTTAGTTTTTTATGTTGTTTTTGATGTGTTTTTTTGAGTCTTTTTTATTAAAACTTTATAATGCTTCTAAATAAGAACGAAAAGGTTGTAGTTCGTTACTAATTACTTTATTTTTGTGTACTTTTTAAATTATATTCTAAAATATTATGGCAAAATCTGGATTATTGAAATCGTCAATAGCAAAAAAAGTAGCTATGGCACTTTCAGGACTTTTTTTGATGTTGTTTCTAGCGCAGCATTTTTTTATTAATATGACTTCAGTGTTTAGTGCTGATGTTTTTAATTCGATTTCTCATTTTATGGGAACTAATCCATTGATTCAGTTTGTTATGCAACCTATTCTTATTATAGGGGTTGTTTTTCACTTTATCATGGGATTTGTTTTGGATATTCAAAACAAAAAAGCAAGACCAGTAGGATATGCTAGTTACAACGGAGCTGCTAATGCAAGTTGGGCTTCACGTAACATGATCATTTCAGGTTCTGTAATTTTGGCATTTTTAGCATTGCATTTTTATGATTTCTGGGTTCCGGAAATAGTATACAAATATGTAGAATGCAATCCTGCTGACGAGACTCGTTATTTTCATGAATTAACTGAGAAATTTGTAAGTCCAGTTCGTACTGGTTTATACAGCTTGTCGTTTGTATTGTTGTCTTTACACTTACAACACGGATTTAGTTCTTCTTTCCAATCAGTAGGACAGAACAATAAATATACAAAAGGATTGAGAGGTTTCGGATTGGCTTTCGCAATTATTATTCCTTTAGGATTCGTATTTATTGCATTATTTCATCATTTCAATCATTAATATTCAATTATAATGGCATTAGATTCAAAAATTCCAAATGGTCCAATTGCGGACAAATGGACAAATTATAAAGATCATATTAATTTAGTAAACCCTGCTAACAAACGTAATTTAGATATTATTGTTGTTGGAACAGGATTAGCTGGAGGTTCTGCAGCTGCTACTTTAGCAGAATTAGGATATAACGTAAAAGCATTTTGTTTTCAGGATTCACCACGTCGTGCGCACTCTATTGCAGCACAAGGGGGAATCAATGCAGCAAAAAATTATAAAGGAGACGGTGACTCAGTTTACAGATTGTTTTATGATACTGTAAAAGGTGGAGATTACCGCGCTCGTGAGGCAAACGTACACCGTTTAGCTGAAGTTTCTGCTAATATTATTGACCAGTGTGTGGCTCAAGGGGTGCCATTGGCTCGTGAATATGGTGGATTATTGGACAACCGTTCATTTGGAGGAACTTTAGTTTCTCGTACATTTTATGCGCAAGGGCAAACAGGACAACAGTTATTGTTAGGAGCTTATTCTGCAATGAACCGTCAAATTGGTCGTGGGAAAATTAAAATGTACAACCGTCACGAAATGCTAGAATTAGTAGTGATTGACGGAAAAGCAAGAGGTATTATCGCCCGTAACTTGATTACTGGTGAGATTGAAAGACATTCAGCTCATGCAGTTGTTATAGGTTCTGGAGGTTACGGAAACGTTTTCTTCTTATCAACTAATGCAATGGGATCGAATGCTACTGCGGCTTGGAAAATCCACAAAAAAGGAGCTTTCTTCGCAAACCCTTGTTATACTCAAATTCACCCAACATGTATTCCAGTTTCTGGAGATCATCAGTCAAAATTAACTTTGATGTCTGAGTCTCTTCGTAATGACGGACGTATCTGGGTTCCTGCAAAATTAGAAGATGCGAAAGCTATTCGTGAAGGAAAGAAAAAAGCAACTGATTTAGCTGAAGCAGATAGAGATTATTTCTTAGAAAGAAGATATCCAGCTTTTGGTAACTTGGTACCACGTGACGTAGCTTCTCGTGCTGCTAAAGAAAGATGTGATGCTGGTTTTGGTGTTAACAAAACAGGAGAAGCAGTTTACCTGGATTTTGCTGCGGCAATTCAACGTTACGGTACTGAAGCAGCTTATGTAAAAGGTTTAGATGCTAATGATACTAAATTAGTAACTAAATTAGGTACTGAAATTGTAAAAAGTAAATACGGGAACTTGTTCCAAATGTATTATAAAATTGTAGATGAGGATCCTTATACTTCACCAATGATGATTTACCCAGCGGTTCACTACACTATGGGTGGAACTTGGGTTGATTATAATTTGATGACTACAATTCCGGGTTGTTTCTCTATTGGAGAATCTAACTTCTCAGACCACGGTGCAAACAGACTTGGAGCTTCTGCTTTAATGCAAGGTTTGGCTGATGGGTATTTCGTATTGCCTTACACTATTGGAGATTATTTAGCTCCGGATATCAAAATGGGAGAAATTTCTACTGATAGACCTGAGTTTGAAGAAGCTGAAAAAAGTGTAAAAGAATTGATTGCTAAATTTATGAATAATAAAGGAACGCATTCAGTAGACCACTTCCACAAAAAATTAGGTAAAATTATGTGGGATAAAGTAGGTATGGCTCGTAACGAAAAAGGATTAAACGAAGCTATTGTTGAAATTGCTGCTTTACGTGAAGAGTTTTATAAAGATGTAAGAGTACCTGGGACTGACAAAGGATTCAACCAAGAATTAGAAAAAGCAATTCGTGTTGCCGATTTCTTAGAATTAGGAGAATTGTTTGCTAAAGATGCTTTACACCGTAATGAATCTTGTGGAGGTCACTTCCGTGAGGAGTACCAAACAGAAGAGGGAGAAGCACTTCGTGATGACGAGAACTTTGCATACGTTGCAGCTTGGGAATACAAAGGAAAACCAAGTGATGCAGTGTTACACAAAGAACCACTGAATTACGAAAACATTAAACTAGTTCAAAGAAGTTATAAATAGTAATTAGTCCAAAGTCCCTAGTCCAAAGTTGCAGGCTTTAGACATTCGACTTTATGACTTTCAAACTAAAACAGTATGAAACTTACATTAAAAATATGGCGTCAAAAAAACGCCCAAGATAAAGGAGCAATGGTCGATTACAAAATTGACGGAATTGAACCTGATATGTCATTCCTTGAAATGCTTGACGTATTCAACGAACAACAAATCAATGCTGGTGAAGAACCAGTAGCTTTTGACCACGATTGTCGCGAAGGAATTTGCGGAATGTGTTCTTTATTCATCAATGGAGAAGCTCACGGACCAGACAGAGGAGTAACTACTTGTCAATTGCACATGCGTATGTTTAAAGATGGTGATACTATCACTATCGAGCCATTCCGTGCAGCTGCTTTCCCTGTAGTAAAAGATTTAGTTGTTGACAGAAGTTCTTTTGACAGAATCCAACACGCAGGAGGATTTATCTCGGTAAACACTTCAGGAAACACTATCGATGCAAATACAATTCCAGTAAACAAACAAGATGCTGATGCTGCTTTTGATGCTGCAACTTGTATTGGATGTGGAGCTTGTGTAGCTACTTGTAAAAACTCTTCGGCTATGTTATTTGTTGCTGCAAAAGTTTCTCAATTTGCTCTATTGCCACAAGGTCAGGTAGAAGCAGTTGATCGTGTATTGAATATGGTAAGCCAGATGGATGACGAAGGTTTTGGTAACTGTACAAACACTGGAGCTTGTGAAGTAGAATGTCCAAAAGGAATTTCTCTAGAAAACATTGCTCGTATGAACAGAGAGTACATGTCAGCAAGTTTGAAAGGATAATATTTTTTCAATATATTTTACAAAAGCGCATTCATTGATTTGAATGCGCTTTTTATTTTGGGGGTGCCCTACGGTCGGGCTATTCGTTACAATCTTTTATTCCACTGCGTTACATAAAAGGATTTTCACTGCTATCCCTCACCCGAATCCCTGTATAAATCAAAATGACGTAAAGATGACATAATAGAATTCCATTTATTATACTAGATTTCGCTTATTTTTGGAGCATTATTCAATCGATTTATGGAAAACCAAAATTTGGCTCAAGGAGTAAAAGAGTTAAGAAAAAGAAAAGCTTTATCACAAGATGAATTAGCTAAAAGTGCTGGCTTATCATTGCGAACGGTTCAAAGAGTTGAAAACGGCGAAACAATACCTACGGGTGAAACATTAAAAAGAATAGCAGCTGTTTTAGAAGTTGTTCCAGATGAATTGTTAGGTTTTACATCTGAAAAAGAAGTGCCTAAAATAGTTCTAAAAACAAAACACGAATACATTCATTTTTTTAAGGATAAACTTGTTTTTAGCAAAACTCCCGAAATTAACTTAGTTGATGATTATAGAAAATCAGTCACTTATGTTTTTAAAACATTAATGGTGTTTTTTATTATAATACCCATAAGTGCCATTTTTGCTATTGTTTTCTATAATATGCAAAGAATGGACTTAGTTTTATATTCGGGATCATTTGGTTTTGCTTTCTTAATTATGGCTATTCATACTATGTTTTTTAGTTCAGGTACACCTTTAATTAATATTAATACCATTACTAAGATAAAATTTAGAAAATTTTTTCAAAATAATATAGTAGAGATATATTTTGTAGAATCGGGTCGAGTCAAAGGAAAAGGATTGGTGCTTGAAAAAAATCAGATTGATGCTGTAATGAATTGTTTGCAATCAGATCATCTTATTGAGGAAAAAGATATTAATAATAATAAAAGAGGAACAATATTTTTTTTAATTATTGTTATGTCACCTCAATTGTTGAATGTTTTGTGCTCTCGTTTTATTTCCAACTCAAAAGGAGCTATGTATTCTTGGGGGATTTATTTTATTTTTTTAAGTCTATTTCTTATTATAAAAATGATACGAAATAGAAGGATTCCTGTGAATCGTAATAAGCATAAGGCTATTATTGAAATAGATAATAACTAAAACGATATTGACAATATTTCTTTTTTGTACTTTTATAAAATGAAAATCGCACTAATTCAATCCTCTTTATTTTGGGAAAACCCAAAAGCGAATAGAAACTATTTCGAAGAAAAAATAAATGTTATTACTGAAAAAGTAGATTTAGTTATTCTTCCTGAAATGTTTTCTACAGGCTTTACAATGAATCCTGGCGCTGTTGCTGAAACTATGCAGGGCGAAACGGTGTTGTGGATGCAATCTTTGGCGAAAGCCCAAAAAACAGCTATAACTGGAAGCTTGGTTATTGAAGAATTGGGTAATTTTTATAACAGAATGCTTTTTGTTTTTCCTTCGGGTGAAATTCAGTTTTATGATAAAAGGCATTTGTTTACGCTGGCTGGCGAAGAAAAGGTCTATACAGCAGGCAACCAGAAATTAATTGTAGATTATTTAGATTGGAAAATTTGCCCCATGGTTTGTTATGATTTGCGTTTTCCGGTTTTTTCCAGAAATACTGAAAATTACGATTTGTTACTGTATGTGGCGAGTTGGCCTGATAAAAGAATCAATGCTTGGGACGCACTACTTAAAGCGCGAGCTATCGAAAACATGAGTTATGTTGCAGCTGTAAATAGAATAGGTGTTGATGGCAATGAACATCTATATTCTGGACACAGCCAGGTAATAGACTGTTTAGGCGAATATTTATTGGGACCTAATGAATATGAAAATGTGTTTTTAGTCGCTTTAGACCGCGAAAAAATGCTTGTTACAAGAAATAAAATGGGTTTTTTAAACGATAAAGATTCGTTTGAGTTACTTTAATGTTATCGTGTTTTCTTCTTGTTTTTGTCGTCTTTTTTGATGGGAGGCGTGTAGGGAATGCTTAAGTCAAAAGGTTGTTCCACATCCCAGTTAGCTCTAACATCGATTTCTCCAGAAAAATAAATGACTTCTTCAGCATATTTGTTTTCTAAAAAACTTCCGGGATCAAATCTCTTGTTTTTGTTGGTGTCGTAAATGGCTCGAAGAGTGAATTGGGTTGGATCCAGAAGATTGAAATTAATCACAGTATCTGATTCGATATATTCGCTAACAACTACATCTCCTGTGGATTTTAGCAATTCGATAATAACTGGAAAAGATTTTACATTTTCTAATTTCACTTTCAAATTCCCGTAGTTTTCTAGTTCCTTGGTGCTTATTTGGTAATTTAGTGTGTCATTTGTTTGATCGTAAAAATCCGTTATTGCACCTGGAAGGATATCAATCGTATATTTTTCAGCAACTTCTTTTTTGAAATCAAGAAACAATTTTTGAGTAAACACATCATACTTTGTAGTGAATTTTACATCAGTAGAATCAGCATTCATTAATTTTATTTTTGACTCATCAAATTTAACTAAGGGTGTTGAGGATTCTAAACCAAAAAGATCTTTAAAGCTAACAGGACTTATCGGGCTGATATTTAGACTGTCTTTTTTGTTACTTCTTGTTTTTAAAACAAAGCTTTTATTGTAATTATTTTGAGTAACTTCTACGTTTAAAGAATCGGTTTTTATGGGTTTGTACCAAATTTGGAGCGAATCTTTTTTAGGCATTTTAGTCACAATGTTAGGTAGTATATCGTTGTTGTGTTTAAGTGTGATTTTAGGTATAGAATTCGTGTCTGCTATTTTTCCTTCGTAGCCCATCAATAATCTGTTCCCTGTCTCTTGAGTTGGTTTAAAAGCTTTAAAAGGAATATTTTCCTGGAATAATTCTATTTCGTATAAAGTGTCGTTTGGGATTGTGATAAAGTCTTTAATGAAACCTATTTTCTCGGTTTTAGGATCAAACTTATTGTTGCTGTTAAGATCTTTTATAGCAATTAATTTATATTTTCCTGCTTTAAGATTTTCCAGGCTAAAGGTTTTTAAACTGTCCAAAGTGTTAGTAATATATCTTGGAGGATCATTGTAAATAATAGAATCATTATATGCATCATTCACTTCATAAAGCATTACCGAAATAAACGATTCTGGTTCTTTTTCGTAAGCATATTTTACTTTTCCACCAATAGCTAAAGAGTCAATATAATCTCCAGTTGAAAACACGTATTTAAACTGATTTAATGGATTACCTTCATTATTATCAGTTATACTTTGTCCAAAATTAAAACTGTAGGTTGTGTTGGGTTTTAGAGTATCTATCATTTTTATAGTAATGATTTTGCTGGCAGTGGTAGGAATAATGAGCGGGTCATTTTTCATTGGTGGCGAAATCACTAATTGTTTTCGAATGTTTTTTAGAATTACAATTTCGTCAAATTCCAATTTGATTTGTTTGTCTTTGAAATTAGTGTTGAAATTCTCAGGAAAGCTTGTTCTTAAACTTGGAGCAATGGTGTCTTTTAGTCCGCCAGTAATACTACCTCTTTTGGCACAACTAAAAATTAAAACTGCGAATAAAAATAAAATGTATTTTGAGGTGTTTTTCAACATGATTATAATGAAAATTTAATTGCACAAAATAACGATTATATTTTCGCTAAGCGAAATTTTTTAGCGAATTATTGGGAATCCAATTTGAATTTACTCTAGTTAGTTTGATTGAATTTCTTACATTTGTTGGACTTATTTTAATTCTTCTTTTTTGAAAAAATATTTTCTTTATCTGATGTTGTTTTTGTTTACTGTTTCGTGTAGTCGAAAAGAGCATCCTGTTGTTTCTTTCTATTATTGGAAAACTAATTTTTCTTTGTCGAAATTAGAAAAAGAAACAGTAGAAGATAATGCGGTTCAGAAAATTTACATTCGGTATTTTGATATTGATTTACATCCAAAAACAGAGGAAGCTTTTCCAGTAAGTCCGATTCATTTTCTCGAAAAACCAAATATAAAGGAAATTGTTCCAGTAGTTTTTATCAAAAATAAAGTGATGTTGAAGTCTAATTTGGATGTTGAAAAATTAGCAAAACAAACTTTCGATTTTGTAAATCTAATAAATACTAAAAACGGATTTTCGTGCAAAGAAATTCAAATTGATTGCGATTGGACCTTGAACAGCAAGGATAATTATTTGCAATTTATGGAATCTTTCAAGCAAATGTCGGATAAAAAATTATCGGCTACCATTCGTTTACACCAAATTAAATATTTCGAAAAAACCGCTATTCCTAATGTAGATTCAGGAGTTTTGATGTATTACAATATGGGAAATATTGCTGTGAATTCTCCAAATTCAATATACGACAGAAGCATTGCCGAACGTTATATTAAAAGTTTGAAAAAATATCCGTTGGCTCTAAATTTTGCTTTGCCTATTTATTCCTGGGGAATTCATATTCGAAATAATAAAGTAATAGGATTGCGAAGTAAAATGAGTGTTTTAGATTTGCAAAAAGATAAAAATTTTACGTTAAAAGATGAAACAAATTTTGTTGTCAATACTCCTAATTATCGAAATGGAACTTTTTATAAAAAAGGAGATGAATTAAAAATTGAAGCCATTTCGAAGAAGGATTTAAAGGAAATGGCGGAAGATTTAAGCGAAAATTCGGCAGTACAACCTAAAGAAATTATTTTTTACGACTTAGACGAATTCAATATAAAAAATTATGAAAAAACTATTTTTGAACAAGTTGTTTCTTGTTTCTAGTACTGTATTATTGTTTACTTACAGTGTGATTTATGCTTGTGGTGGTGGCGATTGGTTTGAAGATTGGTATTACAATTCTAATTTCACACCAGAGATTTTTGTAGACAAATCTTATTCGCCGTTGTTTTTGTCGGGAGAAGTTTTTTATAAAATTGGTTTTGATGACGAACACAATTCGCGTTTTAACGATCAAATTGTATCTGACTGGCAATTGTATTTAAAAGACAAAATGAATCCTGACGAGGTTAAGTCTTTTTTATTGGATAATAATAGAAAGATTAAGGTTGAGGAATTGTATTTCTTTTTTAAGACCAAGAATAAAAATGAATCTTCTATAGGTTTTGCTTCAAAAATAGATTTGAAAGATGCAAAGACTAAAGAGTTTATAAACTTTTTGTACTTGGCTCAGCATGTTGAAGATGTTTCTGTTGTGAAAAATAGTTGGAGTTATGATCCTGTTGTTTACAAGAGTTTTGCTAACTTGGAAATAATTAATGAGATTGAAAATAAATACAATAAAACAAAAGATGTGTTTCTAAAAAACAGGTATTGGTTTCAAACCATCAAAGCCTATTTTTATAGTGATGATAAGCAAAAAGCCATCGATTTTTTTAATAAGACAGCGGCTGCGGTTCCTAAAAACACTTTGTATTATAGAGCAGTTAGTTATTTGGCCGGGATTCATCATAAGCAAAAAAACTATTCCACTTCTAATTATTTGTACAGCCAGGTTTTTGATAAATGTCCGGAAATGCGTGTTGTGGCAGCATATAGTTTTCGCCCGCAGGATGAAGCCGATTGGAATCAATCTTTAGCATTAGCGAAAAATAATCCCGAGAAAGCGGCACTTTGGGCTATTCATGGCTATTATAAAGATGAAGAAACGGCAATTGCTAAAATTTTCGAATTAGATCCTTCAAGCGAACATCTAAATTATTTATTGACTCGATTAATTAATAATCAGGAAAATAAAATGCAGGTAAATTATAAAGATAAATCCATTGCCGAAAACAAAGAATTACAAAAAACCAAATTAGATAAATCCACTTTTGATTTAGTTTCGAAAATTGCTGCTTCAAATAGCACAAACGAACCGTATTTGTGGAATGTGGCTCTTGGATATTTACAAACTTTGAATGGAAATTATACTAAAGCAGATGAAATTTATGCTGCTGTTGAAACCAAATTACCAAAAACAGAATTAGCTTCCAGTCAGTTGCGATTGTTGCGATTTGTGAATAATTTGAATAAAATAACACAAATCAATTCCGTTTCCGAAAAAACTATTTTAAAAGATTTGAATTGGTTGTATAACGAATTACCAAATAAAAATCTAGAAGATTTTCGTTACCAAAATGCGTCTAGTTGGAGTAAGACGTATTTGTCTTCTTTGTATGAAACACAAAAGAATGTGGTTATGGCTGAGTTGTTTTCGCGATCCAATTATGATTATACAGGAAAGCAAAATTCTTTTTATGATAAGGAACAAAACTTGCAAGCAATGAAAGGTTTTTTGTTAAAGTCGAATAAGACGGAGATGGAAAAAATTGCCGAAAGTATTTATGGGCTAAAACTCAGAGACATTAGTGCTTTTCAAGCGGTAAAAGCAACTTTTGCTAATAAAATCCCTGAAGCAATTGCTTTTATGAAAGAAACGGATAGTTTGCAACACCATGTTTTCTTAGGAAATCCGTTTAATGGAAACATAAAAGATTGCCACGATTGCGAGCATGCGGCTTATCAAAAAAGAAAATTTACTCAAATACAATTTTTAACTTTGATAAAAGAAATGCAGGATAAAGTGGTTAAAAATGAAGACGTTTATAATAATAGTTTGTTGTTAGGAAACGCTTTTTATAATATTTCTCATTTTGGTAATGCACGAACGTTTTATGAAATTAGTATTGTAGGTTATGGTTCTAGTCCAACTTATTTTAGAGAATCGATTAAAAAAATGATTGTGGATTGTTCAGTTTCGAAAATGTATTATCAAAAGGCGTTAGCTGCTGCAACTAACAAAGAACAAAAAGCAAAATGCATTTATTTATTAGCGAAATGCGAGCGAAATGATTTTTACAATGAGAGGTATTATTTCCAAAATAAAGATTACTGGAGTTTTTATGGAGATAAAGTGAATTTTTTAGCCTGGAATGGATTTAAGCTTTTGCAAAATGAATATTCAGATACTAAATATTATCAGGATGTGATTAGAGAATGTGGTTATTTTAATACCTATGTTAATCAATAATATTGCTGTCAAATGAAAAAAATAGATCATATAGGTATTGCTGTAAATGATATGACGGTGTCGAATGCATTGTTCGAAAAACTATTAGGCGTTGCTCCCTATAAACAAGAAGAAGTAGAAAACGAAAGAGTTTTGACTTCGTTTTTTAAAAGTGATACTAATAAAATAGAGCTTTTGGCGGCAACCTCTGAAGATAGTGTGATTGCTCAATTTATAGCTAAAAAAGGAGAAGGAATCCATCATATTGCTTTTGAAGTAGCTAATATTGAAGAAGAAATCCAAAGATTAAAAAAAGAAGGATTTGTTATTTTGAATGAAATTCCTAAAAAAGGAGCCGATAACAAATTAGTAGTTTTTTTACATCCAAAAACTACTAACGGTGTTTTGATAGAATTGTGTCAAAGTATTAAATGATTTTTTAAAAGATACAATTCTAATAATCAGTAAGTTTCTGTTGAGACTTTTTTTAATAGTATAGTCGTATAAAAACTAAGTCAAAAATATTTGGAGCAATCAAAAAATAGTAGTAATATTGCAACCTCTTAACTGGTCCTATAGCTCAGCTGGTTAGAGCACCTGACTCATAATCAGGTGGTCCCTGGTTCGAGCCCAGGTGGGACCACAATTGCAAACCCCTTTAAAATTAACGTTTTAAAGGGGTTTTTCTTTTGGGGATGTTTATTAAATGGTATATCTTTGTTTTAACTAAGAGATTTTAAATTCATGAGGAGAATATTGAATAAATATGTTTTTTTAATAAGCTGCTTGTTTGTTGGATTTGTTGTTTTGGCAGATACTCCTTCTCCTCCAGGTTATCCAGGAGGTGTTCCTCCTTCTCCAAGTGATGGTTGTTGTAGGGAGTTTGAAGGGGAAGACGAAAATGGTAATCCTTCTCAGCAATGGTTGGATTGTATAGCTGCTGAGACTGAAGAACCTGGTTCATATTGTGCGGATACAGTTCCAGTCGATAATTCTATTTACATTTATATTTCGATGGTAGCGGGTGTTGCACTTGCTTCTTTTGTAATAGCCAGAAGAATAAAAACATAAAAAAAACTCCAATGTAAATTGGAGTTTTTTTGTTTTATGGATTATCTTAATTGATTCAGTCGGGAAACATATTTTCCTATAACGTCAAATTCAAGATTGATTTTAGAACCTACTTTAAAATTTTTAAAATTAGTGTGTTCGTGCGTGTAAGGGATAATCGCTACGCTAAATTCATTTTTCTTCGAATTTACAACAGTTAAACTTACTCCGTTTACGGTAATAGAACCTTTTTCTATAGTGATGTTGTTTAGTTTGTCGTCGTATTCAAAGGTGTAAAGCCAGCTTCCATTGGTTTCTTGAATGTCTATGCAGGTTCCGGTTTGATCCACGTGGCCTTGTACAATATGACCGTCTAATCGATCGCCTAGTTTCATAGCTCTTTCTAGATTTACTAAATCGCCCTCTTGCCATTCTCCTAAATTGGTCTTTTTTATGGTCTCGTCAATAGCGGTTACGGTGTAGCTGTTGTTTTTTATGGCTACCACAGTAAGGCAAACTCCATTATGAGCTACGCTTTGATCTATTTTGAGTTCAGTTGTGATGGCAGCGTCTATTGTTATGTGGATATTGTCTTTCTCTTTTTTTAATTCTTGGATGGTTCCAAGGGTTTCTATGATTCCTGTAAACATTCTTGTTTTATTTTACTAAATTTGCAGCTCAAAATTAGCAATAAAAACTTGTGGATATGATTAAAAAAGCAGAAAATATTATCGTAGGAATTTCGATTGGAGATTTAAATGGTATTGGAAGCGAGGTTATTCTTAAAACATTTGAAGATGTTCGAATGTTAGAGCTGTGTACACCAGTAATTTTTGCTAATGTAAAGATTTTGTCTTTTATAAAACGAAATTTAGATTCGGCTGTTGTGCTTCATGGAATTGATAGACTAGACCAAGTTGTTGTTGGGAAAATCAATGTCTTGAATGTTTGGAAAGAAGGTGTCGATTTGAATTTGGGTACAAATGATGAAAAAGTAGGCGAATATGCTATTAAATCTTTTGTTGCTGCTACAAAAGCTTTGAAAGAGGGTTTGATTGATGTTTTGGTAACAGCGCCTATAAATAAATACAACATTCAATCGGAAGAATTTAAATTTCCAGGTCATACGGATTATTTGGAGCAGGAATTGGATGGAGATGCTTTAATGTTTATGGTTCAGGATAATTTGAGAGTGGGTTTGTTGACAGATCATGTGCCAATTAATGAAGTGGCTTCCCGATTGACTGAAGACTTAATTGTTAAAAAAATAATGACCGTAAAAAAGTCGTTAATTCGTGATTTTAGTATCAATAATCCTAAAATTGCCGTTTTAGGCCTGAATCCACATTGTGGAGACGGAGGAGTTATTGGTAAAGAAGACGAAGAATTGATTAAGCCGGTTTTGAAAAAAATGTTTGACAAAGGAACAATGGTTTTTGGTCCTTTTGCAGCAGATGGTTTTTTCGGAAGTGGACATTACGAAAAATTTGATGCAGTAATTGCGACTTATCATGATCAGGGTTTGGTTCCTTTTAAGACTTTGTCTTTTGGAAAAGGAGTTAATTTTACTGCTGGTTTAGATAAGATTAGAACTTCGCCAGATCACGGGACTGCTTATGATATCGCTGGTAAAGGAATTGCTGATTATAATTCGTTTAAAGAAGCAGTATATTTGGCTATAGATGTCTATTCTTCAAGGATTCAGTATGAAGAAATCACCGAAAAGCCGCTAAAAGTTAGAGAAAAATAAATGTAAATAAAAAAAGATTGATAACGTTATTGGATTTACAATAATTTTATATCTTTGCACTCCCGAAGTTACGGGCAAAATTTTGTGGAAATGAATAGGACAAAAGAATTTTTAATTCCTTTCGTAGGCTTAAAGCTAGGGAAACATCATTTTGAGTATCAAATAAATAATGCGTTCTTTGAGAACTTTGATTATGATGAATTTCAAAATTCAGATATCAAAGTAACGGTAGTTTTAGATAAGAAAAGCAATATGCTTGAGTTAGAGTTTAAGCACAAAGGCACAGTTAATGTTCCTTGCGATTTAACGGGAGAAGATTTTGATTTACCAATTAAAGGTAAAATGAAATTAATCGTTCGTTTTGGAGAAGAGTTTAATAATGATAACGAAGAGCTGTTGATTTTGCCTTTCGGCGAATTTGAAATAGATATAATACAATATATTTATGAGATGATTGCGCTTTCTGTTCCTCTAAAACGAGTTCATCCAGGAGTTAAAGACGGAAGTTTAAAAACAGAAGCTTTAGATAAACTGAAAGAATTACAAGTCAAAGAAGAAGTAAAAAAAGAAGATAAAGAAGAGAATATAGACCCACGCTGGGACAAATTAAAGCAACTATTAACGGATAAATAATATAGTAAAATGGCACATCCTAAAAGAAAAATCTCGAAAACAAGAAGAGATAAGAGAAGAACACATTATAAAGCTACAGTAGCACAAATCGCTACTTGTCCTATTACTGGAGAAGCGCATTTATACCACAGAGCTTACTGGCACGAAGGGAAAATGTATTACAGAGGACAAGTGGTTATTGATAAGTCAGAAGCTACTTTTGCATAATACGTTTTTATAGATAATACGAGAACTCTCACACTATGTGAGAGTTTTTTGTTGTTTATGATTTTCGCTAAATAAGAAGTTTTTAAAGATAAAGGGTTTAGATTTTTTTTGTATTTTTAACCCCTTTTTAAACGTTTCCTTTTGTATAGTAATAGAAGGGAAAATATCCGAATAAAATGAATAAAATTACGGCCGCAATTACTGCAGTTGGAGCTTATGTTCCAGATTTTGTGCTTTCAAACCAAGTTCTGGAAACCATGGTGGACACAAACGACGAATGGATTACTTCGCGTACAGGAATAAAAGAAAGAAGGATTTTGAAAGATGCTGATAAAGGAACCTCTTATTTAGCAATAAAAGCAGCTGAAGATTTAATCGCTAAAGCCAATATAGATCCCTTAGAAATTGATTTGGTTTTAATGGCAACGGCCACACCAGATATGCAAGTTTCAGCAACAGGAGCTTATGTTGCAACCCAAATAGGTGCAACAAATGCCTTTGCTTACGATTTACAAGCCGCTTGTTCCAGTTTTTTATACGGAATGTCTACCGCAGCAGCCTACATTGAATCAGGAAGATATAAAAAAGTATTATTAATAGGTGCCGATAAAATGTCATCTATTGTGGATTATACTGATAGAACAACATGTATCATTTTTGGAGATGGAGCAGGAGCAGTACTATTCGAACCTAATTTTGAAGGTTTAGGATTGCAAGATGAATATTTAAGAAGTGATGGTATAGGTCGTGATTTCTTGAAAATTGATGCAGGAGGATCTCTTCATCCTACAACTATCCAAACCGTTGAGGAAAAAAGACATAGTATTAGACAAGATGGAAAAACGGTATTTAAATATGCTGTAACCAATATGGCCGACGCAAGTGAACAAATCCTTAAAAGAAACAATCTTACTAACGAAGATGTTAATTATTTAGTTCCACATCAGGCTAATAAGCGTATCATTGACGCTACTGCAAACCGAATGAATTTAGAGGAATCTAAGGTTTTAATGAATATTGAAAGATATGGAAATACCACATCAGCAACCTTGCCTCTGGTTTTAAATGATTTTGAACATTTGTTTAAAAAAGGAGATACTATTATTTTTGCTGCATTTGGAGGAGGATTCACTTGGGGTTCTATTTATCTAAAATGGGCATACGACAAAAAATAAATTTAAACTAAAATCACAAATATTATGGATTTAAAAGAAATTCAGAACCTAATCAAATTTGTATCTAATTCTGGTGTTGCCGAGGTAAAGTTAGAAATGGATGATGTTAAAATTACCATTAGAACAACATTAGAAAGCACTGCTCCAGAGCCAACTTATGTACAACAAATGCCAGCTCAGGCACCAGCACAACAAATTATAGCAGCGGCTCCAGTTGCAACAACACCAGTTGCAGCAGCACCAGTAGCTGAAGATTCAAAATTCATTACTATAAAATCGCCAATGATTGGTACTTTCTATAGAAAACCATCTCCAGACAAACCAATGTTTGTTGAAGTAGGAACTTCTATTGCTAAAGGTGATGTACTTTGTGTTGTAGAAGCGATGAAATTATTTAATGAAATCGAATCTGAAATTTCTGGAAAAATCGTTAAAATATTAGTTGATGATATGTCTCCAGTTGAATTTGATCAACCATTATTCTTAGTAGATCCATCATAAATTTAAGATTTTAGATTTACAGATTTTAGATTGCAGATTTGAACCTTAATCAACATTTAGATTCAAATCAATTGCATTCTTGACTTCTAACTTCTAATTTCTAACTTCTAACTTTTAAAAGATGTTTAAAAAAATATTAATTGCAAATAGAGGAGAAATTGCACTTCGTGTAATTAGAACTTGCAAAGAAATGGGAATTAAAACAGTTGCTGTTTACTCTACTGCCGATGCAGAAAGTTTGCATGTAAAGTTTGCTGACGAAGCGGTTTGTATTGGACCTCCGCCAAGCAACTTATCCTATTTGAAAATGTCAAATATTATTGCTGCAGCCGAAATTACAAATGCTGATGCAATTCATCCAGGATACGGTTTCCTTTCTGAAAATTCTAAATTTTCAAAAATTTGTCAAGAGCACGGTATTAAGTTCATTGGAGCTGCGCCTGAAATGATTGACAGAATGGGAGACAAAGCTTCTGCAAAATCAACAATGATTGAAGCTGGTGTTCCTTGTGTTCCGGGTTCAGTAGGTATTCTAGAATCTTACGAACAAGCTTTAGAACTTTCTAGAGAATTCGGTTTTCCTGTAATGCTAAAAGCTACCGCTGGTGGTGGTGGTAAAGGAATGCGTGCTGTTTGGAAAGAAGAAGATTTGTTAAAAGCTTGGGAAGGTGCTCGTCAAGAGTCAGCTGCCGCTTTTGGTAACGATGGCATGTATCTTGAAAAATTAATTGAAGAACCACGTCATATCGAAATCCAGGTTGTAGGAGATTCTTATGGAAAAGCATGTCACCTTTCTGAAAGAGACTGTTCGGTACAAAGACGTCATCAAAAATTAACAGAGGAAACGCCTTCACCATTTATGACTGACGAATTGCGTCAAGCAATGGGAGAAGCAGCAGTAAAAGCAGCCGAGTATATTAAATACGAAGGTGCTGGAACAGTTGAGTTCTTAGTAGATAAACACCGTAATTTCTATTTCATGGAAATGAATACGCGTATTCAGGTGGAACATCCTATTACAGAACAAGTAATTGATTACGATTTAATTCGTGAGCAAATTATGGTAGCAGCTGGGATTCCAATTTCAGGTAAAAACTATTTACCAGAATTACACGCTATCGAATGCCGTATCAATGCCGAAGATCCTTATAATGATTTTAGACCTTCGCCAGGAAAAATTACTACATTACACATGCCAGGAGGTCACGGAGTACGTTTAGATACTCACGTATATTCAGGTTATACTATTCCGCCAAATTACGATTCGATGATTGCTAAATTGATTACTACTGCTCAATCTCGTGAGGAAGCAATTAGTAAAATGAGAAGAGCACTAGACGAGTTTGTAATTGAAGGAATCAAAACAACCATTCCTTTTCACAGACAATTAATGGATGATCCTCGTTACATAGCGGGGGATTATACTACTGCTTTTATGGATACTTTTAAAATGAATGATCCAGAATAAAGTTTTTTATTGATAAAATCAAAAGCCGTACAGTGATGTGCGGCTTTTTTTGTGGGTCAAAGTGTGTAAAAAGGATACAATTTGTTCTCATTTTACACAGCTTTACAGTGTATACAAAATTGTGTTTATTTTTTAATACGCTGTAAATCAATGTGTTTTTGTTTTTTGGCATTCCAAAAAAATACTGGTACAATAATTTCGTTGTCACAAGTGTAAAACATCAATAACAATTTAAATATACACATTATGAAAAAATTAATCTTATCAGCCGCAATCGTATTAGGAAGTTTAACAGCAATGAACGCTCAAGCGCAAGAAGAAAATGCAACACCAGCAGAGCAACCAGCACAAACAGAACAAGCCGCTCCAGCAGCAGAGGCAGCTCCCGCTGAACAAGCAGCAACCGAGCAAGCAACTCCAGCAGCAGAAGCTTACACTGAAATTAAAACAGAAGAAGTTCCAGCTGCAGTAACCGAAGCATTAAAGAAAGCTTATCCAGAAGCAGTTTTGAATAGAGCTTCAATTAACAGTAAGAAAGAATACCAATTAGAAGTGAAAGTTGGTGAAAATGAAGGAGCATTATATGCTGACGAATCAGGAAACTGGATTCAAAAATAATTAAAAACTCATGGTCGCAAGACTAAAAAAAATTATAACATTTAAATAAACACATTATGAAAAAGTTAATCTTATCAGCCGCAATTGTATTAGGAAGTTTAACCGCAATGAACGCTCAAGCGCAAGAAGAAAATGCAACACCAGCAGAACAAACTACTCAAACTGAGCAAGCCGCTCCAGCAGCAGAAGCCGCTCCATCTGAACAAGCTACAGTAGCACAAGAAGTAGATGCTTATACTGAAATTAAAACAGAAGAAGTTCCAGCTGCTGTAACTGAAGCATTAAAGAAAGCTTTTCCAGACGCAGTTTTAACTAAGGCTTCTGTAAATGATAAAAAAGAGTACCAATTAGAAGTTAAAGTTGATGATAAAGAAGGTGCTTTATATGCTGACGAAACAGGAAAATGGATTGAAAAAAACTAAAAATTTCACCATCATAAATCTCAAATAATTATAACAATTTAAATATACACATTATGAAAAAGTTAATCTTATCAGCCGCAATTGTATTAGGAAGTTTAACCACAATGAACGCTCAAGCGCAAGAAGAAAATGCAGTTCCAACAGAACAAACTACTCCAGCAGAGCAAGCAGCTCCTGTAGATCAAACAGCACCAGCTGAACAAGCAACTACAGCGGAGGAAGCAACATCTACTACAACTGCATTCACTGAAATCAAAACAGAAGAAGTACCAGCTGCAGTTACTGAAGCTTTAAAGAAAGCTTTTCCAGAAGCAGAGCTTAACAAGGCTTCTATAAATGATAAAAAAGAATACAAATTAGAAGTTAAAGTTGGCGACAAAGAAGGTGCTTTGTATGCTGACGAATCAGGAAACTGGATTCAAAATAATTAAAAAGAATATAAAATTAGAAAATACAGTTAAAGACCAAACGGCTACTGTTTGCACAGGTGTTGTTGGGAACTGGTTGAAAAAATAAGCACGCGAATTAGCTTATTGTTTTTTAAAGAAGGTTGTCCGGGAGGGCAGCCTTCTTTTTTTTGCATAATTTTGTGAAAATACAATAATTTTAGTCTTAATTTAGCATAAAAAGTTCCTGTCTGATGTCCAAGATTTTAATTATTGAAGATGATATTTCGTTTTGCAAATTATTAGAAAAGTTTCTAACCAAAAATAATTATGCGGTTAGTATCGCTTTTTCTGCAACCGAAGCCCGATTGGCAATTCAAAACGAAACATTTGATTTGATTTTGACCGATTTACGATTACCAGATGCTGATGGGATAGAATTATTAGCAGAGTTTAAATCAGCTTATCCACATATTCCAGTGGTTTTAATGACTGGTTATTCTGAAGTTAGTACAGCTGTTAAAGCCATTAAAAATGGTGCTTCCGATTATATTTCGAAGCCTTTTAATCCTGATGAGGTTTTAGTTGTTATTTCTAATGCCCTTGCAATGGAACCAGAAACAGATGTGGAAGCAAATCCAGTTCAAAAATCCACTAAAAAAGCGGTTAAGGAAAGTACAACAACGGTTGAATATGTTCAAGGAATTTCTGCCGCTTCTAAGAAATTATCCGAGCACATTAAACTGGTAAGTCCAACGGATAT
The DNA here is from genome assembly GCF_041729735.1 of Flavobacterium magnesitis. NCBI lineage: Bacteria > Pseudomonadati > Bacteroidota > Flavobacteriia > Flavobacteriales > Flavobacteriaceae > Flavobacterium > Flavobacterium magnesitis. The sequence continues at coordinate 34,458 of NZ_JBCFQK010000022.1, read as the reverse complement.
ATCGGTTTTAATTATTGGCGAAAGCGGAACTGGAAAAGAAATAATTGCTCAAAGTATTCATCATCAAAGTCGTCGAAAGGAAAATAATTTTATAGCGGTGGATTGTGGTGCTATTCCAAAAGAATTAGCCGCAAGCGAGTTTTTTGGACATTTAAAAGGATCTTTTACCGGAGCTATTTCGGATAAAATAGGTTATTTTGAAGCGGCTAATGGAGGAACACTCTTTCTAGATGAAATAGGAAATTTATCTTATGAAAACCAAATTCAATTGCTCCGCGCCTTGCAGGAACGTAAGATAAAACCTGTGGGTAGTAATAAAGAAATTGAGGTCGATATTCGAATTATTACTGCCACAAACGAAGATTTGCGTGAAGCGGTTAAAAACGGCGATTTCCGGGAAGATTTATACCATAGAATTAATGAATTCTCAATTCATTCGCCTTCACTTGCTGAAAGAGAAGAAGATTTAATTTTATTTGCCGAATTCTTTTTAGAAAAAGCCAATATGCAATTGCATAAAGATGTAATCGGTTTTTCTAAAGAAGTAGTGACTATTTTTCAAAATTACGATTGGCCTGGAAATTTAAGAGAATTACAAAATTGTGTCAAACGAGCAACATTGCTTACTCAAGGCAATTTTATTGAAAGTGCTGTTTTACCTGTCGAATTTTTTAATAAAAGGGAATCCAAAACCGATTCTTTTTCTTTATCTGAAAATGAAAAAGAAGCCATTGAAAATGCTTTGATTAAAACTAAAAACAACAAATCTGAAGCTGCCAAATTGTTGAAAATCACCCGAAAAACCTTGTACAATAAACTCAAATTGTACGATATTCAATAAATAATTTACCGTTGTTTTATTTCAAAAAAACTAAATAAACAGCGGCATTAAAGTATAACCTTTCAACTAAATTGAATTTGGAATAATTTTTTCAAGTTCCGCAAATAAGACTGCAATTTTAGATTTCAAGTCAGAAAAATAATTTTTTAATTCTGCTTCGTCATGATCTTTCAATTCTAGTGTGTTCAAAATGGCGGCAATTTCAGTGGCTTGAATTTGTTTGAACATCGGAGCCATTTTATGTGCCACTTGTTTTATTTTTTCGTATTCCAATGTTTGAATATTATTTTCAAGAACAGAAAGATTGGAATTAGTTGATGTTATAAAAGAATGAAGTACTGTTTTTATAGCTTCTTTGTCATTTTTTAAAAATAAATTTAAAGAATCTAGAGTATAAAGTTCTTCTGGATTTTTAGATTTCTGAACTTCATTTTCTTGAATAGGAAGCGTTGTTTGGTTTAAAATAGCATCAATAGTTTGTAATAGAATGTTAGGTGTAAATGGTTTTTTGAGTACAGCTGTAAACCCTGCGTTGATGTAAATATCCTCAGTTAAATCGGCTCTTCCTGTTACCGCAATTAACGGCTGATTGTTGTACTTGTTTTGGTTCGTTTGTAATTCTTTGACAAGTTCAAAACCATCTTTTACAGGCATTTGGATATCCGTAATCAAGACATCAAAATGTTCTGAAGTCATGTTTTGTAATGCTTCCACAGCATTTGAAAACGAAATCACATTGTAATATTGTTTTAAAACTTCGGTGGTAAGTTGCAATAAATCGGGGTCGTCATCAACCACAATAATAGTTTTATTTTGATGAATTGGTGTGTAAATAGATGGGGTTGTTTCTTCCGTTTTTCCATTTTCATCAAAAGTTAAGTCTAATACTATTTCGAAACAACTTCCTTCTTTAGAGCTGTTTTTTAGTGATAATTCGCCACCTAAAAGAGTGATAATTTTTTTCGAAATAGCCAAACCTAAACCAGTTCCACCGTATTTTTTTTCAATAGTTTCATTAGCTTGAGCAAATTCTTCAAAAACCAAATCCTGACTTTCTTTCTCAATCCCAATTCCAGAATCTTCAATGGTTATATAGGCTTTATTTTTGCTAGAATCTAGATTAGCAATAATTTTTATATAACCTTCAGGAGTGAATTTGTAGGCATTTCCAATGATGTTTATTAGCACTTGTTTCAATCGAAAAGCATCGCCAATAATGGGTTGGTTGAGTTTTTCGTCTATTATAATTTGCAAATTGATACTCTTTTGTTGGTAAACCGATTGCAAATTTGTAGCTACTTCTTTTATGGTTTCGGCTAATGAAAACGGATTTTTTTCTAAGTTTATTTTCCCAGCTTCAATTTGCGAAAATTCCAATAAATCCTGAACTAATCTCGAAATATATTCGGATGAATTTTTAATGTTATTGGTGTAATAAGATTGTTTGCTAGTTAAGGTCGAATGCCCCAATAATTCTGTATAACCCACAATAGTACTCAATGGTGTTTTGAGATCATGACTCACAGTAGAAATGAGTTGTTCCCTGCTTTTGAGCAAGTTTTGAGTTTTAAAATTGGCAATTTCCAATTGTTTTTTATACGATTGCGTTTTAGAAAAATCACTGGTAATTAATATCGAAAAAATCACTGTTAGGAGTAAACCTAGGATGGCGGCATAGGTAACAATTTGGTTAATTTTTTTTAAAGATTTTTCTTTTTCATTATTGTCTTTTATGGAAGAAGCCAGAATTTCTTGTTCAATAATGCGAAGTACTTTTCTAAGCTGATCAGAAATTAAAAGTTCATTAGTCAATAATTTACTCTCTTGAATGCTTAAGGATTCTTTTTTCTTTTCGGTTTCTAATTTTACTTTACTCAACAATCTTTTTGAAGCTGATAAAATAGAATCGGTTTCTTTTTTTGTTAACGTATTGCTGGTGTCATCAGGAATATTTTGATTGAGATAATCAATGTAATTTTGTAAAACCGTTCGCTGGTGATTGCTTAATTTTTCAGGATTTTTGGTAAAATCCTGGAGTTTTAGTTTGCTTAAAGATAACTCTAATTGGGTTAATTCTTCAATAGCGTCATTCACTGAAGCTTCATCAGATGTTTTGTTTTTTATAGCTTTGAGATATTTGATGTTTTGTGTTTTTTCGGTAAGCAAAACCATCACACTGTCTAATAATTTTATTTGGTATTGGCTGGAAAGAATATGTTTTAAAGAGCCAATTCTTGTTTGTAATGAGTTAGTTTCCTGAATGTAATTTTTATAATCTATTTCAGAATTGGATTGAATGGTTTTTCGGGCTAAACTTTCCGTTTTATACACATTCGAAAAAAGTTGGCTCACTTTTAAAACCTTGTTTTTTTCGAAAGCTATTTTGTTCTCAATTTTCGAATAGTCCATATTTTCAGTATATAAAATCCAGCCTACGCCTGCTACAAGCGACACTAAGATCATATAACTGATAAATACTTTTACAGGAATATTACTGTTCTTGTTTCCCATTTTTTTAAATTCTGTAGTTATTTTATATTGTTTCTTTCAACCATTTAAAAAATTCTCTTTGCCAAACTTGTGCATTTTGAGCTTGTAATACCCAATGATTTTCTTCGGGAAAATACAAAAAACGACTTTTAATTCCGAGTAATTGAGCTGCTTGAAAAGCTTCTTGTGCCTGACCAATAGGAACGCGAAAATCTTTTCCGCCTTGGATAATCAATATCGGTGTATTCCAGTTACTTACTAAGTTTATCGGATTGAATTCTTTGTATGCTTTTAGTACAATAGTATTGTCTTTTTCCCAATACGCACCGCCAAAATCCCAGTTGCTAAAGAAGACTTCTTCGGTAGTTCCATACATACTTTGGGTATTGAAAACGCCATCATGTGCAATAAAAGTTTTGAAACGATTCTTATGAATTCCAGCCAAATAAAACACCGAATATCCGCCATAACTTGCGCCAATACAACCCAAACGATTTTTATCTACATAACTTTCTTGTGCTAAATTATCAATTGCCGAAAGATAATCGTTCATCACTTGTCCGCCCCAATCTTTACTAATTTGTTCGTTCCATTCTACACCATGTCCTGGCATTCCACGGCGATTTGGTGCTACAATAATATAATCATTGGCAGCCATTAATTGAAAATTCCATCGGTAGGAATAAAACTGACTCAACGCACTTTGTGGTCCGCCTTGGCAATACAACAAGGTCGGATATTTTTTAGTAGCATCAAAATGGGGTGGAAAAATAACCCAAACCAGCATTTTTTTACCATCAGTAGTAGTTACGTATCTTTTTTCGGTTTTGCTTAAAGCTAAAGATTGATAGGTTTCAGTATTGATATTAGTTAATTGTTGCCAATTTCTCTCCACCAAATCATAAGAAAAAATTTCTGCCGCATGATTGGTGTCCTCTCGGGTCACTATAATTTTAGTTTCATTGAAACCAATTAAGTTTGTAATATCAAAATAACCATCAGTAATTTGATGAACTTGTGGAAGCATTTTTGTAAGTCCGGGAAAATGAACTTCAAATAATTGTTTAGTTCCATCAATCGGGGCAATAAAATAAATTTTTTGGCTGTCTTCACTCCAAATAAAACTATCCACTGTTCCATCCCAATGAGCCGTTAGGTTGATTTTTATTCCTTGGAAAAGAACAATAATATCATTTTTATCGGCTTCATATCCGTCGCGTTTCATTTGCAACCAAGCCAAAATTCCGGAAGGGGAGAATTGTGGAGTAACATCATAACCTTGATTTTCTTCGGTAAGATTAGTGGTTTTTCCAGTTTTTAGTTCGTATTGAAAAATATTGCTATTGGTAGAAATAGCATATTCGGTGCCTACTTTTTTCTTAGTTACATAAAGAATGTTTTTGCTGTCTTGCGACCAAATATAATCTTCATCTCCGCCAAAAGGTTTTTGAGGACAATCAAAGAGTTCATTTTCCATGATGTCCGTTTTTGGGGCATCAGTTTTATTTTCGCTATAAAAAACATGATTGAATTTGCCTTCGTTCCAGGTATCCCAGTGGCGGTAATTTAACGAATCATAGATCTGAACTTCGGCTTTTTCTAGTTCAGGGTAAAAATCTTTGCCTAAAACATGTTGTAATTTTACTTCTTGGTGAGAAAGCAGGTAATTACCATCTGGTGATAGTTTTTTGTTAGCCAAAATACTATCGGTGTTTTCAATTTCGGTTGGGTTTCCACCGTTTATAGGAATAAAATAATGCTTTGTATGTTGTTTGTTCTCTTCAACCGAAGGCGTATTTACTTTGTAAACAATATTTTTTTTGTCTTTGGATAATCCTAATGCTGTTATTCGTCCTAATTGCCACAGCAAATTGGCTGTCATTTTATTTTGAGTCATTGTTTTAAGGCTACAATTGTTTTGGGAGTATAAAAATAGCTAATTTATAATTGCTTCTTTGGGTTCTTAACAAGGAAAAAAGGGGATGTGTTTTGCAAATAATTTATATTTCGATTTAAAATGAGTTAGAAATAATCAGAATTTCATTGGATGAATAATTAAAAAAAGTATTTTTACTTCATGTAAGATTCTAAATTTCCAATTTGGATTTTCAACCACAAATCACCCAATCAAGTTAAAAAACAGCATTAAGAGCACACCAATAATGGCGACAAAAATTACTCCAAATAAAAGACCTGTAAAGAAAAAATCTCCAACTTTTATGACCAGATTGAGGACTATTTTTTTTAAAACAGTTTTCTGGTTTGTGGGGCTTTCTTTGTTTTTTGTAGTCTTTTTTAAATTTGTTCCAGTTCCTTTTACTCCGTTGATGCTTATGCGTGCTATAGAAAACAAAACGGCAGGCAAGCCCGTTTATTTCAATCATGATTGGGAACCGCTGGAGAATATTTCGGTTAATTTACAAAAAGCAGTTATTGCCAGCGAAGACGGTTTGTTTTTAAAGCACAATGGTTTTGATTTTAAATCGATGCAAAAAGCCTATAAAAACAACGAAAGAGGTCGAAGAATAAAAGGCGGAAGCACCATTTCTCAACAAACGGCAAAAAATGTGTTTTTGTGGCAAGGCCGAAGTTATATTAGAAAAGGTCTGGAAGCTTATTTTACGGTTTTGATTGAGTTGATTTGGGGGAAAGAACGCATCATGGAAGTCTATCTTAATAGTATCGAAATGGGGAATGGCGTTTATGGAGCCCAAGCAGCAGCCGAACATTGGTACCGAAAAGATGCGGCTAATTTAACTCCTAGACAAGCCGCCGGAATTGCAGCAATTTTACCTAGTCCTAGAAAATATACAGCAACAAGTTCTTCTTCTTATATTAATAGAAGAAAAGATAAAATTGTGCGTGTGATGCGTACAGTGGGCAAAATTGAGTATTAGATGCAATCAAAAACAGTACTTTTTATCTATTCTTTCTTGTTGATTTCGGCTAATGTACTAAGCCAAAATTCGAATATTGAAATAGGTATTGTTACTGAAAATGATTTGTATACTTCTTCTAAAAATGATCAATATTATACTAACGGATTAGAAATTTTCTATCGTTATTTATCAAAAAAAGAGAAACCAAAACTCCTAAAACAAGTAAATCAGATTAAATTAGGGCAATACATGTATAGTCCTCGAGATATTTACAGGGATGAAGAAGAAATGTTTGACAGACCTTTTGCGGGTTATCTTTTTGGCGAATTTGGGAATACTAATTTTTATACCAATCAAACCGTTTTAAAAAAGTATGTCCAAATAGGCTATGTTGGGCCTAATTCTTTTGCTGACAAAGTACAATCGAGTACGCACCGCTTGTTTAACTATACAGCTTTTGATGAATGGGATTACCAAATTGAAAATGCCTTGTCAATACAACTGTATGCCATGATTGCAAAACCTTTTTTAGGTACCATTAATAGTGAAAGAATCGATTTTCAATGGCAAACAGAAGCAAAATTGGGAACCATATTTACGGGTTTTTCAACGGGTTTTGTTACTAGAATTGGGATTAAAAAATTAGTTGCTCTTTCGGATTCTAATTTTTACGGAGCTTCCTTAAATAAAGACAAGAGTTTGTCCCAAAACGAATTTTACTTTTACCTAGCACCTTATTTTAATTATCAAGTTTATGATGCCACCATACAAGGCAGTCTTTTTGATGATAATAGTCCAGTAACTTTTGATATTATCCCTTTTCGATTTAATGGAGAAGCAGGTTTGAGGTATCGAAAAAACAATCTAAATCTTTCTTATGCATTTGTTTACAGAGGAAAAGAATTAAAATCAGAAAGAATGACGGGTTATTTTTATGGCTCTATCGGGATCTCATATCTTTTTAGATAATATCAAAAATGCAAGCAGAATTGCTTTTTTTATAAATAAGGTTTTTTTTAGAGTTAAAAAAAAGAACTTAAATGTGAAATATTTAATAAATTAGTTTTAATTTAACATAAAACTAAAATCTGTACAATGCTTAAATTTTGGACTTCCATCCTTGTTATTTTTTTTCCATTATTTCTTTTTTCTCAAGTGGAAATCGATTCATTATTAAATGAATTGGATACAACTTTAGACAAAAGCGAATTTTATCATAATAAGAAAGAAACTGAAATCAATAAACTCCGCAGTCTGCTGAAACTTACGTCTACAAAGGTTCATCAATATGAAATTTATGAGAAATTATATGGAGAATATAAATTTTATCAATCGGATTCTGCTTTAAATTATGCTAAGAAAAGCATGAAAATTGCAGATGAATTAAATGATTTATCAAAAATTAATATCTCTAAATTAAACCTTTCTTCCACAATGGGAACTTTAGGGATGTATAAGGAAGCAACAGATGTGTTAAATAAAATAGATATTAATGCCACACCTGAAATTAAAGGTGCCTATTTTGGCGTTTGTAGCACACTTTATCTTTCAATGTCTGATTTTGCAGCTACATCACAAGAAAAAAATAACTACTTAGAATTAACGCAACAATATAGAGATTCGAGCTATTATTTTTATCCTAAAAATTCAGAACCTTTTATAATTCATCAATCTAACAAGCTTTTTCAAAATAAAAAGTACGATGAAATTATTCGTTTATTAAGTGATTATTTTTCTAAAATGGACAAAAATAATCCTGATAAAGCAGTAGTTGCTTATATTGTTTCGCAAGCACATCAACACAAAAAAGAGTACGAACAAGAGAAAAAATGGCTGATTGTTTCGGCGATATCAGACTTGCAATTAGAAAAAAAAGAATACATTTCGCTTCGTTCATTAGCCTACATTTTATATGAAGAAGGCGATATAGATCGTGCTTATAAATATACAAAAAGGACACTTGAAGACGCACTCTTTTGCAATGCTCGTTTAAGAACATTCGAAATTTCTAAGATGATGCCTATTATTAATGAAGCTTATCAAAAACAAAATGATACTAATCGAAAACAATTGATTTTGTTTTTAGTGAGTGCGAGTATTTTGTCTTTGTTTTTAATGGTTGTTTTGTTTTTGTTATTCAAACAAATGAAAAAATTATCCAAAGCAAAACAAGAAATTAGTTCTGCAAACTCTCAATTAATCACGCTTAATAATGAGTTGCATTTGTTTAACGAAAAGCTAAATGATACGAACAATACGCTGAAAGAAGCCAATCTTGTAAAAGAAATTTACATCGGTCGCTACATGGATCAATGTTCTGTTTATATCAGCAAATTAGATGAATACAGACGAAAACTGAATGTAATTGTCATGAGTGGGAAAACTGCCGAATTGGTAAAAGTGATTAAATCCAAAGAATTTATTGAAGAAGAACTAAAAGATTTCTATCATAATTTTGACAAGACTTTCTTATTGCTTTTTCCGAATTTCATTGAAGATTTCAATGCTTTATTGATAGACAATGAAGATATAAAATTGAAACAAGGAGAGTTAATGAATACCGAGTTGCGAATTTTTGCTTTAATCCGTTTAGGAATTTCAGACAGTGTAAAAATAGCCGAATTTTTGCGCTATTCTCTATCTACAATTTACAATTACAGAACTAAATTAAGAAACAAAGCTTTGGGACCTCGTGATGAATTTGAGGCAAATGTGATGCGTATTGGATCAATAAATAAGTAATTTACTTTTGTAATTGTAGCTTCTGTTCTCTTTTTAAGGTTTATTATTGTTTTTGTAAACTACAGATTTACTACTTTTTTTAGTTCTAAAAAATAAATTAACTTACTTTAAATCAATATTTTGTGATGTTTTTGTATTGTTTTTGACTACCATTTTTTATTAATGAAAATTAGGAGAATAAAATCAATATAAATTTGGTTATCGAATGCTTTTAAAGCAATTTATTAATCTATTAACAGAACCAAATGAAGTATTTTTATTTATTAACGCTGTGCTGTTTCGCATTAGTTAATACCACTTTTGCACAACAGTTACAATCGCCAAATCAGAAATTGCAAATGGAGTTTTCTTTGCAAAATGATGGTACACCAGTTTACAGTTTGAATTACAAAGGAAAAGTTGTTGTCAAACCAAGTAAGTTAGGTTTAGAACTAAAAAATGATGCCAAATCATTATTGAACGATTTTATAATTAAAGATTCAAAGACCAGTACTTTTGATGAAGTATGGAAACCAGTATGGGGTGAAGTAGCTTCAATTCGCAATCATTATAACGAATTAGTGGTGACCTTAAATCAAAAAGTTACAGAAAGACAATTAATCATTCGTTTTCGTTTGTTTGATGACGGACTTGGATTTCGTTATGAATTTCCTGCACAAAAGAATCTAACTTATTTTGTAATCAAAGAAGAGCGTTCTCAATTTGCTATGACTGGAGATCACACGGCTTTTTGGTTGCCAGGAGATTACGATACGCAGGAATACGATTATACCACTTCAAAATTATCTGAAATTAGAGGTTTAACAACAAAAGCAACTACCGAAAATGTATCTCAAAAAACATTTTCGCCTACAGGCGTTCAAACTTCATTAATGATGAAAACTGCTGATGGATTGTACATCAATTTGCACGAAGCGGCTCTAATTAACTATTCTTGTATGCACTTGAATTTAGATGACAAAAACATGGTTTTTGAATCTTGGTTAACGCCTGACGCTAGTGGTGACAAAGGTTATATGCAAGCTCCCGATCATTCTCCATGGAGAACCATTATGGTTAGTGATGATGCTACAGAAATTTTAGCTTCAAAAATGACTTTAAATTTGAATGATCCTTGTAAAATTGAAGATACCTCCTGGATAAAACCAGTTAAATATATTGGGGTTTGGTGGGAAATGATTACAGGAAAAAGCTCTTGGGCTTATACTGATGATTTTTCAACGGTACAATTAGGAGTAACTGATTATGCTAAATCTAAACCGAATGGAAAGCACGGAGCTAATACTGCGAATGTGAAGAAATACATTGATTTTGCCGCGTCGAATGGATTTGATGCTGTTTTAGTAGAAGGTTGGAATGAAGGTTGGGAAGATTGGTTTGGTCATTCAAAAGATTATGTTTTTGATTTTGTAACGCCATATCCGGATTTTGATGTAAAAGGCATTCATGATTATGCAAAATCAAAAGGTGTAAAAATGATGATGCACCATGAAACTTCAGGTTCTACCCGCAATTATGAGCGCCACATGGATAAAGCCTATCAGTTTATGAAAGACAATGGTTATGATGCTGTAAAAAGTGGTTATGTGGGACCAATTCTACCTCGAGGTGAAAATCACTACAATCAATGGACAGTAAACCATTATCAATATGCTATTGAAAAAGCAGCCGATTATAAAATTATGGTCAATGCTCACGAAGCAATTCGTCCTACAGGAATTTGTAGAACCTATCCTAATTTAATTGGAAATGAATCAGCCAGAGGAACCGAATATCAGGCTTTTGGAGGCTCAAAACCCAATCATGTTACCATTTTGCCATTCACTCGTTTAATTGGTGGACCAATGGATTATACGCCAGGTATTTTTGAAATGGATATTAGCAAATTAAATCCTGAAAATACTTCGCATTTGAATAGTACTTTGGCTAACCAATTGGCATTATATGTAACCATGTATAGTCCCTTGCAAATGGCTGCCGATTTACCTGAAAATTACAATCGTTTTGCCGATGCTTTTCAGTTTATTAAGGATGTCGCAGTAGACTGGAGCGATAGTAAATATTTAGAAGCAGAACCAGGAGAATACATTAGCGTTGCCAGAAAAGCCAAAGGAACAAACAATTGGTTTGTAGGGAATGTAAATGGAGAAACAGCACGTATATCAACTATCAAATTTGATTTTCTAGAAAAAGGTAAAAAATATGAAGCCACTGTTTATGCTGATGCAAAAGAGGCTCATTATAAAACAAATCCTCAAGCTTATAGCATTCGAAAAATAAAAGTAACTAACAAATCAAAATTGAGCCAGTTTTCAGCTCAAGGTGGTGGTTATGCTATTAGTATTGTCGAAGTTAAATAGATTTTAAAGAAGTAAAAAACACCATAATTTAGAAAAGTTTGGTTATTTAATTGGTAATATCAAAATTGTGTTTTTTATTGTGAAGCCCCTCAGCATACTGAGGGGCTTTTTTGTAGTTTTATTTCTGTTTTTTTCTTACTCTAAATTCAAAATTTTCTGTTCCCAGTAAACCTGTACCGCTTACTCCTTCAAGATTTCCTATAAACAAGGAATTAATATCTGAACAGAAAAAATCAACAACAGCCTCTCCTTTTTCATCTGTAATAATATCCGATTTCCAGAATAAGGTATTACGGTAATCTGGCGTGGAATCCATTGAGGTTACTTCATCATAAACGGCTTCATAAAAGACTTTCTTACCATAATAGCCTTCTAACATCGTCATATTAAAAAAAGCCAAAAGTTCAGCTTCGGTTAAGTTTGGATAATGATAAACAACTTCGTTCCTGTCATCATTTAAATACGAATGACATTGAACAATCCAAACATATCTAGAAGTATTAATATAAACACCTCCCTCAACGGGTTTTAATCTATCAGAAGAATGGCAACCATCTTTACAACGAGGACAGTTTAAATAATTAGTTAAAGGGCAAAAAAAATCAACTGTTGGAGATTGTATTCTATACAAACTATCCAATTTTCCAATGTATTTATCTCTAAATACTTGTCCTTTCTTTTTTGAAGTAATTACAACTTCTTTGAGTTTGTTTATGGATTCACGACCTATAAATGGAGAAATTTCTTTAGGGTTTATTTTTTCTATTTCTGGGAATGGATAAATTATGGTTTTATTTTTACGTTCATTATTAATTACTTCAAACGAATTATCTTTGATTGAAATTTGGTATTTTGGTTTTTCTGGAGTCATGAGTTTCATATAAGTATAACCACCTTCTCCTATTTTTAAATTTTTAGAACCAATGGTAAAAAATCCCGCTGCATCGGTCATCATCAATTCTTGTTCTCTGTTTTCATCCGCAGCAAATAAAATCATCGCTTTCGGTGTAGAGTCTGCTGCTTTCTTATCAGGTTTTACTAGCTGAACTTTTCCTTTTATTTCATCAAATACAACAGGGGAAATAAGGCTTTTCTCTTTTAAATTATTCTCATTCCAGACATAATTCCTCCATCCTTGCGTGAGTAATACTAAATCTAATGCTTCTTTTCGGTCTTTATTTTTTTCGTCAAAATAATAAGCTGGATTATAGATGTTGCCTTTTAATTGGGTGGAAAGCAAGTAATGGCTTTGTATGTTTTTAGCATCTTGCTTGTTTTGATAAATGGCATCATATACACTTAATCCCAAATGCGCTACAACTGCTTGACCGTTTTCGTCCGTTACTTTTATTTTCAAGTTTGCCTTGTCTCGTGTAATGAATTCGCTTTTATTGAGTTTTGTTTGGATATTTAATTTTTGATCTTGTTTCACAAAAACCAATCGCTCGGCAATTGGCAACGCATTTTCATTAAAAAGAGTGACTTCGGCAATGCCTTGAGGCACTTCTTTTAGGGGGATTTTAATTGTCAATTCTTTCTTTAACATTCCTGTTGCAATACTGTAAACCACCCCTCTAAGTTGCAAGCGAAGAAACACTTTTTCGGGTTTTGAACCTTCACTTTGCGAAATTTTAAACAGTAAATATTCTCTAGCATTGGCCAATAGGTTCAGTATTTTTCCACTACTTTCTATAGTTGCAATATCATATTTTTTGTCGGAGACCAATTTTGGTTCAGAAAGTTCAATATGGTATTTTTTGTCAGCATCTGGTGTAAAAGTTAGTGCTCCCATACCCGCATGACTGCTTTTAAATGTTTGTAAAAGAATATTGTTTTCAAATAAAGCACCAGCAGTATCTACTGGTAATCCTTTTGAATTGACAGCCTTAAATGCTAAACGGCTCTGTATTCCTGAAACGAGTTTTCCTCCTTCTGCAAAAGTAGAAAAATGTAGAATGCTGTCTTTTTCTACTGGAGTTACATCTGTTTTTTGGCTTATTGTTTTTACAATTTTTATTTTTTTTAGTGCATAAAACTCTTTTGCCTCTTTTGTAAAAGAATGTAAACTATAAGCGGCTAAGGTATAAGTTCCTTCAGGTAAATCATTTTTTAAAAACAAATGTCCATTGACAAAACCATTTTCTATTTCGTATTTTTTCTCCCAAACTATTGTATCTCTTTTATCTTCTATCAGTTGTACAAACATTGTTTTACTGCGGTCTGAAGGTGTAAAATCTTGCGCATCTAGAACATAGCCTTTAAACCACATATCCTCCTCAGTCTCATAAATACCTTTGCTGGTTTGTAAATACACTAAGTCCCTTGCATTATTTTTAGAAACGCTTTGTAACTGTTCTGCTAATTGATCCATAATCCCGATATTATTTTGGGTATATCCTAAAGAAGAAAATAGATACAGAATAATAAGACAAAATTTTAATAAAAAAAATGAAAAAGAATTATTTGATTGCATCTCTAATTTTTTAAAAGCTAAAAAATGATTATCCAACGAATATTTATAATAAGTAATTACTGCTAAAATATAAAATTAAGGCTAAACTAGATGGACTGTTTTCTTATTTTAATAGTTGAAATATTTTATTAAGTGTGTATTTATTCGTAACTTAATTTATTTATTATGTAAATAATGGAATAAATAATTGTTTAATCAACAATTATTTGATTGTTAAGCTAACTATTTATGAATAGGGCTAAAATGAACTAAAATCATGTTTTTTGCACTACTTTTTTACTACTTTTTTTTAAAAAATAAAATATATAAATTATTGATATTTAAATAGTTAGTTGTTTTTAATTAATTGATTAACTACATTTTTATTGTTGCTAAAATTGAGGCTGTTAAATCCACATAATTTTACATTATCGGAATCGAAATCATACTTTTTAATGATGAGTTTTAAGTGTCTGTCGATTGTGTAAAACCAAAATTATTAACAACCAAAAACAAAAAAATTATGGTCAAAATGAAAAACAGTATGTATTACATTTTAGTATTGTGTAGCATGCTATTTATTGTACCAAACCTTGTTGCACAAAATGCAACTAACAAGATTTCTGGTCTTATAGTAGATCAAAAAGGAGAACCATTAATTGGAGCAAGTATCCTAATTAAAGGAACCAATATTGGTACAATAACAGATGTTGATGGTGCTTTTACTTTGCCTTTATCAAGTCAATCTCAAGTATTGATGGTTTCTTTTATTGGATTTACTTCGAAAGAAGTACCTGCCACTGGACAAAACCTTCGAATTGTTTTGGCAGAGGATTCTAATGAATTGAAAGAAGTAGTGGTACAAGTGGGGTATGGTACCGTAAAGAAAAAAGACGCAACAGGTTCAGTATCTCAAATTTCTTCAAAAGAGTTTAATAAAGGACAAAACGTAACACCAGAAAGTTTAATTAGTGGTCGTATTTCAGGTGTAAATGTAACGGGCGGAGGTGCTCCTGGAGCAAAAGCGGATATAAGAATCCGTGGAGGTTCTTCTTTATCAGCATCAAATGAGCCTTTAATTGTATTAGACGGACTTCCTTTGAGTAATACTGTGCCAAGCGGATCTACCAGTATTCTTTCTACAATTGATCCAAATGATATTGAATCGTTCACTGTTTTAAAAGATGCTTCGGCTGCGGCAATTTATGGTTCCCGTGCTGCCAATGGGGTAATTGTAATTACAACTAAAAAAGGAACAAAAGGCGGTGTAAAAGTAAATTTCAGCTCTCAGTTAGGTGTAAATACTGTAGCCAATCAAGTGGATGTTTTAAGTGCTGATCAGTTTCGTGCTTTTGTAAACGAAAAAGGAACTGCTGAGCAACAAGCTTTGATGGGAACTGCAAATACCAATTGGCAGGATGAAATTTTCCACACTTCATTGACAATGAATAATAACATATCCATGAGTGGTGCTTTGTTTAATAAATTACCCATCCGATTGTCTGTTGGAAATGTAGATAATGCAGGGATCTTAAGAAACACTTCTTTTGAAAGAACTACCACATCTATTTCCCTAAATCCAGTTTTATTCGACAATCATTTACGAATTGACATTAACGGTAACATGTCCTTTGGTAAAAATCAATTTCAAGATGAAGGTGCCGTAATCGGAAGCGCTATTGGTTTTGACCCTACACAGCCTGTTTTTGCTGCTAATTCGCGTTATGGTGGCTATTTCGAATGGTTTGAAGCCAATGGAAATTTACCTTTATTACCAGCCAGAAACCCTGTAGCCAGATTAAATCAGGATGAAAGAAGAGCTACTTCTACCAGAAAATGGGGAAATGTTAGGTTAGATTATAAATTGCATTTCTTCGAAGATTTAAGAGTTGTGGCAGAAGCAGGTATTGATAGATTTGATAGCAAAGGACATACTGAAGTGAGTACGCAAAGTGCTCTAGGATTTCAGCCTAATGCTTTTACGTCAGGCGACTGGGTAAACTTAGGTAATTACTCCAGCTATACAGATATGCTTCAAAACAAAAACTTAAACAGTTACCTAAACTACACTAAAGACTTAGGGAAATTCAAAATTGACGCTACTGCGGGTTACAATTACCAATTGTTTGAAAAAGAAAGGTATCAAACAGGAGAAATCAGACAACCTAATCCAAATGAAGACGTTATCACCGATCCAGATATTAATCTACAATCGTATTTTGGTCGTTTGATTTTAAATTACGATAGCCGCTATTTATTGACATTAAATTACAGACGAGACGGGACTTCGCGTTTTTCTGAAGCTAACCGTTGGGGGAATTTTGCAGGAGCTGCCTTTGCCTGGAATCTTGCGGAAGAATCATTCTTAAAAGACAATGAAACATTATCAAGTTTAAAATTAAGAGTGGGTTACGGAACTACAGGACAACAAGATATTTCGGCTCAATACGATTATTTACAAAGAGTAACCTTAGGTACAATTAGTTCCCAATACATTTTTGGAAATACAGTTTATAAAACGGCAAGACCAGAAGGATATAATGAAAATATCAAATGGGAAGAATTAGCCGAAACAAACTTAGGAGTAGATTTTGGTTTCTTAAACGAAAGAATTACAGGAACAATTAATTATTTCAATAAAAAATCGACTGATTTATTAGCTGAAATTGCTGTTCCTGACGGAGCAAATATTAGAAATCAAGGTTTCTTTAACATTGGTAGCGTAAGAACTAAAGGAGTTGAATTTAATATTCAATCGGACATCATTAAAAATGATAACTTAACTTGGAATCTAGCTTTCAACACCACATACATCGACCAAAAAATAGATCAATTAGGGATTACAGTTCCTAGTTTTCAAGGGTATTTTACAGGAGATAATATCGCTGGTGGAGGAGGGAATAAAATCCAAATTAATTCGGTAGGATTTACACCCAATTCTTTCTTTGTTTACGAACAATTATATGATGCTAACAAAAAACCAATTGCAGGTGCCTATGTTGATAGAAATGGTGATGGAAAATTAGATGATGGCGATCGTTACCGCTATAATAAACCAGCTCCTGACTATACTTTTGGTGTATTCTCAACCGTAAACTACAAGAATTTTGATTTCACAATGAACTGGAGAGCCAGTTTAGGCAACTATATTTTTGATAACGTAAGTTCTAATTTAGGGTATTCGGATGCAGGTTTAAGAAGACAAACTGATTTGTCTAATGTAAGTACTGATTACTTGAATACTGGTTTCACTTTTGAAGATAATGGTACCTCAAGATACTTATCTGATTACTACATAAAAGATGCTTCTTTTATAAAATTGGACAATGTTACTATTGGTTACACCTTCGATAAAAAACTATTAAAAACAGCTTCAGTACGATTTACAGCAGGAGTTCAAAACGTTCTTGTTCTTACAAAATACAATGGATTAGACCCAGAGAAATTCAACGGAATTGATAATAATGTGTACCCAAGAGCGAGAACTTTCTTGTTTGGAGTGAATGCGAATTTCTAATAGCGAACTAAAAAACAAATTTTAAAAAGAAATAAAATGAAAATATCATTTAAATATATATCTTATTTTTTCCTATTCATTTTAGGGTTAAATATGACACTTACTTCGTGTTCAAACGACTTGGAAGTAACCCCAAAAGACGATGATGAGTTTTTGTCAGAAACGTTTTTTGAAGATCCAGCCTCTTATAAGCAAGTATTAGCAAAAATGTATGCAGGTTTGTATGTGGGAGGAAATGACGGTGACGGATTAGCAGATATTGCAGGAATTGGAGGTGATTTTAGCAGTTACTTAAGATTGCTATTTGTGGTACAGGAACTTCCTACTGACGAAGCTATTATTGCCTGGGCAGATGGTGCTTTGCCAACAATGAATACGCAAAACTGGTCGCCAGCTAATGAATTTTTAGCAGGAACTTTTTCAAGAGCTTTCTACCAAATTAGTGTGTCTAATGAGTTTTTGAGACAAACAACAGAAGAGAAATTAACCAGTAGAGGTGTTGATGCTAGTTTAAAAGCTGAAATAGCAACATACAGAGCAGAAGCTCGTTTTTTAAGAGCATTTTCATACTATAATCTGATGGATTTGTTTGGAAATGTACCTATAACTACCGAAAATGATCCAGTGGGTTTTTTCTATCCAGAACAAAAAACAAGAGCAGAAGTCTTTGCCTATATCGAATCGGAATTGAAAGATTTAGATAACAGTCTTGCCGATTCAAAAACAAATGAATATGGCAGAGTAGATAAAACAGCGGCTAAATTTTTATTAGCAAAAATCTATTTGAATGCTAAAGTTTATACTGGAACCGAGAGATTTGATGAAGCGGGTACTCTATGTGCTGACATCATCAACAATTCAGGATACACTTTTGCTAATGTTCCTTATAACTATCTATTCTCTGCAGACAATAACACTAACGGAGCTCAAAATGAATTTATATTTCCAATTATCAGTGACGGAAATGCCATTAGAGCAACGGGTGGTGGTATGAGTTTTATTTTGCACGCCTCAATTGGAGGAAGCATGGATGCAGCTTCTAGAGGTATGGACGGAGGATGGCAGGGAATCAGAACTCGTAGAGAATTTGTTCAACTTTTTCCTGATGCAACTGCAACTGCTGATGAGCGAGGCACTTTTTATACTGATGGACAAACACTGGATATTGCTAATGTGGGAACTTTTACCAATGGATATGCTATTACAAAATACATCAATAAAAAATCAGACGGTTCAGCAGCGCAAAGAAATGATATTCCAGATACTGATTTCCCATTGTACCGATTATCGGATGTTTATTTAATGTATGCCGAAGCAACTGTTAGAGGAGCTTCATCAGGAAATGTTACAACAGCTGTGGGTTATATCAATCAACTGAGAGACAGAGCAAATGCTGCAACAATAACTGCTGCCGATTTAACACTTGATTTTATTCTGGACGAAAGAGGAAGAGAATTATTCTGGGAATGCCATAGAAGAACCGATTTAATTCGTTTTGGAAAATTCACTGGCGGAAGTAAAATTTGGCAATGGAAAGGTGGAACTGAAAACGGTTCTGCAACAGAATCTTTTAGAGATTTAATGCCAATTCCTTCCAGAATTATTCAGGCAAATCCAACATTGGAACAAAATATTGGCTACGTAAACTAATTTTTTAATTTATAAATAATGATACAATTGAAAAATATATCTAAAATTTTAATCGCGTTTATTAGCATCTTGGCTGTTTCATGTAACGCTGATGATGTTGACAATAGACCAATATTGGAGAGTGTTTCAGCTCCCGAAATGACCTTGCCTGCTACAGGAGAAATATTTGTACTTACCGAAGAAAATGCTGATGATGAAGCCGATCTATTCACATGGACTGCAGCAGAATATTCGCATGATGTGGTCGTAAGTTATACATTGATGATGGATGCAAAAGATGGCGATTTTGCCAATGCTCAAACACTAGCAACTACAAGTAACATCAGTCAGGCATCAATTAGTGTAAAAACCCTAAATCAGGCTGCAATCGAATTGGGTGCAGTGCCAGGAACAGCTAAGTCGTTTGATGTAAAAGTAAAATGCAGTGTTTCTGGAGGTGTGCCAATGGAAACTGAAGAAATCATCAATATTAATATTACTGCTTATTCCGGATTAGTAAATTACCCATTTACCGATTGGTATTTGGTAGGAGATGCTACCGTTGCAGGTTGGGATAATAATAAAGCAAACCAACCTTTATTTAGAAGCGGAACGAATCCAAAACTTTATAAATACACTGGTTATTTCAAAGTAGGTTCATTCAAAGTAATTTCAACTTTAGGAAGCTGGATACCTATGTACGGTATGGGTGCTGGTGGAAGTTTAGCTTACAGAGGAACAGATGCCGATGCCGATCCAGCAAATTTTAGCATTGCAACTGCTGGTTATTACACTTTTACTATGGATACACAAACCTTGACTTATACTTTGATTCCTTATGATGCTTCAGCAGCAACTACTTATTCTGTTATTGGATACATTGGTTCTTCAAGAACTGGAACAGAAGCCGGGTGGGGAGACGATACTGATATGGTTCAATCAACATTTGATCCTCATATCTGGACACTAACGATTAGTTTATTTGACGGAAAAGGAAAGTTCAGAGCTAATAATGCCTGGGATGTAAACTGGGGAGGCGATACTGCTTTTTCAGGATATACTGCTCACGGTGCTGGCGGTGGCGATATTCCGGTAGCCAAATCAAAATACAAAGTCTATTTTAATGATTTAGACGGCAGTTATTTGATGTTGCCTAATCAACAATAATATTAATTGTAAAATTAAAGGGGGCTATCTAATGGGTAGCCCTTTTTTTATCTGACTTATTATGAAAAAAATTACGATATTATTTTTACTGTTTTCATCCATTTGTTTTGCGCAATTTACTACTACTCCTTCTCCTGCTATAGCAAATGGAACTGTTACCCTTAATTTTAATAAAACGGGAACTCCTTTAGCGGCTTATTCAGGTACTTTGTATGCACATATTGGTTTAACCGTAAACGGAACAAGATGGCAGAATGTAAAAGGAAGCTGGGGAAACAACAGCACGCAACCCGCCTTAAGTTTAGTCTCCGGAAGCAATTATAAATTAGAAATAACACCTGATTTGTATGCTTTTTTTGGTGTGCCTGTATCCAATGCCATTACGGAAATCTGCGTGGTAATCAGAAACGATGCCGGTACCATGCAAACTGCCGATACTTTTTTTAATGTAGGTGCTTTTCAGGCAACATTAACCGCTCCTTTACAAAACAGCAGCACAATTATTACTTCCGGGCAAAATTTTACCATATCGGCAACAAATACAAATGGAGATGCTGTCTATACCCTTTCGGCAAACGGAATTAACATCAATACAGCAACTACGGCTTCCTATAATTTTATCCATTCGAACCTAACGGCAAATCAGAATTATGTATTAGAAATCACTCAGGGAGCGACGACTATAACTAAAAAATTTAGCGTTATTGTCAATCCGGGGACTGTTTCGCAAGCAATGCCTTCGGGATTAGAAGACGGTATTAATTACAATAATTCGGATGCAACCAAAGCAACATTGGTACTTGATGCTCCTTTAAAAGATTTTGTTTATGTAGCCGGAAGTTTTAATAATTGGCAGCCCGGCAGCAACTACGCGATGAAAAAAGATCCTGTTTCAGGGAAATTTTGGTTGGAATTAAGCGGTTTGACATCTGGAACAAAATACAGTTATCAATATTGGGTTGTTGATGCGACACCTCTGGCAAATTCTCCGGCTATGGTCAAAACAGCCGACCCCTACTCTACTCTGGTTTTATCGCCTTTTGATGATCCTGCAATTCCGGCTGCATCCTATCCTGACTTACCGTCTTACCCAACAGGGCAGGAACGTGAAGTCACTGTTTTACAAACGGGGCAAACCCCTTACTCATGGAGTACAGCGACCACTAATTTTGTGAAACCGGATAAAGAAAAACTGGTAGTTTATGAAGTTTTGGTAAGAGATTTTGATGCTAAAAGAAACTATCAAAGTTTAATTGACAGAATTGATTATTTCAAAAACCTGAAAATAAACGCGATTCAGTTAATGCCGGTAATGGAATTTGAAGGCAACGAAAGTTGGGGCTACAATACTTCTTTTCACATGGCTTTGGATAAATTTTATGGAACATCCGAAAAATTAAAAGAACTCATTGATAAATGCCATCAAAACGGAATTGCAGTAATTCTGGATGTCGCTTTGAATCATGCTTTTGGTCGAAATCCAATGGTACGCATGTGGATGAATGATGCTGATGGCGATGGTTGGGGAAGTCCTTCAACTGAAAACCCTTATTTTAATACAGTGGCGAAACATTCATACAGTGTTGGCGAAGACTTTAACCATCAACAATCCAGAACCCAATATTATGTTCATCGCGTAATTAAACATTGGATTGAAGAGTATAAAATTGATGGTTTTCGTTGGGATTTGACCAAAGGTTTTACACAGGAATGTACCGCAAATGATGAAGCCTGTACCAATGCGTATAGAGCCGATCGAGTAGCAGTTTTAAAATCCTATGCCGATTATTCCTGGAGTTTAGACCCAACCCATTATGCTATTTTTGAACATTTAGGAACCGATGCAGAAGAGCAACAATGGGCAAATTACAGGGTTGAAGAAACACCAAGCAAAGGAATTATGTTATGGGGAAAAATGACCAATGAATACAATGAACTTTCAATTGGCTATGCTTCAAATATTGCAAGAATGAACAGCAACAGCAGGGGATTTTCTAAAAACAGACTAATAGGTTATGCCGAAAGTCATGATGAGGAACGCCTGATGTATAAAAATCTGCAATTTGGTAATAATACCAATGCTACTCACAATGTGCGAAACCTAAATACGGCATTATCCCGAATGTCTGCAATAGGAGCGGTATCGTTATTGATTCCGGGACCTAAAATGATTTGGCATTTTGGCGAATTAGGCTATGACGATTCTATATTTACCTGCAATAACGGAACTGTAAACACTTCAACAGATGCGAGTTCGGGCGATTGTAAATTGGACACCAAACCACAAAATCAGTGGACCGCTAATTGGTTGAACAATGACAATAGATATAAAATTTATGCCGATTGGGCTAAAATAATCAAATTGAAGACACAGGAAGCGGTATTTTCCGGAACAGTAACAATGACAAATTCCAGTTCGTTAACTAAAAACATAAAAATTTCCGATGCTTCTTTGCCGACCAATAGTTTGAAAGAGATCTTGATACTTGCTAATTTTGATGTAACAACTCAAAATGTAGCCACAGGATTTCCCTCCGCTGGAGAATGGTACAATTTGATGGATAATTCAACATTGAATGTAACTAATGTGAATGCTCCTATTGCTATTCCGGCTGGGCAATTTAGGATTTATGGCAATAAACCCGCTTTTTCAGCTGATGTTCCATTTGCATTGCCATCGGATAATTTTATAGTGGAATCTAAAGCTGAAACTTGCCTAAACAAAAACAATGGCGAAATAATCATTACCGCAGCACAGACTTATAATTATACAGCCCGAATTAATGGGGTGAATTACAACTTTACAAACAACAGTCTGACTGTTCCCAATTTAGCTTCAGGAAACTATACAATTTGTATCACTATTGACGGAAAAACATTCGAACAATGTTATAATGTGACTATCAATAAAGGCGCTACTCTCGCCGGAAAATCAACATTTTCTTCTGATAAGCTTTCGATAGAAATTACCGAAGGAACATTTCCATACCAGGTTTTTATTAATGGCAGCCCACAATTTGAAACTGAATCGGCACATTTTACCGTTGCAGTACAACAAGGCGATTTACTGGAAGTAAAATCGGCTAAAGCTTGTGAGGGAATTTATACCAAAAAGATTGTTGGCGAAATGGAAAACGCTGTGGGCTATCCAAATCCCACTCAGAATTTGTTTACCATTTTGACTCCAACTTCAAAGAAAAAAATAATGATCGAATTGTATTCAACGACTGGACAGTTAATTTCAAAAGAAAGTTATGCTGTGGTTGACCAAAAAATACAACTTGATGTAGAAAAATTGGCTAGTGGAATTTATATAGCCAAAGTAGATTTAGAAAATCCTGTGAATATAACCGTCATAAAAAAGTAAATATGAGAAATATAATCTATTCCGTTTGTATGAGTTTCGTATTGTTTTCCTGTGGAAAAGAGGATTCACCGGCACAGGAATCTGAAAATACGGCACCAAGTGTTCCTGCATTAGTGTCTCCTGCAAATGCTACTCTTTGTACCGGCAATGTTGTTACTTTAGAATGGAACGCCTCGACTGATGCAGAAAACAATGCGATAATTTATCAGCTGCAAATTGCGACCGACAATCAGTTTACACAAATTGTAAAAACGGCTGAAGGCGCTGCAATTGGACAAACAGTAACTTTAAACAAAGGAACGGCTTACTATTGGAGGGTAAAGGCAACCGATAATAAGAATGTATCGGGCAATTATTCTGCGACTTATAGTTTTTATACGGAGGGAACGGCGGTAGCCAATCATTTGCCGTTTTTACCGCAATTGTTACAGCCGGAAATTAATTCTTTCGTCAATCCGGCAACAGTACATTTAAAATGGTCAGCTTCTGATGTGGATGCCAATGATATTCTTAGCTACGATGTGTATCTGGGAACAGCAAATCCTCCGCTTACCAAAGTCGGAAGCAATTTAACAGCAGCTTCTTTAACGCAAAATGCCTTGCAGGCTGCCACAAATTATTATTGGAGAGTGGTGGTAAAAGACAATAAAGGAGGAGAAACCATCGGTCAGCTTTGGCAATTTAAAACCAATTAAATTAATTCTAATACTATAAAAATGAATTTAAACAGATATAATAAAAAGTCGAAAATAGTAAAACCGGTCTTATTGTTACTGCTTTTGTTTTCATTAAGCACTTTCGCTCAGATACAAAGAGTAGAACCTCCGTTTTGGTATGCCGGAATGCACAATCCCGAACTACAGATTTTATTTTATGGTAAAAATATTGCCGAAAATGATGTGACTGTTTCGAATGGAATTTCTATAAAATCCATTGAAAAAACAGAAAATCCCAATTATCTTTTTGTAACCATTGATACTAAAGGAGTAGCTGCACAGGAAATTCTATTTTCATTTTCGAAAAATAAAAAAGTAGTTTTTACTAAAAAATATACTTTAAAACAGCGGAGGGATAATTCCGCTTTACGCAAAAGTTATGATGCTTCGGACATGATTTATTTGATTATGCCCGATCGTTTTGCGAATGGAAATCCTAAAAACGACAGCCAAAAAGCACTTGCAGAAAAAGCCGATAGAAATAATTCATCGGGAAGACATGGAGGCGATATTGAAGGGGTTATTCAAAATCTGGATTATTTGCAGGAATTGGGTGTTACGGCACTTTGGCCAACACCGCTTTGTGAAGACAATGATCCACAAGGTTCTTATCACGGATATGCACAATCGGATTTGTATAAAATAGATCCGCGTTATGGAACGAACGAAGATTACCTGAAATTATCAGCCGAATTACACAAAAGAGACATGAAACTCATCATGGATTATGTTACGAATCATTGGGGAGCACAACATTGGATGATGAATGATTTACCAACTTACGATTGGATCCATCAATTTCCGGGTTATGCACAAACCAATTATCGCATGACGACTCAATTTGATATTAATGCTTCCATAATTGATACTAAAATGTGTGTCGATGGTTGGTTTGTAAAATCAATGCCCGACTTGAACCAATCTAATCCATTAGTATTGAATTACTTGATTCAAAATGCCATTTGGTGGATTGAATATGCCGATTTAGACGGATTCCGAGTAGATACTTATTCGTATAATGATAAAATTGGAATTGCAAAATGGACCAAAGCCATCACCGACGAATATCCTAGTTTTAATATTGTAGGCGAAGTATGGATGCACGATCAGGCTCAAATGGCATATTGGCAAAAAGACAGTAAACTGAGCGCCATTCAAAACTACAATTCTTATTTGCCCAGCGTAATGGATTTTACTTTGCACAATGCAACAAGCGTTGCTTTCAACGAAAATAAGGCAGAGTGGGACAAAGGACTTATTAGAATCTATAATAATTTCACCAATGATTTTCTGTATCCTAATCCAAATAATATTTTGACTTTTGTCGAAAATCACGATACCCAACGTTTTAACGAAATCTATAAAAAAGACTTCAAGAAATACCAAATGGCAATGACTTTAATGGCTACTGTACGTGGTGTTCCTCAGTTGTATTATGGTTCTGAAATAGCTATGGCAGGTAACAAAAATGAAGGCGACGGAGCAATTCGTTTGGATTTCCCTGGTGGTTGGAGTGGCGACAGCAACAATGCTTTTGCTAAAAATGGAAGAACCGAAGAGCAACAACAATTTTTTGATTTTACGTCTAAATTGTTCCAATGGAGAAAAACGAATGAAGCAGTACATTTTGGAAAAATGACACATTATATTCCGGAAAATAATGTCTATGTTTATTTTAGATATACAGATAGTAAAACGGTTATGGTTGTTGTTAATAATAATTTGACTTCAAGTGCCATCAATCCAAAACGTTTTCAGGAAAACATAAAGAATTTCAAATTTGGTAAAGATATTTTTTCTAAAAAAACGATTGATTTAAATTATGAATTTACGATTGAAGCACAATCGGTTTTGTTACTGGAATTGGAATAAAAAACATGACTGTCCGCTAAGTGGACTAGACTAAAAATAGTCCGCAGACCTGTCTGCCGACAGGCAGGTGACACTGATTGAACAGATAAAAACGGATTTTTCATAGCTATTTGTAAATCACAATCTGCGATAATCCGTTAAAATCGGTTTCATCTGTGTGCCATTCTCAATCATTGGTATATGAAACGGATAGTCATTAAAAAAATAGTAGTTTTGTCTAGTCCTAAATTTTAGGATGTTATAAGCGTTTTTTGCTTTTTAGATAAATTACAATTGGGATGGAAATAAATAAATGGATTATTGGAATTTTGTTGGTTGCCATTTTCGCTTGCAATAACAAAGAGCAAGTTGTCAAAGAACAGCCCGAAAATGTTGCAACTCCTCATAATATGGTTTGGGTTCCGGGAAATACATTTACTCAAGGAGCAAAAGAAAACGATCGATTAGCTCTCGAACATGAAAAACCAGCGCATAGTGTTGCTGTTGATGGTTTTTTTATGGACATTACCGAAGTGACCAATGCCAGTTTTAAAAAATTTGTAGATGAAACGCATTATGTAACCACCGCCGAAAGACCTATTATTTGGGAAGAATTTAAAAAAACCTTGCCCGAGGGAACACCTAAACCAGCCGATTCTATATTGCAGCCAGGTTCATTGGTTTTTAATGATGAGGTAAAAAATGTGACTGATTATACTGATTTTCGTCAGTGGTGGAAATGGCAGACAGGAGCCAATTGGAGGCATCCTGAAGGAAAAAATACAAACATTATAGGAAAAGATAATTATCCGGTAGTACATATTTCTTTTGAAGATGCTCAGGCTTATTGCAAATGGGCTAAAAGGAGGCTTCCAACTGAGGCGGAATGGGAATTAGCCGCTATGGGAAATCTAAAAAATCCAGTTTATACTTGGGGTGATGATCAATCAAAAATGGATGAAAAGGCTAATACCTGGCAGGGCGATTTTCCAAATTACAATGCTAAAAGTGATGGCTATTCGGCTTTGGCTGCGGTGAAATCATTTACTCCAAATTCTTTAGGAATTTATGATATTGCTGGAAATGTTTGGGAGTATACTCAGGATTGGTACAATGTAAATTATTATCAGGAGTTGTTTTCGAAAGGGGAAACTACTCGGAATCCGCAGGGAGCTACTGAAGCATGGAATCCAAGCAATCAATATGAAAAAGAACGAATAATAAAAGGAGGTTCTTTTTTATGTAATGAATCCTATTGTTCCAGTTTTAGAATTTCTGCCCGAATGGGAATGGCAGAAGGTTCTAGTTCGAATCATGTAGGTTTTAGAACTGTTGTTGATTTGAAAATGCTTCAAAAGGATTGATTTTGAAACTGTACAACTATAAAACCGTCTCGTTTTAAAAAAAACGAGACGGTTTTTTTGTAGTTTCGTTATTGTGAATTCCAATAACAATTATGAATATCAATTTTCGTCGAAAGGTTTTACTGGGGTTGTTTTTGTGTTGCTGTGTATTTCTAAATGCGCAGCAGTCTTTCGTATTTACAGCTATCGATTCTAAAAATGGACTTTCGGAGAACAGGGTACGTAATATTTTGCAACTTCAAGACGGACGAATGGTTGTTACTACCGAAGGTGTCACCAATATTTATGATGGAACTTCCTTTAAATATTTACATCTAAAAGGCAATAACATTTCCCAATTAACTGGCTATTCAGGATTTCATCACGGTTATGTGGATAAGGAATATGTTTGGATAAAGGACAAATCAAGGTTGATGGCTATTGACATAAAGCAGGAACGTTTTGTATCGAAACCAGATAGCGTTTTATTTAAAATGGGAATTCGGGAACCCATTGCCGATTTTTTTGTGGATGCTTCTCAAAATTATTGGGTGCTTACATCTTCAGATAAGTTGTTTTTTCGAAATGCCAAAAACGGAAAGACTTCAATTTTACTTAAAAATGTTTCGACTCCCAATGGAACAAAAGACCAATTGTATGATGTAGCTGTAGTCAAACAACAACTTTTTCTTTTTTATAGAAACGGATTGATTGTTTGTTATGACTTGAAAACAGCCAAAGAGTTGTATAAAACCAATTCTTTATCGAATCAAGAGCAATCGAAATACAATAATACGCTGATGGTGGTTCAGTCGGACAATTCATTGTACCAGATTCGAAATGGATCCAAAGGCGTGATGTTAGGGTATGATATTAAAAAACGAAAGCATACAAAAATACTTGAAACCGACTACTGGCTTAATACCATTTCTGTTGACAACAAAGGCAATTTATGGGTGAGTTGTGCTATTGGATTGTGGTTTATAGATAAAAATCTAAAAGAAAAACAATTGATTCCATCGTTCAAACTGGTTGATGGAACAGCAGTAAATACCGAAGCCAGTACACTTTATAACGATTCACAAGGCGGACTTTGGATTGGCACATTCAATCATGGATTGTTGTATTATCATCCCGATCGATTCAAATTTAAGAATGTTGGGAAAACGTTTTTTGGAACACAATTAATAGATATTGATGTCACTTGTTTTGAGCAAACTGCACAAAATACAATTCTTGTTGGAACCAAAAATGGCTTATACAGTTATTTGTCTGAAACTTCTAAACTTTCCATTTTTACTGGATTGCCAGCTGATGTAGATTGTCTTTCGATGACAAAAGATTCACAAAATCGGATTTGGATTTGTACCAGAAATAAAGGAGTGTATTGTTTGCAAAATAATCAGGTAAAACATATTAATCAAATTGGTGGAAATTGTCGTTACATTGTTGAAAAACCAGATGGGCAATTTTTGGTAGCAACATCCGAGAGATTGGCTGATTTTAATCCTGTGACTGGAAAGTTTCAGTCCTTGCAATTGAGATTGAATGGTGAAGCATTAGGTTCGGTTTCTCAATTGATTGTTTTTGATACCCAATCGTTTTTAGGAAGAAGCAACGCTGGATTGTTTGTTTATAATTATAAAAAGAATAGCATCAGTCAACCGCTAAAAGCACTTTTGAAGAACGAAAACCAAAATTATACAGCTATTTTCAAGGACAGTCGTGGAATTGTGTGGATTGGAACCCAAGATGGATTAAGTGTTTGGCAGCCATCAAAAGGCGAATTGCATACGCTTTTCACCGATGATGGTTTGGTGAATAATAGTATTAAAGGAATTACAGAAGACAAACAAGGACTCATTTGGGTTACCACCGCGGGAGGTGTTTCCCGTATTGCGGTAGATACTAAGGAAAAAAAGCTTCGTTTTTCGATTGCCAATTTCAACCATTACGATGGGGTGATTGAAAATGAATTTACGGCTTCCGCTACTTTTGCATCGAGTAATGGACAGCTGTTAATGGGCGGTGTTAATGGTTTTAATACTCTCGATTTGCAAAAACCTTGGTCGTTTAAACAATTGCAAAAGCCATTGTTTACAGGTTTGATGCTTTTTGGAATAAAAGTTAAATCGGGAGAATCCTATGATGGGAATATCATATTGAAAAATGCAATTGCTACAACAAAAAGTATTGCGTTAAATTACAATCAGAATTTTATAAGTGTTGATTTTTCGGCATTGAATTATGTCAATCCTACGCAAACCTATTATCGCTATCGTCTGGAAGGTGTTGATGATAATTGGCGTGAAATAGTAGCGCAAAATGGAACTGGAAATGCTTCGTATACTAATTTGGCTCCAGGAACTTATGTGCTGAAAGTCAAGGCGGCAAGCAATAGTAGAGAATGGTCGAAAGAGTATGCCGAAATTAGAATTGTTGTAAATCCACCTTTTTGGAAAACGCCGATCGCTTATGTTTTGTATTTGGTACTCCTCTCGTTGTTGCTTTATTTTTCATTATCCTATTATAAAAAATGGACCAATCAGCAATTAATGCGCAAGAATGAAGAAAAACTAAATGAAATGAAGTTTAATTTCTTTACTAATGTCAGCCATGAATTTCGCACTCCGCTTACGTTGATTATTACGCCACTGGAATCCATTTTGAAAGAAATAAAAGAGACCGCTATCGAATCCAAAATTAAATTAGTGCATCGTCATGCGTTAAACTTGCAACATTTGGTCAATCAGTTATTGGATTTTAGACGATTGGAAATTTCGGGTGAAAAACTGAATCTTACTTTTGGTGATTTGGTAGATTTTGTAATGCAATTTGAAGATTTATTTGGCAAATTGGCACAGGAAAAACAGATTGATTTTTCGATACAATCCGAAAAGTCAGAGTTGTTCATGTATTTTGATAAGGATAAATTACACAAGGTTATTAATAATTTGTTGTCGAATGCTTTTAAGTTTACGCCAGAAGGAGGAACAATTACTATCCGACTTTCGCAACTATTTGAAAATCAAAATTCCGATTTTGTTCAGTTAGAGGTTATCGATTCGGGTTCGGGAATTTCAGAAAAAGATTTGCCTAATGTCTTCCAACGTTTTTATCAGGCTTCGACTACCCAGGGCGGAAGCGGAATTGGATTGCATCTGGTAAAAGAATATGTCGAATTGCATTCGGGAGATGTAATGGTGGAAAGTGAACCTAATGTCAAAACAATATTCTCGTTTAGAATCCCAAATAATCTTGTTCCTCAAAAAACCGATTTTGAAACTCTTGTTGCTGTTCCTGAAGACGCAATCCACAATCAGTTTGTTGCAACAACATCAAAAAAAGAGACCCTTTTAGTAGTGGAAGACAATGATGATTTGAGACGTTTTCTGGCAACGGAATTGTCACATAAATATGAAGTTTTTGAAGCTGCTGATGGTGAAGAAGGAGAAGTTTTGGCTTTGTCAAAATCTCCAGATTTGATAATAAGCGATGTGATGATGCCTAAAGTGGATGGATTCGAACTTTGCAAACGAATCAAATCGAATGTACAGACTTCGCATATTCCTTTGATATTATTGACCGCTCGTACATCTGAATATTTAAAAGTGACAGGTTATCAATCGGGAGCTGATGAATATTTGGCTAAACCGTTTAATTTGGAAATACTATTACTTCGAATAGAAAAATTGATTGCACAAAAAAACCAACGGCAATCGGCATTTTCGAAAAAATTAGAAGTAAATCCAAAAGAGATTACGATTACTTCAATTGACGAACAGTTGATCGAAAAAGCACTTGACTGCATGGAAAAAAACATGGATAATCCCGATTATTCCGTTCAGCAGTTTAGTCAGGATTTGGGAATGGATCGAACAGTTTTGTATAAAAAATTGCAATCCATCACCGGACTTGCTCCTTCAGAATTTATTCGTTCCATTCGATTAAAACGTGCCGCACAACTTTTAATTCAGGGGCAATATTCCGTAGCCGAAGTAGCCGAAAAAGTAGGTTTCAATACGCAGAAATATTTCAGCAAATATTTTAAAGAAGCTTTTGGAGTCAGTCCGTCAAAGTATGCGCAAAACGGTAAAAAGGCTGATAATGAGTTGTTATAAAGGAATAAACAACAAGGTGTACCAATAAAAACAACATATCGTACCTATTTTTTAAGTGAATATAAATAGCTTTGGTTCATATTGATTAACTTAAAATAAACCAAATGAAAAATGCATTTCTGAGTAGAAACCGCCAGTACATTCTGTTGCTTGCGCTGTTTTCTTTTTCGTCATTAGCAGCTCAAAATTATCAAAAAACGGCTTTAGGGCTAAAAACCAAACTTCAGTCTATGGATGTTGAGGTTCAGTTTTACAGTCCAGGTATTGTTCGTATTTTAAAATCACCCGAAGGAGTTGCTTTCAAAAAAGAAAGTCTATCCGTTACCAAAAAACCACAGCAAACAAAATTTACAATCCAACAAAAAGGAGCTATTCTTTCGCTAAAAAGCGACAAACTAAAAGTTGATGTTGATGTAAAATCGGGTAAAATAGCATATCACACAATTGCTGGAGCAGCACTTTTAAGTGAGGCGGCATCAGGATCAAAGTTTACTGATTTTGATGATGCAGGATCTAAAACCTATAGCATTAATCAGTTATTTACACTCGAAAAAGACGAGGCTATTTACGGTCTTGGTCAGCAACAGCGAGGTAAATTATCATTGCGTAACGCAAAAATCAATATGGTACAAGGCAACGTTGATGATTATGTTCCTTTCTTAGTTTCTACAAAAGGGTACGGATTGTTTTGGGATAATTATTCGCCTACTACTTTTGAAGATAAGCCAGAAAGTGCTTCATTCAAATCGGAAGTAGGCGATTGTATTGATTATTATTTCATGGTTGGTGGAAATATTGACGGATCTATTGCGGGTATGCGTGAGCTTACCGGACAAGCTCCGATGTTTCCATTATGGACATTTGGTTATTGGCAAAGTAAAGAACGCTACAAAAGCCAAAATGAATTGGTAGGTGTAGTGAGTAAATACCGTGAATTAGGTGTTCCGCTGGATGGGATTATTCAGGATTGGCAATATTGGGGCAATAATTATTTGTGGAATGCGATGGACTTCCTCAACCCCGAATTCCCGAACCCAAAGAAAATGGTGGATGATATTCACAACATGAATGCACACGTGATTATTTCAATTTGGAATTCATTTGGACCACAAACCAAGCAATTTCGAGAAATGCAACCAAAGGGTATGCTTTTAAATTTTGGTACTTGGCCACAATCAGGATTAGAAACCTGGCCGCCAAACCGTGACTATCCATCAGGTGTTCAGCCTTATGATCCATACAATCCAGAAGCTCGTGAGATCTATTGGAAGTATTTAAACAAAGGGCTTTTCTCGTTGGGAATTGATGGATGGTGGATGGATTCATCAGAACCAGATCACTTAGACTTCAAGCCTTCTGATTTTGATCTTAAAACCTATCTAGGTTCATTTAGAAAAGTTCGTAATGCTTTTCCATTGATGACAGTAGGTGGAGTTTCAGAACACCAACGTGCAGCAAGTGCTGATAAACGTATTTTTATCCTTACCCGCTCAGCTTTTGCTGGACAACAACGCTATGGCGCTAACACATGGTCAGGGGATGTCAATTCATCTTGGGAATCGTTACGTAATCAGATACCAGCTGGTCTAAACTTTTCTATGAGTGCCATTCCGTATTGGAATACCGATATTGGTGGTTTTTTCGCAGGTGCTTATAAAAAAGGATGGGGTGACGGAACTAAGAATCCATCATTTCAAGAATTGTATGTTCGCTGGATGCAGTTTGGAGCATTTACTCCTATGATGCGTTCACATGGTACTGATATTCCTAGAGAGATTTATAATTTTGGAAAAAAAGGTGAACCAATCTATGATGCGATAGCCAAAACAATTGATTTGCGTTATTCACTTTTGCCATACATTTATTCTGCTGCTTGGGATATTACCAATAGTCAATCGACTATGATGCGTGCTTTGGTAATGGATTTTGATGATAAGAAAGTTGTAGATATGAATAATGAGTATCTATTTGGTAAATCAATATTGGTTGCACCTGTTGTCAATGCTCAATATACTCCTGAAACTATTGTAAAATCAAACGAAGAAACAGGTTGGGATAAAAATAATGATGCCAACAGTACAAAAGCCCAAGCTGTAACTTTTACTCAGGCTAAATCAACAAAAGTGTATTTGCCAGAAGGAACAGCTTGGTATGATTTCTGGACAAATGAGAAAATTAACGGAGGTCAGGAAATTGAAAAAGCAACAACCATCGATGAAATTCCATTATATATTAAATCGGGAAGTATAATTCCATTCGGACCTCAAGTGCAGTACGCTACCGAAAAAAAATGGGATAAATTAGAAATTCGCGTTTATCCTGGTACTAATGGCGAATTTACTTTGTATGAAGATGAAAACGATAATTATAATTATGAAAAAGGAGCCTATTCTACAATAACTTTTAAATGGAATGAGCAAACCAAAACCTTAACTATCGGAAAAAGAAAAGGAGACTTCAAAGGTATGATAAAAAACAGAACGTTTAATATTATACTTGTAACTAAGGAAAAAGGAAGTGGAATGACTAGTACAACTAATTTCGATAAAACAATTAGCTACGATGGAAAAGAGAAATCGATGAAATTGTAAATTAACGAAATAGAGATTTTTTTAATCTTTCCACATATATGAAGCTTGTACTATATAGTATGAGCTTTTTTTTGGAGCTCTTTCCTGCTATCCGTTTCAATCTTTTATGCCGAACCCCGGCATAAAAGGATTTCCACTTCTATCAGGGCTAGGGTTTTTGCGGTTAAAACTGTATTGTATCTATAAAAAACCTTCGTGAGTCTCGGTGTTTTCTTTGTGAATCTCTGCGATACAACTTTCAACTTGTCTTAAAATAAACTCTAAAATCTTACAAATACTAAAATTAAATAAAAATAAGTTTCTTATTTTCAGTTGATTAAAAAACAGATTAAAAATAGTTGATTAAAAAGTATTGGATAACGGTATGAAGTAGCTACTTTTGCACCCGCAAC
>NZ_JBCFQK010000021.1:0-72576 GCF_041729735.1 Flavobacterium magnesitis | reverse complement strand
AACATTTCCGCGCTATCGTTGTGTTGATATATCTGCGCGGTCGGGGTAAGCAAAGTATTCATTCGAATCTAGCATTGAATAGCGTTTATCATATTTCCATTCGAGTCTTTTCAAATCTCTTACCACCACTTTCGTTTGAGCGTTTATCACCACTGAGTTCGACAGAATTATGAAAAAAAGTATGATTACAGTCCTACTCATGGGTATAGGAGATAACGGTATTGTGGCTATGAGCTGTTGGCGATTTCTTACCCTAACTTTTCAGTTTAGCTCAGACCTCTGATTTCTTCTTTTACTTTTTAATTAACTATATGAATCCCAATTTCTTATATCCGATGTTTTAAACTGTCTTCCATTTGATACCACCAATATTCATTGCTTATTTTTCCTCTTAGCTCCTCAAAAAGTGGGGTATATATTTTAAAGTCATACTTGTCAGTTGGATTGGAATCATTAAAATAACAATGTGCAGGTTTGTGTACGTCAGTAACAAGACAAATTAATGAGCCATTTTTGATAAAGTTTTTGTAAATCAATGTTTGTCTATCGAACGAATCTAATTTCTTTAGTCGTTGTAAATCATATTCAAATAGAGAATAATTGTCTGCCCAAAAATATTGACTTATTCTTTTTAGACTGGGATGAATTTCCTTTTTTAGGTTCCCGTCCCAATAAACTTTTTCCTTTGTAACTGCTATTTTGGAATTCCAAAGCTTAGTTTCTAAAGAAGTATTTCTATCAGGATGTAAATTATTCCATTCATTTCTATAGGTCTCATCAAAAAACAACTCTAAGTAATCTTCTCTAATCTTTTTCCCGCCAGGTCCAAAATAATAATGATTCTTATCTTTTGCGTAAAATCTTCCAATGGGTTCGAATGAATCAAAATCTACTTGAGTTTTTACTTTTGTTAAAAAAAGTTTTGTTGAATTACTTTTTTCGATTAGTGAGAACCCATAAAGTTCATCTTTATTTCTAATAAAAGTAGGGGTTAGCCATTCACAATCGCTTTCATCAAAAAAGATAGGATTCCCTTTACTATCATTTATAAACAAATTTAACTTAGTTTGAGTTTTGTAATCTAAAAAATAATTTTCAACCAAGCGATTATTTTTTATTGTGATAGTATCTATTATTTCAAGTTCTCTGCAATTAAATGCATTTTTTTGTAATAGATTTTGAGATATGTTCATTTCATCAAAAGTTTAAAAAGGTTTGGAGCTTGGCGTAGTGGCGGATTTTTAGCACAAATGTTCATTAGAATTCTGAATGTTGAACTTAGCGCTAAACTGTCATACAAGCACTGAACCAATCATTTTGCAAAGTCCTTGTTAGGGTTCGGCTGATTTATTTATTGTTATTTCAATGTTTCTTCTCTATTTCTTCTTGCATATTGTTCGTCTATTTCAAAAGAGGGTAAGTAAGTTCCATCATCATCAAAGTCAATAAGTTTACCATTTTTCACGATAATGGCTATCAAATTATCCGACGCAGAATCTATCATAATTTCAGCATAACGACTGCTTAACTCATCATGTTTTTCATTAATTTGTATTTCTTTCACGACACTTTTAGCATAAGCATCCTCTTTATTTGAAATTTCAAACCCTTTTAAATGTGCTTCTAAATGGGTTTCGTCATCATTTGGCTCGTAGCCATAATCACCAACAGTAAATGAAAAAATACATTCTTCCCAAAGCATTTCTTTTATGGTTTCAATCGCTGACTTTTCAAGTTCGAGAATGTCATTTACACACGCAAGCATTTTGTCTGTAATACTTGGTGTTGGTTCATGGTTTTGAAAAAAAACAAAAGGAATTTCTTTTTCAAATAGGGGTACATAAATAAAACAAGTTCCTATTTCGTAATCATCCCACGTTGTTTTGTTTAAGATTTCGTTTTTTGTCATTTGTTTTCGTTTTTTGTCGCAAAAGTCTATGTCTGCGTGTTTTTGTAAGCCGACCGCTAACGGCAGTCTGTGAAAAAACTACAATCAGCCTCTTGAGAATCTCATATTTGAAATTTTTCTTTGGTAACCCTCCGAATACTTTCTAAATTTTAGGAGGTTTTTTCACAGCCTGACGTTCTCGCGCTACAAGCAGTTTGGGACTAAATTAAGCCCATTATTCAGATTTGCCAAATTATCCAAATACAAACTCAACTTTAAATTAAGCCTAATGCCCAAATTGCTTGTAGCGTGTGTTAGCTGTCGTGCTTATTTTTGTTAAATTTAAGCTTTTTAGTATTCATTAGTGACTATTTTTAATGTATTTTTGCGTAAAAATGTTTTATTATGATAGTTTATTTTAAGGTCGGCAACTATAAATCAATAAATGAACCTATAACATTAAATTTTAATGCAAGTTCAATTAGTGAGCATTCGGAATCAAATTTAATTGAGAATGAAAAAACGGTTTTATTAAAATCTATGTTACTTTATGGACATAATGCAAGTGGTAAATCAAAAATTTTAGATGCAATTGATTATTTTAAATGGTTTATTAATAATTCTGCAACAGAGAAACAGAGCGCAGATGAAATTGATGTTGAACCATTTAGGCTATTAGAATCGTCCTCAAAGAAACCAAGTTTTTTTGAGATGTCCTTTATAATTGGTAAAACTACATTTAGATATGGTTTTGAAGCAGATGATAAAAAAGTACACAAGGAATGGTTATTAGAGACTAAAATAAAAAAAGAAACACCTGTTTTTTTAAGAATAAATCAAGAGATTGATGTTGATTATAAAAAATTTGAAAATTCTGATAATTTAGAAAAAAGAACAAGAAAAAATGCTTTGTTTTTGTCTGTTGCATCTCAATGGAATGTGAAAAAAGCAGAATTGATTGATCAATGGTTTGATAGTATATTTAATATACATGGAATGGACGATAGAGATTATAGAGATATAACAATAGGTTTATTGAATAATGAGAAATATTCTAATATGATTAGAAAGTTTATTCAAAAAGCGGATTTGGGTATTAGTAAAATTGATATTATTGATGTTCCTTTTACATTCGATGAAATCAAGGATTCTATACCAGAAAATATGAGAGATAGAATAAGAGCTAACTTTGAAAAGAAAAAAACTACGGCTTTGATTTCTGGACATAATAAATATAATGATAATAATGAGGTAATTGGGATAGAACATTTTGTGTTTGATAAATCAGAATCAGAAGGTACAATGAAATATTTCAATTTAATTGGTTTATTAATTACTGCAATTTTAGAAAATAGAGTAGTAATAATTGACGAATTTGATGCGAGATTACATTCTTTATTGTCAAAAGCTATTATTAAATTGTTTAATTCCAGTAAAATTAAAACAAAAGCACAATTATTAGTAGCTACCCATGACACAGCTTTGATTGATAGAGATTTATTGAGACGTGATCAAATATATTTTATAGAAAAAGATTTTAGAGGAGCATCAAAAGCAACTTCTTTGGTTGAATTCAAACCAAGAAAAGAAAGCCCCTATGATAAAAATTATTTAGATGGAAAATACGGTGGGATACCTTTTATTAATGATTTAGAAAGTTTATTTAGTGATGGCGAAAAAGAATAAAACAATTTCTTTTAGCGATTTTTTAAATCAATTAAAAGAGAATTCTATAACTACTTCAAAAGTTGTAGAAAGTAAAGAGGAAAGGAAATATTTTTTAATAGTTTGCGAAGGAGAAAGAACTGAACCGCAATATTTTAATTATTTTCGAAATTTATTACCTAAAAAGTTACTTGAAACAATTGAAGTTAATGGTGAAGGCGATAATACTTTAAACATTGTCAGAAAGGCTTTGGCGTATAAGGAAGAAAGAGAGAATAATATATTATTACCCAATTATGATGAAGTTTGGGCAGTATATGATAAAGATGATTTTCCTAACGAACGTTATCATAGAGCTATTGAGTTAGCTAATCAAAATAATATTAATAGTGGACATTCTAACCAATCATTTGAATTATGGTATGTTTTGCATTTTGAGTTTTTGCATAGTGCCCTACATGGATCTGATTACATAAAAATACTTTCAAAAAAGTTAGGATTTAAATATGAGAAAAATGATGAGAGAGTTGTACGTTATTTATTTGAAAAGTGCGATGTTCGTCAAGCTATTAAATGGGCAAGACAATTAGGTAAAATTCATGAAGATGAAAATCCATCTAATTCTTGTCCTTCTACTCAAATTTATAAACTTGTTGAACTGTTATTGGTCTACTGCGAGGCATGACAGCTAACTAGTATATGTATATACACGCATAAAATTGACCTGTTTTATCCTAAAACAGTATGTTATACGCATATTTTTGTTTGAATTGATGCGTATAATTTTTTTATAGTACAATACAAAAATAAAAATATTTCTTACATGCCAAAAGAAAACACAGTATTTTTTATAACTACCCTAAAAGTAAATCTTAATATAACTTAATGCCCTTAATGGTTTAAAAAAATAAAAATTTACCGCTTAGTATGGATAATTTCTGCTAATAATTTCTTAGCTCTAAGAAGTTTTACTTTGACGTTGTTGAGAGGTTCGTCAATTTTGTTGGCTATTTCCTGATAGCTCATTTCCTGAAAATAACGCAGTTGGATTACTTCCTGATAATGCGGTTTTAATTCCTTGATGTATTGTAGTAATTGCGACAGGTTTTGCTCGGTAATCAGCTCGTCTTCTTTAGACGGAGTAGTGTCGGCAATATTGTATGCTTTCTGGTCTTCTTGCTCGGTAATTTCGACAAAAAGGCTGGATCTTTTTTTGCGAAGCATATCAATATAGACATTCTTTGCAATACTAATCAGCCAGGTGTTGAACTGGAATTCAGGATTGTAAGTCGCTATTTTATCGAATGCTTTCGAAAAAGTTTCAATGGTAATGTCTTCGGCGTTGGTCTCGTTTTCAGTGCGTTTGAGCATGAATCCATAGACTTCACTCCAATAATGATTCAATAGAAAAGTAAAGGCCGTTTGGTCTCCTTGTTTGGCTTTTTCTATTTGAATTTTTATTTCCAATTGACTGGTTTTGAAAAAAGATTAGTGATAAAAACATTAATTTGTGTAAAAACAAGTGCAATCTCTACTATTGGGAACCAAAATTTAATGTCTTTTTCTTTTAGTTTCCCTGCAGAAAAACCAACGATACCCCAGGCACATAAATAGCGTACGCCTACTAAACTCAATACCAGAATCCATTGAAACTGGAAAGCAAGCAAGATAGTGGCTAAAACAATAAATAACAATTGCGAACTATAAAATAAACCCAATTGCAATTGATCTACCGTTTTATAATGTTTTGCCGTAGCAACATGCCTTCTTTTTTGGGTAAACCAATCTTTGTATTTTGTTTTCGGTGCCGAATACGTAAAACTTTCTGGCGTGTAGGCTACAGTAGTATTACTTCCTTTAGCCGCTTCGTTGATAAACAAATCATCGTCGCCCGAACGCACCTGAATGTGATTGATAAATCCGTTTACATTAAAAAACTCTTCCTTTTTATAGGCTAAATTTCGACCCACTCCCATGTAAGGGTGTCCTAGTTTTGCCCAGGAAAAATACTGAACCGCAGTAAGCAAAGTTTCATAACGAATCACTTTGTTCAGGAATGAATTGGCAATTTTTTCATAGCCTCCATATCCTAAAACAATCGTTTTGTGCATTGTAAATTGCGAACTCATAGCAGTAATCCAGTCTTTTGATGTTGGATAACAATCGGCATCCGTAAACAGCAAATATTCCTTCTTAGCGGCTTTGATACCTAAGGTTAAAGCATATTTTTTATTCCCCCAAAAAGCCTCGTTGTTTTGTACTTTAACGAGACGAATGTTAGAATATTGTTGCTCGAATGCTTCAAAAAGTTCTAAGGTGTTATCACTCGAAGCATCGTCGATTAGAACAATCTCAAAATCAGGGTAGTTTTGCTCGGCCAATAGCGGAACATATTTGGCTACATTTTCTTCTTCATTTTTTGCACAAACGATAACCGAAATAGGAATTCTTTTGGGTGTTATTTTTTGCGCTTTGGCGAAAGCAAATTTCCCAAAAACACCTAAATAATACGCAATTTGAATAGCAACAATAGCAATAAAAAAGTAAAGAATTAGTATAAGCATCAGAGTTTAATGGGTTTTTAAATCGACTGCAAAGGTATGAATACAATTAGGATTTGAAAATGATAAAATAATGAATTTTAAAAGAAAATTTTCAAGTCGGTTTTTTGTCTTAAATCACGTTTACTTCGGCTTCAATGTGAATGCCAAAGGTCTCAAAAACAGTTTTTTGAATGTCTCTGGAAACGGCTAAGATTTCTTGTCCTGTTGCGTTGCCATAATTTACTAAAACTAAAGCCTGATTTTTATGAATTCCTGCATCGCCAAAGCGTTTGCCTTTAAAACCAGCTTGTTCGATCAGCCAGCCTGCAGGAACTTTTACTTCGGTTTCTGAAACTTCATAGAATTTCATATCAGGGAATTTTTTATGAATGGCTTCGAAATCGGATTTCAAAACAATAGGATTTTTGAAAAAACTTCCGCTATTTCCCAGTTCTTTTGGATCGGGTAATTTACTTTTTCTAATAGCAATTACGGCGTTGCTTACATCTTTTAATCCCGGATTAGTGATGTTGTTTTTTTCTAATTCGGCTAAAATATCTCCGTAAGAAGTATTGATTTTATGGTTGCGTTTGGTCAATTTAAAAACTACAGAAGTAATAATATATTGGTCTTTTGCTTCGTGTTTAAAAATACTTTCGCGGTAGCCAAAATTGCATTCGGCATTGCTGAAGGTTTTTATTTGCTGAGTTTTAATATTCATGGCGTCACAAGAAACAAAGGTATCTTTGATTTCAGTTCCGTAGGCACCAATGTTTTGAACCGGAGTTGTACCCACATTTCCAGGAATTAACGACATGTTTTCCAATCCTCCAAAATCCTGCTCGATGTTCCAAAGTACAAATTCGTGCCAGTTTTCGCCCGCCTGACTTTCAATCCAGACAAAATCCTCGTTTTCCTTGATGATTTTTTTTCCTTTTAAATCAATATGAATTACTAAAGCATCAATATCTTGTGTCAATAACATATTGCTTCCACCGCCTAAAATAAACTTTTTTTCAGAAAAATGTTGTTCTAAAATGGTTTTCAATTCGGTTAGGTTGTGAACAGCAACAAATTGTTTGGCTTTGGCTTCAATGCCAAAAGTATTGTAGTTTTTTAAAGAAAAATGATTTAGAATTTCCATAAAAGAAAGCGCTTTTTTAGTCGTGAATTGAAGATTCAAAAGTAAGAATTATAATTTTTGGTTTTACCGCAAAGACACAAAGTTTACGCAAAGTTCTCAAAGCTTTGTGTTTTTTGCGAAAATCTTAACAAACTTTGCCGTTAATAAATTCACCACGAATTGCTTCGCCTGTTCGCTATCGCTTGAGTCACTAATTATTTTTTTTAATCTTTGAGTTTAAGAATTGCCACAGATTTTCATTTTCATAAATGAAAATAAACTTATTTGAACTTCTTTTTCACTTTTATAAGATACAAAAACTTATATGTCTTATATGGTGAAAAATATTTAACCACAGATTAAACGGATTTCTTTTTAAACCTTTGTATTTTTTGTGGTTAAATTATTTTTTAGAATTAATCAATTCGTGGTATTTATCAGCAATGATTTTCATATTGATTTTATAATCTGCTTGATTTTCAATGAATTTTCGATTGTTTGTAACGGCTTCGTTTCGAATGGCTGAATTTTCAAAAGCCCAAAGGATTTCTTTAGCTAACATTTCAAAATCATCTACCGTAATTAATTGTCCGTTTTCACGATGGCAAATCCAACTTTGATTTCCAGCAATGTTGCTGACAATAGGATAACAGCCGCAAGCCATAGCTTCAAATAATGAAGCCGAAACGCCTTCTGTAATAGGCATACTGATGTAAAAGTTAGATTTTTGCAGTTGTTCTGGAAGTTCAGTATACGGAATTCTGCCAGTAAAAATGACTTTGTTTTCAATATCCAATGTTCTGGCAAATTCTTTTAAAAAAGCAAGTTGTTTGCCATTACCAATAATAGTCAAACTAAAATCAATTCCTTTTTGGTGTAAAATTCCAAAAGCTTTTAAGATAATATCATGTCGGTATTCTGGTAACAACGAACGTGTTACAATAGCGGAAATTTTATCAGGATTTGCGGTGTTTTTATTTTCGAAAACACTTAAATCAATTCCTTTTGGTAAAACCAAAACTTTGGTCATATCCACGTTGGAATTTTTCATGTGTTCCACCATTATTGGACCCCAGGCATGAATAAGTGTGGCTTTTTTGAAAGCGTAATTTTGAATTATTTTTTTAAACGGAATAGTAATGGACTGTTCAGGCCATAAATCGGTTTTGCCTTGTTGGGCAATAGCGGAAGGTTGTAAACCTGAAAGTGCTGCCAGAAAACCATAACTGGTGGTTCTTTCTGCAATAATCATATCGGGTTTTAGCTGGCGAATTATTTTTCGAATGGCAATAGGAGCGAAGATAAATTCCAGTGTTCGCAGGATTCTGTTCAGCAACGAATGGTTAGGTGTTTGTAATTCCCAACTGATGATTTCAAAATCACCAAATTCCTTTAAGCCATTCGTCCAGGTAATGGCGTCAGCGCGATAGGATTCTCCAAGAAAAAGTATTTTCCTTTTTTTCATTAAAATAAGCTGATTTTTTTGCCACAGATTAAACTTTTTATTTACCGCAAAGGACGCTATGTTTTTAAGTATTTGTATTTCGCAAGGATCGCAAAGCTTTGCGGTCTTTGCGTTGAAAAAGAAAGAATATCTTCGTGTTCTTTGCGGTTAAAACTATTATAGGTGTCGTCAGGACTCGCTTTTTAAAATTCCTCTGTTTCTAAAGCACGATTCATGAATTCGTTTAAAGGTTTCAAAAGGATTAGTTTTTGGCTCATTTTCGAAACAAAATCTTTTTTAGTCACTTCGGAAATGTCGAATTTCTGAACGGTTTCAAAACTTTTTAATTTCAATAATTCAATCGCAGGATGATCTTTTTCGTAACCTCTTGGCGGATTTTTGAGTGTGCTTTTTTCATTTCGGTTAAAATCGCCAAATTCTTTTTTGAAATTGGGTTCGTTCAAAATAGCTTCTAAATCATCGTAGAAAAAGGCAATTTCTTTGCGTATTTTTTTTAGGTCTTCGGCTTCGGGCGAATAAAAACCGCCTGCAATAAACGAAGCTCCTTTTTCAATATGAACATAATATCCCGCGCGATTGAGCCCTTTAGCACCAGAAGACAACCAAACTCCCAAATGCGATTTATAAGGCGATTTGTCTTTAGAAAATCGAATGTCTCGATTGATTCTGAAAGTACAATTCTTTATTTCCAACATTTCTAATACAGGATCCATAGGTTTCATAGTGTCTAAAAAAGCAGCAACTAACTGATGATAATCTTTTTTGAAAATCTCATATCGTTTTTTATTATCCTGAAACCAGTCTCTGTTGTTATTGTTTCTTAAATCGTCTAAAAATTGTAGTGATTCTTTTGTAAGCATGAATAATGGCTTTTGAGTTTTTATTGCGCTGTTTTTGTTTCGGCATTCCATTTCAGGTAGCCGCCGTCTAGGTTATAGATTTTTTTGAAACCTAATTCTTCTAGTTTTTCAGATGCTTTTTGGCTTCGTTTTCCACTTCTGCAGTATACATAAACGGGCTTGTTTTTGTCTAATTTCTCGGTGTTTTTAACGAAATTTTCGTTTTGCCAATCGATGTTTTTCGCCTTGTCAATATGTCCTAAAGCAAATTCTTCTGGAGTACGAACATCCAGAATTTGTGGTTTTGGAGTTGTTTTTATTTCTTTTGCGAAAGCAGCCACTTCAACAGTTTTGATGTTTTCTGAAGTTTGTGCGTTGCAAGAAAATAAAATGAATAGGAGTAGTATTGATAATAAGGATTTGAATTTCATCGAATTTGAATTTTAATAGTATCAAAAATAGTTAAAACTATGCACTTTAATGTGTTTTACTCTTAGCTTTTTTTGCTACGGATAAACACAGATTTAAACAGATTTTTTTCTTTTTTTAGCAAAAAAAAACTTAGTGTCCTTTGCGTAAAACTTTGTGCTCTTCGTGGTTAAAAAGAAAATTATAAGTTGAATATCTTATACGATTGCAGTGTCGATTTTACAATGGCTTCCGTGCGTTCCGGATGTGTGTCTGAAATAAAAAGTTGTCCAAAAGTATCTGAATTGACCATTTCGACAATTTTCGCAACCCGAGTTTCATCTAATTTATCAAAAATATCATCGAATAATAAAATGGGTTTTACACCACTTTGTTTTTTCAGGAATTCAAATTGTGCCAGTTTTAAAGCAATCAAAAATGATTTTTGTTGGCCTTGAGAGCCAAATTTCTTAATGGGATGATTGTCGATTTCAAAAGCTAAATCGTCTTTGTGGATTCCCACGCTGGTGTAATGCAAAGCTCGGTCTTTATTGATGTTCTCTTGTAAAAGTGTCAGTAAATCATTTTCAAACAAA
The DNA here is from genome assembly GCF_041729735.1 of Flavobacterium magnesitis. Lineage (NCBI taxonomy): Bacteria > Pseudomonadati > Bacteroidota > Flavobacteriia > Flavobacteriales > Flavobacteriaceae > Flavobacterium > Flavobacterium magnesitis. The sequence continues at coordinate 62,049 of NZ_JBCFQK010000021.1, read as the reverse complement.
TGGCTTTCATATACTAATTGAACGGATTCCTGCGAACCTGTAATGGCATGATGGTGTTCGTTGAAAATGGGAATAAACTCAGCTATGAATGCTTTTCTTTTTTCGAAAATGTATTTTCCAAAACCATCTAATTGCTCATTATATATAGAAAGAGTGTCGTTGTCAAAAACATGATTCAAAGCAAAATATTTCAACAAAGCATTGCGCTGACTCATTACTTTTTGGTACTGAATCAATTGTTGTAAATAATGCGAATCGAGTTGGGATATAATGCTATCTATAAACTTTCGGCGGGTTTCGCTGCCTTCGATAATCAAATCCCTGTCGGCTGGCGAAATAATAACAAGCGGAATAAAACCAATATGATCGGAGAATTTATCGTAGGCTTTGCCATTACGCTTCAATACTTTTTTTTGTCCTTTTTTTAAGCTGCAAACCAGTTGTTCGCTTCTTTCATCTTTGATGAATTCGGCATCAATTACAAAAAACTCTTCGCCGTGTTTGATATTTTGAACCGCCAACGGATTGAAATAGCTTTTTCCATAAGACAAATGGTAAATAGCGTCCAGAACATTAGTTTTTCCAATACCATTTTTACCTACAAAACAGATGATTTTGCCGTCAAACTCAAAATTGGCTTCCGAAAAATTTTTATAATTGAATAAAGATATTTTTTTTAAATACATTGAAGTGCTGCTGGTATTGAGGAATTTGCTGTTTTTGCCTGAGCTTTTAAAACAGGCTGCAAATTATTGAAAAATATCGATATAAATGGCTTTTGGATCTTTTCTGTATTAAAAAGTTTGAGACTGCATTTGTTGAAAAAAATCCATAAAATAAAAATATTTTCGATTTAAATATAAAATATGAGTTTTTATGTGTGGGTTTGAATAAAAATTTTATTTTTGCGGTTCACTAAATTATTTTTAAATGGCTACGTACAATAAAAGAGGATATAAAGCACCAAAAGAGAAAGAAGTAAAAGAAGCTGTAGAAGAACAAGTAGTAATTGATGAAAAAAACAGTACAACTGCTGAGGTTTTTTCTAAATTAGACGAAACTGCATCAAAAACGGAAGACTGGGTTGCTAAAAATCAAAAAATCATTATTGGTATAGTAGGAGCTATTGCTTTGTTTACTGTAGGTTATGTAGCTTATGAAAAATTTGTTGCTGGTCCTAAAGAAGAAGAAGCAGCTAGTGAAATGTTTGTTGCACAACAAAATTTTGAACAAGCCAGTAATGGTGTAGCAAGTGATTCATTATACAAATTGTCATTAAATGGTTCTGAAGGGAAATTTGGATTCGTTAAAATAGCTGACGAATATTCAGGAACTTCAGCAGGAAACTTAGCTAATTATTATGCTGGTGTTGCTTATTTGAATACTGGAAAATATACGGAAGCAATTGATTATTTGAGCAAATTCAAATCGGATGATATTGTTTTGAGTGCTTTGGCAAAAGGAGCTATTGGAGATGCTTATTCTGAAAACAAGCAACCAAAAGAAGCTTTAGAAAATTATGTAAAAGCAGCAGAATCTAATAAAAATGATTTTACAACGCCACGTTTCTTGTTGAAAGCTGGAAAAACAGCTTTTGCTTTAGGTCAAAAAGAAGATGCTTTGAAATATTTTACAGATATTAAAGAGAAATATGAAAATTCACCAGAAGCAGCTTCTGTAGAAGGCTTGATTGGTTTATCTCAATAACATAAAATCGCATTTAAAAATTGGTGATTGCAAGGAATTAATACTTGTAATCACCAATTTTTATTTATAAATTGAAGGTCTAAAAAAATTAAATTTAATATGGCAACGATTAATAAAAATTTATCAGTTTACGATAAGAGCACACTTCCAAGTGCGAAAGATTTTCGTTTTGGAGTTGTAGTTTCAGAATGGAACGATAACATCACAGAAGGTTTATACAAAGGAGCAGAAGATGCTTTTTTAGACAATGAAGTGCCTGCTCAAAATATTATTCGATGGAATGTTCCAGGTAGTTTTGAGTTAATTTATGGTGCAAAAAAGATGTTGCAAACTCAAAAAGTAGATGCTGTTATTGTAATTGGATGTGTAATTCAGGGACAAACTAAGCATTTTGATTTTGTTTGTGAAGGCGTAACGCAAGGAATCAAAGATTTGAATGTACAAACGGATATTCCGGTAATTTTTTGTGTCCTGACCGATAATACGATGCAGCAATCCATTGATAGAAGCGGGGGAATTCACGGGAATAAAGGAACTGAAGCAGCTATTGCAGCTATAAAAATGGCTTACATTCGTCAGCAGGCTTCATTAACGCATGAATATCCAAGTCAGAATTTGTTGACTTCAGGAGCATTACAGTTAGATGAAGGAACACCTTTAGAATTAAAAGAATAAAAACTAAATAATTCAAAATGAAACCTATACTATTCTAACCAAATAGTATAGGTTTTTTGTTTTATTTATGACTTAAGATAACCTAAAAGACGCTAGAAATTTATTAAATTTGCTGGGCTTGGTTATTTTCTGAGTACTAATTACTGAAAACTGAATCCTAAAAAAATGTCGAGTATAATCCAATTACTTCCTGATCATGTTGCTAACCAAATTGCTGCTGGAGAAGTGGTTCAAAGACCTGCTTCGGTAGTCAAAGAATTACTTGAAAATGCAGTCGACGCTAATGCAACGGATATTAAATTGATTATAAAAGATGCCGGAAAATCATTAGTCCAGGTGATTGACAATGGAAAAGGGATGAATGTTACCGATGCACGTTTGTGTTTTGAGCGTCACGCGACTTCCAAAATCCGTCATGCCGAAGATTTGTTTACATTGCATACAAAAGGTTTCCGTGGAGAAGCTTTGGCTTCTATTGCTGCGATTGCTCATGTGGAAATGAAAACCAAGCAAGATCAAGAAGAATTAGGAACGCAAATTGTTATTGAAGGAAGTAAGTTTGTTTCCCAGGAATCAGCCGTGTTGCCTAAAGGAACTTCGTTTGCTGTTAAAAATTTGTTTTTTAATATCCCCGCCCGACGTAATTTCCTGAAATCGGACACTGTGGAATACCGGCATATTGTTGATGAATTTCAACGTGTGGCTTTGGCGCATGCCAATATTCATTTTACTTTTTACCACAATGGCAGCGAAATGTTCAATTTACCCAGTTCGACATTAAGACAGCGTGTGGTGAATGTTTTTTCGGGGAAAACCAATGAAAAATTGGTTCCCGTTCAGGAAGAAACCGAAATTGTAACCATTCAGGGATTTGTTAGCAAACCTGAATTTGCTAAAAAAAATAGAGGCGAACAGTTTTTCTTTGTCAATGACCGATTTATAAAAAGTGGCTATTTGCATCATGCGGTGATGGCTGCTTATGACGGAATTTTAAAAGATGGAGCGCAACCGAGTTATTTCTTGTATTTATCGGTTCCACCTAATTCTATCGATATTAATATTCATCCGACCAAAACTGAAATCAAGTTTGATGACGAAAGTGCGTTGTATGCTATTTTAAGAGCATCCATAAAACACAGTTTAGGACAGTTTAATGTGGCACCCGTTTTAGATTTTGAAAGAGATTCTAATTTGGATACACCTTACCATTATAAAGATTTGGAAGGAGCAGTTCCGACCATTCAGGTCGATAGTACTTTTAATCCATTTTCGGATGATAAAGTCAACAAACATTATGCTGGAGCAAGTTCAGGATCGAGTTATAAGAAACCAGCTGCTACGGCTAACTGGGAGAGTTTGTATGTGGGTTTAAAACAAGAAGCTGATTTTACAACAGAAAGCACCGAATTTTCATTTGAAAGCGAAGAAGTTACGGGTTCATTATTTAATGACGAAGAAGTAGAACATGTGGTTCAGAATGTCTATCAAATTCATAAAAAATATATTGTTTCGCCTATTAAATCAGGAATGGTTATTGTGGATCAGCAACGTGCGCATCAGCGGGTTTTGTACGAACAATTTTTGACGAATATGACGGTACATCAGGCATCGAGCCAACAATTGTTGTTTCCGTTGAATTTATATTTTTCGTCTAGCGAAATGGAATTAATTGACGAATTGAAACTTTCTCTTGTCAATACAGGATTTGTTTTCGAAGAAACTAATGATGATCATGTAGTGATTTCAGGAATTCCAGTGAATGTTACCGAAAGCGAAATTTCGATGGTTTTAGAACAGTTATTGAGTGATTTGCATGATGGAATCCCAGAGAATAGTTTTAGTCAAAATGATACCATTGCTAAATCGATGGCAAAAAGTTTGGCTGTAAAAACAGGAATAAGTTTAACAATAAAAGAACAGGAAAATTTAGTAAACGGACTTTTTGCCTGCAAAGATCCTAACGTTTCTCCTTTTCAAAAACCAACTTTCATCACGATGCGTGTGGAAGATATAGATAAAAAATTTGCACTATGATGAATGTAACCGAAACGGTAAAGCAATTATTGATAATTAATGTTCTTTTCTTTATTGGAACATTAGCTGTGGGTGATCCAGCTTACCAAATGTTAGCCATGTATTTTCCAGAGAACCAAGCCTTTCATGGTTGGCAAATTATTTCTCACATGTTTATGCATGGCGGATTTATGCATATTTTCTTTAATATGTTTGCTTTGTATTCGTTTGGTTCGGCATTAGAACATTTTTGGGGAGGAAAAAAGTTCCTTTTTTTCTACATTTCTTGTGGTTTAGGAGCGGCTTTATTGCATACCGGAATTAACTATTATTATTTTAATGATGCTGTAAGTATTTTAGGGGAAAATGGTTTTCGAAAATCAGAGATTTTACAATTATTGAATGAAGGTAAAATTAATACGCAATGGCAAGCTATTTTGACACCATCAGAATATCAAAATTTTATTAGCGCTTTTGCAGGAAAAGTTGTTGGCGCTTCGGGAGCGATATATGGAGTTGTAGTTGCTTTTGCATTTATGTTTCCTAATGCAGAGTTGGCTTTAATGTTTATTCCAGTGCCAATAAAGGCAAAATATTTTGTGCCTGGATTAGTTTTGATAGATTTATATTTAGGAGTTTCAGGACAGTCCATTTTTGGGGGATCAAGCGGAATTGCTCATTTTGCTCACGTAGGCGGTGCTTTATTTGGTTTCCTGATTATGTGGTATTGGAAGAAAAACCAGTTTAATGACAACCGTTGGAATTAATTGTAGAAAAAGAATCAACCTAAGAAAATAAGCTAAATGAATATTTTAGACGACTTAAAATTACAATACAAACAAGGAGGAGTAGCTCAAAGATTGATCTATTGGAATATTGCTTTCTTTTTGATTTCCTTTGTTCTTCCAGGTCTACTTGGGTTGTTTAGTGTAAATGTGAATTTGTTGCAATATGTTAGCCTGTCGTCTAATCCAACCGACTTTTTATGGAAACCCTGGTCAATAATTAGTTATTCTTTCTTCCATTTTGACTTTTTTCATATTCTTTTCAATTTGCTGGTTCTTAATTTTTCCAGCCAATTGTTTTTAACTTTTTTTACTCAAAAACAACTTTTTGGATTGTATGTTTTGGGCGGGATTTTTGCAGGAGCTGTATTTGTTGCTAGTTATTATTTTCTAAATATCAATTCGGCTATTGTTGGAGCTTCAGGAGCAATTATGGCAGTTTTAGTTGCTGTTACGGCTTATCAACCTTTAATGCAAGTGCGTTTGTTATTAATAGGAAATGTGAAGTTGTGGCATATAACTGCAGTGTTGCTTATACTAGATTTGGTACAACTTCGTTTAGGTAATATGGGTGGGCACATTTCGCATTTGGCAGGTGCTTTTTTTGGGTTTTTCTACATAAAGGCATTGCAAAATGGCACTGATATGAGTATTGCTATTACTAAAATCATTAATTTTTTTGCCAATAGTTTTAGAAAATCGCCATCAACACCCTTTAAAAAAGTACATAGAAATTATTCAAAACCAGTTGAAAAGAGAACGTCTTCCAGAATCGTAACAAAGGATAAAGCGCAACAGCAAATTGATGAAATTTTAGATAAAATCAGTCAATCGGGTTATGATAGTTTAACAAAAGAGGAAAAAGATTTTTTATTCAAATCAGGAAAATAATTGTTTAAAGTTTTCTAGTTTTACTTTAGCATAAATAAAATAAAATGAAAAATCTTTCGTGGTTCAATAGAGGAATGTTTTTCTTAAACATTATTCTCATAGTCGTCACTTTTATCGCTTATGTGTTGCCTTTTTTGGCACCTAAGATTTTTCCTTTATTGTCGGTTCTGACTTTGGTTATGCCTTTGTTTTTTATTTTAAACAGTCTTTTTTTTGTGTTTTGGGCCATCCAATTTAAAAAAAGAATGATGTTGTCTGGCTTGGTTCTTTTAATGGGGATTACTTTTATCAATAAATTTTACAAGTTTTCGACTAAAGAATATCCTGAAAGTGATAAAGACTTTGTGGTAATGAGCTACAATGTTCGCTTGTTTAATTTGTTTAAATGGCAGGACAAATCAGATATTCCAGAGTCAATTTTGGAGTTTATCAATGATAAAAATCCAGATATTTTATGTGTTCAGGAATATTCTAGTTCGGCTCACATTGACTTAAAAGTGTTTCCGCATCGTACTATTTTTATCGATGGAAAACAGATAAAAACAGGACAAGCTATTTTTTCTAAATTTCCGATTATAGAACAAGGTAAAATTGTTTTTCCTAATTCGGATAGCAATGTCGTTTTTGCTGATATTAAGAAAGGGAAGGATATTATTAGAGTGTATAACATGCATTTGCAATCCATAAAAATTTCGCCAGATGTAAATGAGATTTCTGAAAATATTGATGTGATTAACAAAGAAAAATCGCAAATGATGTTTATTCGAATAAGTAAAGCTTTTAAGCAACAACAGCAGCAAGCGGAGATTTTAAACGAGAATATCAAAGAATGCAAATATCCTGTAATTATTTGCGGAGATATGAATAACAGTGCTTTTTCTTATGTGTATCGCATTATCAAAGGGAGTTCAAAAGATGCTTTTGAAGAAGCTGGACAAGGTTTTGGACAAACCTACCGATTTAAATATTATCCAGCCCGAATTGACTACATTTTTGCCGATAAACTGATGATGGTTAAAAAGTTTGAAACTTTTCCAGAATTTGATAATTCAGATCATTATCCAATTATGGCAAAACTTTCGTTGGAATAACATGAGAAATTCCAATTTTTAAACTCCAAATTCCAATTCCGAAGCTTCGGGATGAAAATTCTAAATTCCTCAAAAAAAGACTATACTAATTGCTGCGATTTTAAATAATCAACCGTAAATTTTCCTTCATTAAAAAGTAAATCCAGAATGCTTAAGTTGTTGATAAAACCATGTTTGTCATCAAAAACCTGAGTGTAAGGCTCAAATTGTGAAGGGTCTTTTTTCCCGTTTACCAAAAAACGATAATCTAAAACAGCATTCGGATCTACTTCATGGAAATATTCCGATGTAGTTTCGAAATTGAATTTTGTACGCATGCATTTAGATATGATTTCTAATGCTTCAAAATTCAAATCCATTAAAAATTGATGCTTTTTTTCGAAAAAAGGAATAAAATCATCTTCGAAGAATTCAAAGAAAGGAGAACTTCTGTAAGCTGCTTCCAGAGATTTAAAATGTTGTTTCTGCCAGTCAAAATCATTTTCTATTTGAATGTCCTTAGTTTTTTGATGGCTTGTTTTTGAATGTTTTATTGGAATATTTAAGAGTTGAATTCCGTTTGGACTATAGATATAAGTACGGTTTCTATTGGTTTGCTTTTGGAAATTGTCTTCCATTTCAAATACGATAGTTTCTGCTTGCAATAACGCAACAAAATGGCTAATCGATGGGAAATAAGAAGGGTGTAATAAGGTTTTCATTTTGGTGCTGGTTTCTAAAATAGTTGAAACTATAAAACTTTAGTAGCTATTGCTTTTTAATATTTTTGCCACAGATTACACGGATTTAACAGATTGATCTGTATTAATCTTTGTAATCTGTGGCAAAATAAAAGAATTTTATAGGTATGCTAAATACCTAATTAAATATTATTTTTCTCTTTTCTTTTTTTCCAAAAATACTCACCAACGAAAAACGCTGCCAATAAAATCAAGAAAATTTTGAAATAAGATTGCGGCTGACCTTCGCCACTTACAGTTGTAAACACTCTATCCCAACGCACTTTGTTCAATCCTTTCCCATTAGTATCCCAACTCATCCAGATAAACACAGGTTTCCCCACAATATGATCTTCTGGAACATAACCCCAATAACGACTGTCTTCAGAATGATGACGATTGTCCCCCATCATCCAGTAGTAATTTTGTTTAAAAGTATAATTATTAGTTATCTCGCCGTTGATTTTAATTTCATTACCGTTTATTTCTAATTTGTTTTTTTCATAAGTATTGATTATCCTTTCATATAAGGATATGTTTTTACTATCTAATTGTACTGTTTCGCCAGCTTTAGGAATTAAGATTGGGCCATATTCATCCATAGTCCATAGTCCATTGTGAGGAAAAATAGAACTACCTCCTTTTTGTTTATCTATATATCTAACAATTGAATCTATTGATTTGTTTTTTCTTAATTCTTCTGCACCTTTTAATGTTAGATTTGCTGATGTTTCAGCAAGATATTGCTCTTGTGCGTATAATCCAGTTTTCTCAATAACATTAGCAGGGATACCGTTAAATCCTGTTCGTATTGTATATGTACCATCTTGATTTTGATCAGCGTAGGTAATATAAGGTCTGATAGCTTCTAATTGAGCATCGTTATTCGGTTTTATGATGTACGTTCTTGAGAATTCCGTAGAACCTGCTGCCTTTAATAATTCATTCGACACTCCTTTTACTGAGTAAATAGTGTGTTCGTATTGAGGTTTTGCTCTTTCAGGTAGAATAAGTTCCTTTCCATTGATAAATACAATTCCGTCTTTTATAGCTAAACTGTCTCCAGGAATACCTAAACAACGTTTTACATAATTTGATTTTTTGTCAATAGGCTTGATTACACCTGGTTTTCCTTTAGCTTCAAAAAAGTAGTGTACGGTATCAACAGGCCAGTTAAAAACTACGATGTCTGTGCGTTTTATTTCGTCTTCAATTCCAGGTAATCTTAAATAAGGCAATAGCGGCCAACTTAAGTATGATTTTCTTTTAGTCATTGGAATAGAGTCATGAACCATAGGTAAAGCTACGGTTGTCATGGGAACTCTTGCGCCATAATTTACTTTACTTACAAATAGAAAATCGCCTATTAATAATGATTTTTCTAATGAAGAAGTTGGAATAGTGTAAGGTTGTACAAAATAGGTATGCACTAATGTCGCTACAATAATGGCAAACAATAAAGAACTTATTGTATCTCCCGTTTTGTTTTTTGGATCTAAGTTTCTTTCTTTAGTATACTCTAGTTTTTGAGTGTAATTAACGTAATAGATGTACAATCCAAAAGTTACAATTCCTAAAATAGTATCTAGTTGACTGCGTTTTCCAAAAGTTCTTAAGGTTTCTACCCAGATTACTGGAAACATAATCAAGTTGATAATTGGGATAAAAAGCAATAAAGTCCACCAAGTAGGTCGACTAATAATTTTCATCAGGACAATAGCATTATATACAGGTATTGCCGCTTCCCATTTATTTCTTCCTGCCGCTTCATATAGTTTCCATGTTCCTGAAAAATGAACAATTTGAATAAAAAGGAAGAATACAAACCATTGATATAGTGTCATAGTTCTCTTTAATTAAAGTTAATTTTGGTTTGATTATTGAATATTAAGCACATCTCTCATACTAAAGATGCCTTGTTTTCCTGCTAACCATTCGGCAGCAATTACAGCGCCTAAAGCAAATCCTTCACGATTGTGAGCAGTATGTTTGATTTCGATGCTGTCAATACCCGAATCATAAGTTACAGTATGTGTTCCTGGAACTTCACCAGTACGAACCGCTTCGATATGAATATCATTTTCTGTCGCATTTTCAAGAGTCCAGTTGCTGTATTTGCTGTTTTCGATAACTCCTTGAGCTAATGAAATTGCTGTTCCACTTGGAGCATCTAGTTTATGGATATGGTGAATTTCTTCCATAGTGACTTTGTAACCATCGATGTTAGCCATCATTTTAGCTAAATATTCGTTTAGACCAAAAAACAGATTCACTCCTAAACTAAAGTTAGAACTCGAAATAAAACCACCATTTTTTTCTTTGCACAAAGCAATCATTTCGTCATAGCGGTCTAACCAACCCGTTGTTCCCGAAACTACAGGAACATTGTTATTAAAACTAGCAGAAATATTATCAACGGCTGCTGTAGGAACACTAAAATCAATAGCGACATCAGCATTTGAAAGTCCGTCGTAGGTGTTGAATTCGTCCTTTTTCAAAACAATTTCGTGACCTCTTTCTAAAGCAATTCTTTCAATTACCTGACCCATTTTTCCGTATCCTAAAAGCGCAATTTTCATTTGTGTATTATTTAAATTAAAAAGTATTGAATTTGTCAATTCTTTTGTATTCGATTAAAAGTTATAACTAAGGCTTAGCCCTACGTTAGTTTTATAATTAAGATTGTTTTGGTAAATTGTTGGTTTTACAGATAATCGGTCGTCTACATTAAACTGCATTAAAGCCGCATCCACATTGGCATCAATAATATTTAAAACATAAAAACCTACAACAAATAAAGAGGATAAATCACGATTACGCTGGTAGAATTTTTGTCCCGCAATTAATCGGCTATCGTCTAAAAATGAAAATTCATCATCTGTATATCCCTCTAATCTTCGTTTGTAAGCATCTCTAAATTCATGGTATTTTTTATTACTGTCAATATAAAAATACAAACTAGTTCCTATGGCACCATATACCAAAGGAATTTTCCAATATTTTTTATTGTAAGCCTGACCTAAACCAGGAATAACTGCCGAATAAAAGGCTGCTTTTGCTGGCGTTAGTGGGTCAATATCTATAGACTTTAAAGTGTCTTTAGCAGCTACTTCTGCTTCGGCTTTTTTTTGTGCCAATACAACGGTAGTGCTTAAGATAAAAAGAAATAGTGCTATGGAAATAATTTTGTTCACTATCCCTTAATTAGTTCCATAATTCGATTGAAATCTTCCTCAGATCTAAATGGAATGGTAATTTTACCTTTTCCATTAGTAGCAATTTTAATGTCGACTAAGTTTCCGAAATAATTATTGAAAATCTTTTTCTGGCTTTCGTCAATATCAAAAGAAGCCGTTTTAGCTTTTGCTGCTGGCTTTGGTTTTAAACTTTCGTGGTAATTTTTTACCAAAGCTTCGGTATCGCGAACAGAAAGATTTTGACTTACAATTTTTTGATAAATATCAGTTTGAGCGTCTAAATCTTCGATATTAATGATAGCTCTACCGTGTCCCATACTGATAAAACCGTCGCGAATTCCAGTTTGGATAATCGGGTCTAGTTTTAGGAGGCGTAAATAGTTAGCAATTGTAGAACGTTTTTTACCTACACGCTCGCTCATTTGTTCTTGAGTTAGTTGGATTTCATCCATCAAACGTTGGTACGAAAGTGCGATCTCGATAGGATCTAAGTCATGACGTTGAATGTTTTCAACCAAAGCCATTACTAGCGATTCATTGTCATTCGCAATCCTGATGTAAGCAGGAACAGTTGCTAATCCTATTAATTTTGAAGCACGCAAACGACGCTCTCCAGAAATTAACTGGTATTTATTAAAGTCTAATTTTCGAACAGTAATAGGTTGAATTACTCCCAATTCTTTGATAGAAGTAGCTAATTCTTTTAAAGATTCCTCGTTAAAATTGCTTCTGGGTTGAAACGGATTGATTTCAATAGCTTCAATTTCAAGCTCAATAATATTTCCAACAACCTTGTCTGCATTTTTATCCTCTACCGATTTGATGTCGTTATCTGGATCTTTTAATAAAGCAGATAAACCTCTTCCTAAGGCTTGTTTTTTTATTGCTTTTGTCATAAAACTATTGGATGTTTTTCTTTATAATTTCTTGAGCAAGATGTAAATAATTCGTTGCACCTTTACTCGTAGCGTCATAATTGATGATGCTTTCGCCAAAACTCGGTGCTTCACTTAGCTTCACATTTCTCTGGATAATAGTTTCAAAAACCATATCGTTAAAATGTTTTTGTACTTCTTCCACCACTTGGTTAGATAAACGCAATCTAGAATCGTACATCGTCAATAATAAACCTTCGATGTCTAAATCAGGATTGTGGATTTTTTGAATGCTTTTTATCGTATTCAATAATTTTCCAAGACCTTCCAGTGCAAAATATTCACATTGAATAGGAATAACCACAGAATCGGCAGCTGTTAAAGCGTTTAGTGTTAATAAACCCAGAGAAGGAGCACAGTCGATAATGATATAATCATAATCGTCTTTTACACTTTGCAAAGCTTTTTTAAGCATGTATTCTCTGTTTTCCTTGTCTACCAATTCGATTTCGATAGCCACAAGGTCAATGTGAGCAGGAATAACATCTACATTAGGAGCCGAGCATTGAATAATAGCCTCTTTAGGGGTATTGCTGTGTTCTAGAATTTGGTAGGTACCAATTTCTACACTTTCCACATCAATACCTAATCCTGAACTGGCATTAGCTTGAGGATCAGCATCTATTAATAGCACTTTTTTTTCTAAAACACCTAGGGAAGCAGCAAGATTTACAGATGTTGTAGTCTTTCCAACGCCTCCTTTTTGATTAGCAATCGCAATGATTTTGCCCATTTATTTTGTATAATTTTGAACGGTAAAAATACAATTTATTATCGTTTCTAAAAATCTATTTTGTTAACATTTGCTAATGTTTACTATAGATTCGTATAAACGCATTATTTTTTAATTTGTTTTAAGATTTTAAATATTTCAAATAATGAAATTAGGTTCTATAATCAAGAGTTTTGGGCTTTAAGTTTAGTTTTAAACGATGTCTGGTTTGTTTTTTTATAACAGTTATTAAATAAATATTAGCAATTTATTAACTGCTTTTAGTACTCATGATGGTTAATTTTATAAGAATACAAATTAAAATTTACATACTATGAAAAATGAAGTAATGATTATAACGGGAGCGGCTATGGGTTTAGGCTATGCTGCTGCTGAAGAATTAGCTAAAAAAGGAGCAAATTTAGTATTGGTTGATTATAATGAAGAAAGTTTGAATAAAGCAGTAGCGCAATTAGAAAAGAAATATTCTGAAATAAAAATAATAACTGTAAAAGCAGATGTTTCTAACGAAGAAGACGTTAAAAAGTACGTTGCCGCAGCAGTGAAAGAATTTGGTAGAATAGATGGACTGTACAACAATGCAGGTATCGAAGGAAAACAAGCTTCAATTACGGAATATGATATTGCTATTTTTAAAAAAGTAATTGATATCAATTTGATGGGTGTATATTATGGATTACGTCATGTGATTCCTGTGATGCAAAAACAAAAATATGGACGTATTGTAAATGTAGCTTCTGTAGGCGGAATTAGAGGAGTAATCAATCAAATGCCTTATGTTGCAAGCAAACATGCTGTTTCAGGAATGACTAAAAACGCTGCTATTGAATATGGAAAGGACGGTATTTTGACCAATGCAATTGCTCCCGGTGCAATATTGACTCCAATGGTAGCAGAGGCTTTTAAGCAAGTTAATCCAAAAGATCCAAAAGCAGCTGAGGAAGAATATGCAAAACACAATCCTACCAGAGCCCTTGGTGATCCAAAAGATGTTGGGAAGTTAGTGGCTTTTTTAATAAGCAAAGACAATGGATATGTCAGTGGACAAACTATTGCTATTGATGGAGGAGAGTCTAATATGTATGGAAATGCCGAGTAATAATGATATTTTAAAATAAAAAAAGCCGAACACTTGTTCGGCTTTTTTTGTCGGGGTGGCAGGATTCGAACCTGCGGCCTCCTGCTCCCAAAGCAGGCGCGATAACCGGGCTACGCTACACCCCGTAACGCGGATGCAAATATAGTAATAAATTCTTTTTGCAAAAGGAATTTAGTAAAATAAATAAAACTTATTTTAGAATAGTTATTTAGGATTTATTTTCAGTGTGATTTTTTATAATAAAGTTTACATTTGCAACACACAAAAAAACATAATTATGTCTGATACAATCGAAAAAATAAAATGTCTTATTATAGGTTCAGGGCCTGCTGGTTATACTGCGGCAATTTATGCGGCTAGAGCCAATATGAATCCCGTTTTATACCAAGGAATGCAACCAGGTGGTCAATTGACTACAACTAACGAAGTAGAAAATTTTCCAGGATATGTGGACGGAGTTACAGGTCCAGAAATGATGATTCAGTTGCAAAAACAAGCAGAGCGTTTTGGTGCTGACATCCGTGATGGATGGGCTACTAAAGTTGATTTTTCTGATGATATCCATAAAGTTTGGATTAATGATACCATCGAATTACACTGTGAAACGGTTATTATTTCTACTGGTGCTTCAGCTAAATATTTAGGATTACCATCAGAACAACATTATTTGAAAATGGGTGGTGGTGTTTCGGCTTGTGCCGTTTGTGACGGATTCTTTTATAGAAATCAAGAAGTGGTAATTGTAGGAGCAGGAGATTCCGCTTGTGAAGAAGCTCATTATTTATCAAAACTTTGTAAAAAAGTAACTATGTTAGTAAGAAGCGAGAAATTTAGAGCTTCTAAAATCATGGAAGAGCGTGTGCGTAAAACGGAGAATATCGAAATTTTATTAAATCATGATACAGTTGAAGTTTTAGGAGATAATCAAGTAGTGGAAGCTATTAAAGTTTTGAATAAAACCAATAACGAAACTTATGATATTCCGGCAACTGGTTTCTTTGTGGCTATTGGTCATAAACCAAATACTGATATTTTTAAAGACTTTTTAAATTTAGACGAAACAGGTTATATAATCAATACTCCAGGAACTTCTAAAACTAATATTGAAGGTGTTTTTGTTGCTGGTGATGCTGCTGATCACGTGTACCGTCAAGCTATTACGGCTGCTGGTACAGGTTGTATGGCTGCTCTTGATGCTGAAAGATATTTAGCTGCGAAATAAAAATTAGCAATTGCTAAAAATAAAAAACAGGCTGTTTCATAATGTTGAAACAGCCTGTTTTTTTGCATTATAGTTTTATTGAAAATTATTTTTTAGATAATTTTGCTTTATCAGCAAATGTATTCATTTCAATTTTTGCTTCGCCATATAAATCTATTTCTGATTTTTCATTGGCACTAATAATGATGTTTTTTACAGCATTTACACTGCTTTTACTCTGTCCTTCGGTAGTTAAATCTATAGTGTTTATTTGTAATTTAGATGCTTCCAGTTCGGCGTTGTTTTCTAATCTTATGACAGCTGTATTTGCTGTTCCTTCAATTTCTACCTTTGTTTTTTGATACATATCTAAGGCTAAATCATTAGTGGTAATTAAAGATTTTAATTCTGCATCTTTAGAGAGTTCGATTTTTATTTTTTCGGTTTTTACATTCAATTCTACTTCTGAATTTCCATCGGCTTGTAAAACAAAACTCTTTGTATTGGCATTCATTAACACCTTAGAATCGTCAAAAGTTTTAATGCTAAGATTGTCGGTTTGGATTTCCTGAATGGCTTTTATTACAACTTCATTTCTAGATATAACCGTGTTTAGCTCTGAAGTGTAAGTTACTTTAACCTTTAATGCTTTTCTTTTTTGAACTTTTTTTGAGGTTGAAAGATGCAATGTCCCATCGGTAACCTCAATATCGATAATGTCCATAAGATTGTCGTCGGCTTCAATTTTTATTTCGGGAAATTCACCTCTTTCTAAAGAAACTTCAAAGTTGTCTTCGACTTCAATAGCATTAAAATTGCCAATGTTTTTTTCCTTTGTGGATATACTTTTGGAACCACTTATTTTTTCTTTTTTCTGAGCTAAAATAACGGTTGTAGATAAAAAGACTAAAAATATAAGACTAATTTTTTTCATAGTAAATGCTATTTGTTTTATTGGAAATATGATGACCTTTTCATTTAGATTACCTACAAATATAAAGAAATCGCCTATTAGTAATGGGCGATTTCTGGTTTTTTAACGGGACTTTTTGTTAATCTTGCTTAATGTTTCCTCCTGAATTAATTGTTTTTTCAATTTGCTTAGGAATCTTTTTGTATTTAATTTCTCCTGCGCTACTGGCGTTTGCTTTTAAACTTATACTAGGTTGAATACTAATTTTTGATGCACTTGAAGATTCCGCTGTCGCAATGTTGACTAATAAATCATCAGCCTCTATTTTACTTGCACTTGATGCGTATGCATTGAAATCGAGTGCCATTCCTTCAAGGTCAATTTTACTTGCACTGCTGGATTCGGCATCTATTTTTTCGTATTCTAAGTTTAGTTTTATTTCACTTGCGCTTGATGATTTTAGCGCGATACTGTTTCCTCTTAAAATTCCTTTGTTTTCAATTTTTGATGCCGAATTTGCTTCTAATTCTTTTATTATTGGTAATTTAACAATGACTTTTTTAGTAGCTGCATCATGAATTTTGGTGCGTTTGTATCCAAATATTGAAAAAGTAGTTTTGTTTGTGGTATTTGAAATATACAAAGTACCATTTTCTACTTTGGTTTTTATTTTCTGCTGAAAGTCTTCATCGGTAATTACAGTAACTTCAGTATTATTAGACTGTTCAATAACTACATTAATCCCGCAACTCACATTAATTTTATTGAAATCTTCGTCAAAATGCCGAGATTCTTGAGTTATATTTCCTGAAGATTTTACGGTCTTTACGGTTTCGGTTCTTTCATAATTGATACACGAAGCAAATAATAGTATTATAAAAGAGAATAAAATAAATGTATTGAATTTAGTTTTTTGCATGACTAATTTGTTTTAATAATGATACCATTTTTATCCACTTTTAATCTTGGAAGACTATTTACACTGTCTTTTGTTATTGTAATTCCATCTTTGTTGATAATTACTGATTCGGTGTTAGTGTCTTGATTTATAATTGTATTATCAGAACAATTTAAGCAGGAAACTTCAGAATAACCTACTTTGTACAATGGTTTATCAGTATCATGATCTATATTAAAAAAGTCATTATCAGATCGGTCGTAATGATGAACACTATCATCTAATTTAAAAAGCGTTCCTTCGGTTAAAAACAGGGTAATCTCTACTTCTTGATTTCTAAATTTATTCTTTAAATCGGTCAGTAAATAATTGTCAAAAACAAGTTGGTTTCCATTTATTTTATATTGATAGCGAATTTGTTCTGCTTTTTCTCTGGCTTCCGAAAATGATTTTCCTTTGGCTTCTTTTTCGATTTGGATATAAGAATAATTTTCGTTCGATTTTTTTATTCGAAAACGTACATCATTCGAGTAAATGATGTCATTGTTTGTAGAATCTGTTGTAATCTTAAATTCGGAACGATCATGAATGTCTTTCGAAAAATAATCGTTGTGTTTGAATTTAATTAGCAAAGTATCATTTAAAGCAATATTTAGTGTTTCTTTTTTAACAGTTCTGCCTTCATTAGCAAAGGCTGAAGCTTGTTGTATTCCTAAAGATGTTGCTAGGGCTATGGCAATAATCCAAAGTGCTAATAAAGTGTATTTTGCAATAGCACCAATCGATTTTGTATTTGGAGCTAATAACTTAAATCCTAATAAAGTCAGGAAAAAGAATGGAATTCCAATGGCAAAAAACATCAATAAACCAAAAGACCAGATAGGATAATCGGTAAAATTGCCTGTTTCTATAAATCCTTGCCATGGAAAATCGATAAACGTATTAGTTCCCAAAGTAAAAACGCCAATTAGTAAAATTACCAAAGTAACTAGACCCGTAATGATCAAAATAATTCCAAGAAATTTAGCTATAGTTTTAAAAAGACATAGAATAAAATTACCTAATGAATTCCCAGCTTTGTTGGCTCCGCGTTTAATTTGATTGCCATATTTGTCGTAATCAACATTTTTAATTTTTTCAGAAACAGTTTCAAATTCTTGCCTCACTTTTTTTTCGATATTAGAAATAGTAACGGGTTCTCCGGTCATTTCTAATTTTTCAGATGTAGTTTTGGCTTCTGGCGTTACAATCCAAAGAATGATGTAGGCAATTATTCCTGTTCCAAAACCAAAAAATATGAAGAGTATTAATGTAATTCTAATCCATATCGTATCAATCCCAAAATAGTGGCTCAATCCTGCTGCTACACCACCAATCATTCCTTTTTCGCCATCGCGGTATAGTTTTTTTTGATTTGAAAGAAGGGGTAGAATGATACTTATTTTCAGTTTTAGGTTCGTCTTCAATAATATAATCCTCTGGTTGTCCCATGATGCTAATTACTTCGTCTACGTCTTTTAAACCCACTACGTGTTTTTCGCTTTTTTGTTTTTCGTTTAACAACTCAGCAATCCTCATTTCGATGTCTTTAATGATTTCGTCTTGGCCAGAAGAATTGGTAAGCGAACGTTTTATAGCGTCAAAATAGCGTGATAATTTTTGGTATGCGTCTTCGTCTATATGAAAAAACATACCGCCTAGGTTTATGTTTACAGTTTTGTTCATGACTCTGTATTTTGGTTTGTGATTAGGTTTACGGCATTGGATAATTCAGTCCAGGTGCCATTGAGTTCGTTCAGGAAAGTTTGACCAATTTCGGTTAGACCATAATATTTTCTTGGTGGTCCCGAGGTGGATTCTTCCCAACGATAAGTTAGTAATCCGTCGTTTTTTAGTCGTGTTAGTAAAGGATAAATAGTGCCTTCGACGACTAATAATTTTGCGTTTTTTAATGTCTCTAATATTTCGGATGTATAGGCATCTTTTTCTTTTAAGACTGATAAGATGCAAAACTCGAGAACACCTTTACGCATCTGGGCTTTTGTGTTTTCAATGTTCATGATTTTTTTGTTTACTTAATAAAGTTAATCGTTAAAGGATATTTGTATTCTTTTCCATTGGAAGCATTTATAGTTCCAATTATAATCAAGAAAAATTCAACTATTTTTAATAAAATAACTAATAATACTGAAACGATTCCTAAGGTGATTAGACCAATATTATCAGCCATGTTAATGCCTTCCCAAAAGAAATCGTGATCGTTTATTAGTTCATTCCAATTCATATTGCTAAAAACTACCGTCATAAAAGTAGGAACAGCAATAAGAATAAGTACAATCGAATAAAGTAATAAACTAAGCTGAAAGTTGATTACATGCTTTCCGTTTGTATCAATAGATTCCGATTTGTCTTTTTTACTACTCCAAATGATTATAGGAAAAATAAAATTCCCAAAAGGGATAAAGTACTGTGATAATGCACTTAAATGCGTTAAAGCTGCTATTGTTTTTTCGTTTTTGGTTTCCATATTTTATAGTATATAGTAATTTCTTATGCAAATATATATCTTAAAACAGGTATTATGTATTGCAAAGTACTAAATATTAACAAAATATTAACTATTTTGAATTCGAGCAGAATTATAAAATATGTTGTATATTAGTTCAAAACCAAGGATATGATACTTACAGCACCAAAACTGAATCGTTTTTTATTATTCAAATTACCTTCGGCATTCCTTTGCGGAGTTCGGGTAAAAGAAATCGTTTTTGACCGCTGTGTAGTGTCAGTAAAACACCGATGGATTAACCAAAATCCATTTAATTCCATCTATTTTGCCGTACAAGCCATGGCTGCCGAATTATCAACAGGAGCTTTAGTGATGTTTCATATCCAAAAGAGTAATCGAAATATTGCAATGCTTGTTGCTAATAATAAAAGTAGTTTTACTAAAAAAGCTACAGGAAGAATTACATTTGAATGCCAAAATAAAAATCAAATAGAAACAGCAATCCAGAACACAATAGCCACTGGAGAAGGACAAACTTTTTGGCTAAAATCTATTGGAACAAATGAAAAAGGGGAGCGGGTTTCTGAAATGGATTTTGAATGGACTATTAAATTAAAGTCATAAAAACAATTTCTAGTTTTTGTATTTCTTTAATTGATGTTTGGGGAAGTTTTTAGACTTTATCATTTTCCCTGAATCGGTAATCATAATAAAATAATACTCAGGATATTTCTTTAAAAGCTGAATTGCTTCTTTTTTACCTAAAACCATAGCCGAGGTACTAAAACCATTAGCCGTTTCAGCATTAGGACCAAAAACAGTTACACTACAGAATCCCGTTGCAGGATAACCTGTTGTTGGGTTGATAATGTGTGAATAACGTTTCCCGTTAAAAACAACAAACTTTTCATAAGAGCCAGAAGTAGTCACAGCGTCTTGTTTTAGTGAAATTGTAGCTAAAATTTGGCTTGGATCAAAAGGATTTGTGATGCCAATATTCCAAGGTTTGCCGTTAGGCTGTGTTCCCCAAACACTCATGTCGCCGGTGGCATTTACAATTCCGGATTCAATTCCTTTGGCGAGCATCATTTGTTGGCATTTGTGGGTGGCATAACCTTCGCCAAGTGCTCCAAATCCAATTTTCATTCCTTTTAATTTCAGGAAAATAGTCGAATTGATACTGTCCAGAATAATGTTTTTATAACCTACTTTTTCAACTGATTTTTTTATGGCTTCCGCCGAAGGCATTTCGGTCATGGAACCATCAAATTTCCAAATTCGATCCATTGCAGCAAAGCTAATATCAAAAGCGCCATTGGTGATTTTAGAAAAGTGTAAAGCTCTTTTAGCCAATTCAAAAACTTCTTTATCCACTTTTACAGGACGAATTCCTGCATTCTGGTTGACTTCTGAAACTTGAGATGTGGGTTTCCAATCGGAGATGAGGTGTTCAATACGGTCAATCTCGGCAACAATGATATCAATATTTTGTTCGGCAGAAAGAGAATCCTGCGCTACAATATTAATATCAAAACGACCGCCCATAAGCATTGTTGTTCTTTTTCGTAAAACTTGCGAATGACAAGATAAACCAAATAGCAGAAAAGTAAAAAAGCTTACTATTGATAAGGATTTTGTTTTCATTCGAATATTACATAGAAATTAATAACAATCCGTCAGGATTTGTCCTTTGACTTTGTACTCAGTAAGTGTTGCGTTATTTTTAGAAATACAAATAGCATCCAATACTTTTTCGACATCAAATTGCATAGCCAGTGCGCCACAAATCATGATTATGCCACCATTTTTTAATAATTGGGCAAAGAAATCAGCGTCAATTTGGATTAAATCCATCACATAATGATGATTGGCTGCGCGGGAATAAGCTAAATGAAATTGTTTTAAATATTGCTTTTGAATCATTTCATTAGCAAAATCCTGATAATGTTTGGTAATTTCAGTTTCCTGACGGAAACCTGAATACAAATGAATATCTGTTTTTTTCTTGTTTTGTGCAATCATTCCCAGAAAAGGAGCAATTCCTGTTCCGTTAGAAATTAGAGCGACCTGGCTTGCTTTTTTTGGAAAATGAAAAGCATGATTGCTAATGATTTGAGATTTAATGGTATCTCCAGGTTTTAGATTGTATAAAAATCCAGAACCCAAACCAGAGGGATGCAATTTTACGGCTAATTGAAGATTTCCATTCCTTTTTCCAATAGAATACAAACGTTCCCGATTATCATTAGCCGGATAAATGGCCAAGAGATCTCCCGATGTGAATTTGCTTCGTATTCCGGCTCTTAAAGTCAATAAAAAAGTTTGGTCCGTTTCTGAAATAGTAGTTTTGTCTAAAACCATTAATTGTTGTAATCCTTTTGGAATATGATTGTAAACCGATGGGGTAGTGCTCAGTGAAATTCCCGTTTTGGCACTCCATAATTGTACCCAATTGACAAATTCTTCGGCTGATTTATCATTTACGGTTTGCAATTCTAACAAGCGATTTGCCCAGGCTTTAGTTTCTAAAAGGGCATCAACTTCTTTAGCATAACCACAAAAATCAGGATAGGATTTGGAACCAAAACCAATTACAGAATAATTAATTGGTTGTTGTTGCGAATTTTTTTCTAAAAGAGTTACAAATTTACTCGCATTAGAAGGCGCATCACCCAGACCATAAGTTGAGGTGAAAATTAGTAAATGTTCTGCTTTTGGATAGCTGGTGTAATTATTTAATTGAGCAAGGTGTGCTTTCTTACCTTGATCATTTAATTGTTTGAGGATTGCATTGGCAAAACGAAGCGAACTTCCGTTTTCTGAACCCACTAATAAAATGTATTTGCTTTCTTCAGCTTTAAATTTATTTTTAATACGGCTTGCTCTTCTTTTAAAGGTCATAGCAAATCCGGAATAGATAAAAAACAGAATGTTTAAAGACGCTAATCCGATGATAAATGCCCAGATACTATTTGTTCTTCCAGTGTGTAAGTCCAAACTTAAATCGGATAACAATTTTGTAGTAGGGAATTGTTCTTCGGAAACAATCGCATTCGAATATTGATCGACTTCAATTTTTCGGTCTTTTAATTCAAAGATGTAATAATCTTCAGGATCATCTGAAAAAGGAAACTCTATTTTAGTAACATTCGCTAAAGGAGTATTTTTTAAATCGAATGTTTTTTTAGTTTGAGTTGTGGTTGGATTTTCGGTTTGGTTTTCATTTTCATTTTCGAAAAGATGAAAACGATCCATTGACAAATAAGTTCCCGAAAGCGCTATAATCAATATGGGAATTAATGCCAAGCGTCCCAATAAAACATGGTAGTATTGTGCAAAATATTCTTTGATAATTTTAGAAAAGAAGTTGCGTAAACCTCGCTGTCTATTGATGACAAGAGCAAAACCTGAAAGAGCAATTAATACTAATAAAAAAGAATTAATTCCTATAAAAATTCGTCCCGTTTCATGTAGAAATAAAGAACGGTGTAGTCCAGTAACCCAATTAATAAAATCACTTTTTTTAGTTGGTGTGCCAATGATTTTTCCTGTTGTAGGATCAATATACCCATTGACATCGTTTCCATCATTATCAATTGCTTGTAGGGTTACAAACTGATTGTGGTCGATACTTAATTCGGTTATTTCGGGATAGGTTTTACGTAATGTAGGCAAAGTTTGTCCCAAAGTAATATCATCGAAATTTTCCACCCGATGCGGTGGTATTTTCTCCTGTATAGCATCTACCGCAAGTATAGTACCTGTTACGGATGCGATAATTAAAAATGCAGCAGAAAATACCGCCAAAGCGAGGTGTGAGTACCGCCAAAAAGAAAGAGTCATCTAGTATGCTATTATATTTTGCTTAATCTTACGTAACGGATGTATCCTTTTCCTTCAGATTTAGCCGCAATTCCAGCTGTTGTAAGAGGAATTTCAACATCAGAAACATGGTATTTTTGGTCTTCTACTGCCGATTCAAAACGCAATTTATAACCGCTATTAATTTTAGCATTGTCAATTTCGAAAGTTGTAATACTGCGGTCACCACCTGTAACAGAAGCTCCTGTAATAGCACTAATGTTAGTTGGTTTTTTAGAGTTGAATTTATGCCATTCTTTTAAACTATTGTACCATTTTTTGTCGTCTCCCATCACGTAAAGTGTTTTTTCGTATTCTCCTTTGGCGTTAATTAAAGAAACTACTACATAAGCACCTTCGCCAACATAATTTGACATTTGAAGCATGCATTTGTATTTACTACTTTGTGCTGTAGCCTGAAAAGAAATAAGGAAGATGAATGCGCCTGCTAAGGCTGTTTTAATAATAGATTTCATTTTGTTATTTTAAAATTTCAACAGAAATGTTGTTTTGAGTTAAGGTTTCGTTTTCTTTAGCTAAGTCATAAGCACTTTCGTCAAACTCAGTTTTAATGTCTTTTTTAGCACCAATTGACAATAGGTATTTTATTATCAAATCATTTTTTGCAATCATGGCTGCTTTGTGCAATGCAGTTAATCCATCTTTATTTTTTGTATTGACATCAATGTTTAAATTAGCAATCTTTTCAAGTAAATTTAAATCATTTTTTAGAACAGCAAAATGATACAAGCTGCTTCCGTCTTTTTGAGCCTGAGCTAAGTTCAATCCACTATCTTGTAATAATTTTAATTTCATTGCAAAAGAATCTTCTTTAGGAGCATTATTGCTAGATTCAGGACCACGTCCTCCCATCATTTGTGGGCGATACGATTGGATTAAGTAATACCCTAAGTTGTTGTTGTCTTTGTCTAAAACATTAATATTGGCTTTTTTACTTAATAAAAGTTCAACTGCTTTAGGACTTCCTGATTGGACTGCTACAGACAAAGCTGATTCTCCTTTTGCATTTTGAACATTCACGTCTTTCACTTTTGAAAGTAATAATTCTAAAGCTTCAGTATCTCTTCCAGATGCCGCGTTAATTAAAGCAGTATTTCCATCATTATCTGCTTTGTTAACATCAACTCCTTTGCTTATGAAGTAATTGATAATTTCAGTTTGATTAGGTTTGCGTACTAAACTATGTAAAACGGTTTCTCCATCAGCAGAAACTACAGTTGGTTTTAACTTTAAATCATCTACTAAATATTGAAAAGTTTCAATAGTAGTGGCATCCCGACGAGAACCTTGTGCAGCAATAATAATTGCATTATCAGTAGGTTTTACTCCTTTTTGTAAAAGTGTTTTTAGAAATTCTATATTTCCTGATCTTGCAGCATAATTAAAGGCAGTGTTTCCTTTGTTATCCGTGTCTTTTAATGATAATCCTTTAGCAATAAAATAATTAGTTAAAGTCAAATCTTTGTCATTTGGTATAGCCAAAAGCAAAAGACTAGCGCCGTCTCTGTATTTTTTCTTAACATCTAATCCCGCTTTGAAGAAAGCATCGTAAATAGCTGTGTTTTTTTGTCCGGCATTAATTGCAAATGTTATTGGAGTTGTTCCGTGGCTGTCTTCAAGATTGATATCTGAACCTTTACCAATTAAATAATTTACTATTTCAACATTTCCTTTATTAGCAGCCCAGTGAAGATAGATACGACTATCATGAGTAGGTTTGCTAACTGGATTTCCGGGTTGTTCTAGTAAAAATTTAATTGTTTCAGCAGGAGCATCATTGTTTATTGCATAAACTACAGCATCAAAAGCCATTCGGTTATTTTCTGACGGATTATTTCCTTTTGCTATTTCTGCTTTTACTACACTAACATCAGGAGATAATTTCCAAAAAGATTGTTCTAAAAGCGAATTTTTTTGTTGAGCTACTGCCAAGAAAGTAGTAGCCAAGGCAAGGGAAACAAATAGATTTTTCTTCATTATTATATTGTTTTTCGATTAGATATTGCTTTTTTCTTTTGGTTTAATCTATTTAGTCTATTTAGAATAAATAAAAATAATGCAAATGTAGAAATAAAAACTATAGTATCAATTTCTTACTATATTATTTTTCGAAAAATTTAATAAACTACATAGAGTTTCTGGGCTAATTAATTAGAATAGAGAAGAGTAAGATGTATGCAAAAAAAATCATCCCAAAATGATTGTATTAATCAAATTTTGGGACGACTCATCTAGTTTTGTTTATTTCAAAAGATATCAAATAAACGCTTTGTAATTATTTTATTGAATAATTATTTTCTTAGTAAAATCGCCTTTAGTAGTTTCTACTTTTACAATATACAGACCTAATCTTTTCTTTTTGATATGAACCTGAATATTAGATTGGTTTCGGTTTTCTTGAATTTTCCAATTTTCAATTTCAACTCCAGAGCTGTTATAAAGTCTTATCTTTTTAACTTTACTATTTTCAAAACTATTATTAACATTAATATTGTCTGATTTTTGAATGTATATAATTTCACAATTTTCGTTTTCAAGTTGCTTTGCAGGCTCTTCTGGTTCAATTGGAGCATCGGCTGGATTATAGAAGCGTAAAGAAAATCGTGTCGTGTTTATTCCTGTAGTTAAGTTGACTTCGTAGTTTTTTTCTCGAATGTTATTATAGACATTAGTTTCACTATCAAAAATATAAATAGCTTGATTAGGGTCGAAATTATCTACTTCATCAATCATAAATTTTACGGTTCCCTCGGCACTTGTTTTTACACCAATTGGATAAGAAGCATTTTTATCGAAAGCACCAACTCCTTGAATTACAAATCGATTGCCTCCAATTAAGAAAAACATATCATTAGGAAAATTATCCATATTATGAGCATCATAACCAAAATCGATTCCATCAGTGGCTTTTTCGTCTATAAAGCCTAATAATAGTTGTCTGTGGTAATCGTTATAAGAGGTAAATCCTAAGCGAATTTTTTTATGTTTTTCTTCCACTACAGCATCATTATCACTATTTCTCCATGAAGTTTTGGTAGGAGTATTTACTTTGAATATCACATTAGAATTTTCAGCATCATCTTCTTTATGGAAAGCTCTTTGATTGTTGTCATAAGTAATTGTACCTCCAGCTCCCGATTTTCCAATTAATAAGAAAGCTTGTCCAACTGGAATAAAACGGTTAGGAATTCCTCTTGATGGAGTTCCTTGTTTACTTATAAAATCTACATTGGCAGATGATGGTGCTACACCTCCAGTTAGGTTTCTGATAGCATAGCCTCCTTGATAATCTTTTAAGAAGTGACTGTTATTGCTGGCGTAATGTTCCCAAAAATAGATGGATCCGTTTATTGAATTGACGTTGTCATTAATAAAAGCATAGCTATCTAAGGAGCAAGGATATGGATTTCCTGCTAGTAATAACTGATTGTCACTTACAGAATTAGAATTAATTAACCCATTGTTCGGTTTTCCTACGAAAGTGTAGTTTTGAGTAGGTGTAGCCGCTCCACTGCCTTTCATAGTATAACCTTGTCCCACTCTAACTGTTGAGTTTTCATTCATTTGTACCCAATTGGCGTAAGCATTTGCATAATTATCAAATTTAAAAAGCCAATAGCGAGCAGTACTTATGGGGGTGGTTGGTGCTCCATTGTCTCCTCCAACCCATTTGATATTTTGTGGTGTAGTTGTGGTGCCATCTTTCATTACACTTCCCACAGAGTAATTTATATTATTGGCAGTAGTACTCAATCCACCAACAGGGGAACTCCAATAATTGTAATTGAATAAATTAGATTGACCTTGCTGGTCTCTTTCTATAGTCCCACTACTATTAACATCTAAAACACTTCCTTGGGTTTGTACTAACTGTGATTTGTTTACCAGATCAATTTTTCCGTCTAATTTTAAATAATGAGAAATTTCTATTTTGTTATCGCTATTTGCGCTAATGACATTGCTGGTAACCAATAATCCTAAAACTGTTTTGTTGCCTGCAGTTGTGATATTATGGTCTGTTTTAACAATGTTCCAATCAATAAAAGTAGTATTATTTATTGCAGTTGTATTTGGAATGTTCCATACATCACCATGTGTCCAAGTGTTGTTTGTCTCCCAGACTCCATCAGCTGTAGAGGTATAAGGTAAAGGAGCTGTTTCAGGTTGTGGAGTGTAAATGTTTAATAATTTTCCATTACGAATATTTGCACTTTTATCTATTAAATACCCATTATTTAAATCAGTTGCTTGCACCATTTGATAATATCCTTCTAAATTATTCCATGATAAATCAGGGATGTTTAAAGGTACCGTTGAACCTAAAATAGCAGTATTGTCCTGCTGAATTTTTTGATTCATCATTTGGTGTATTTGAGCTTCGGTTAGTGCTACATTCCAAATGCGTAGTTCTTCCATCCATCCATCAAAATAGTGAATAGGAGTGTATGGGAAAACAGTATTTTGTGCCATTGCTCCTAGGATAAATCTTGCGTTACTGTTTGCAATTGGGTTTGCTCCAGCAACTGCATTGTGAACACTTACTCCATCAACATACATATAGTAATTGTTTCCATCAAAAGTAACCGCAACATGATACCATCTGTCTGTATTGATAGCATAATTGGAGCTAATGGAATTTCCGTTGTTCCAATGGAACGAAATAATATTATTGACTAATCTTAAATCATAGCCATCATTTAAGTTAGCTGCATTTCGTTTTGATAAAATAGTTTGGATATTTCCATTTGTAGCTTCTGATTTAATCCAAACTTCGATACTAAAAGAACCACTATTAAAGTTGAAATTGTCTTTGAAGTTAACGTTGTCATCCGTTCCATCAAAATCAAGATGACTGCATGGATTGAACGTTATTTCTACATCATCACTAACATCAGGACATTCACCAGCTCCAGAGACAGTCCATCTTAAAGTATAAATACCATTATTAGGGCTGTAAAATTCAGAATTTGGACTAGTAATATCAGAAAATATTTCGCCATCGCCAGCAGGAGCATTAATAATTGACCAAAGTCCTGTTGATCCAGAAGTCGCTTCTAATTGTACTGATTCTGAACCGCATGAAGTTATTTGGTTATTGCCAGCTAATGTTGACAAACAGGAAGTACCATCTATAGCTACTATTATAGAACCCTCAATTGGTTTTTTACATTCCGAATCATCATAGCCTTGAAAAAAATATTCAGTTGAGGGATTTCCTGAAATTGCTCCAACACCAGTAATATTTCCTGTTTCTAAAGATACTCTAGGATTACAACCTTCATTTATTATGATACTACAATCATCAGTAACATTAAGATTGAAACTTAAATCAGCATAAATATATTCTGGATGACCAGCAGTAATGGGTAAAGTCCCTAAATTCCATACAATACTGTTAGTTCCTTCATCATAAGCAGGTGGGTTAGTAGGATTAAAATTGTGGTAAGTGTTGAATGAAATAATGCCACCTGTATTAAAAATGGCAGTTTCGGGTATCGGAATACTTACAATAGTGTTATTTATGGCTTCAGTTCCTGAATTGCTAATAGTGAGAGCATAATTGATGGCTTGTCCAGGCAAAGCATTTAGAACTGTTGGGTTGGTAACATTGTTAATTGAATTGACACTAATTAACCCTTTTGGTTCAGGAACATAAGAATCAACAGACATAGCAAAACCAAAAATAGAATAAACTTCGTAGTTAGAACCAAATCTAAAGGTCGTTGAGCTTTGATTGTTGCCTATGACTAAGTTATCTGCATTTGGGATAGTAAACATACTAAAATCGACACCTGTGTTATTCTGTAAAATAGGATTACTCGTTCCAACTGCTGGCTGTGGAAATATAGAAGAATTAAAGAAGTTAGTTTGTGTATTGTTAGCATGATTTAATGTTAAGTAATTGGTAGTATTATAAGTAGTTGGGTCAGCATTTAGTTTTTGAACTGCCAAGTAATCAGTTCTTCCTGAAGCTGTTCCAACATCTCCTTCTGCAGCCATTACACCTAGTTTCATATTTACAGGACCAGAATCTACTGTAGTAAACCCTGAAATAGGAATGTTTCCAAATTCGCCACCACCACTACGTTGTCCATTTACGTATGCACAACCATCAAAAAGGGTTACAGCCCGGCTTTTCATTAATGGGTTTTCATATATAACAATCATTACCCATCCTCCAAAATAACCAGGATTTGAATTTGTTCCTTCTATTAAAGCTATATCAGCCACAGTATAAGCTCCAGAGCCATGAGTTTTAACATAATCGGTAACTTCTTGATAGCCAATAAATATTCCACTTAATGCAGATCCAGGGAAATAAATGTCTGAATTTGAAGTTACAGAAGTGTAAGAAGTGGCTCCGGGACCTTTTAATGAAATAACTTTCTTATCGTAATTTTTAGATGAGTAGTTATTGATGCTAGCATAACCATTTGCTCGATATGTAAATTCAGTTTCATTTGTTCCTGTAGCTCTTGTTAATTCCGTTAAAGTAAAACTTGTTCCAAAAGCAGGATTAGATGTAAAGGGGGTTGTAAATGTTGCTCTTCCAGCGTTATAGGTTACATTTATGGCGGGTTGTGAAATACCATCTAAAGTAAGTGTAACAGTGGAAGTACCACTTGCTGCAGCATTGGAAAAATTAAAAACATAACTATGACCATTACCTGTAAAGGTATAAATAGGATATCGATTACTATTTGTTCCCCCTCTAGTTATATTTAGTGTGTAATTAGTGTTTGGAATAGTAGATCCATGAGTAGCAGTTGAAACTGTAAAAGTATCCGCATCCTGAGATTTTCCCGTCCAATAAAGCCCCGCAAAAATTACGGTAGAGCAATCTTGGTTGGCACTGTTTTCTCCTGAATTTGAAAGTTCAAGTGTTGCCATAGAAGAATTCAATGTATTGCTGTCACCATCTACATCGACGTATTTCATAAAGTTACTTTCATTGTTGATTGTGTTATCATAATTAACAAGTGTTAAGTTGGTATTGCCTAACATCGTAAAATCTCCATTAATGTTATAAATAGTTTTGGCAGGACTAGTTGCCGCAGTTCTTTGCGTAAAATTGACTTGAGGAGAGGTAAGAGATTGAGCTGCAACTAAATTAGGGAATGTAAATACAGCAAAAAGAATTAATAAGTAAAATTTGTTTTTTGTCTTTTTTGAGTAAAGTTTTTCCATACATCAGGTTAATATTTACTATTGTATAAAACAGTTGTTTTAAATTTTAAGATTAAATTAACTATTCTTATACAATATGGGGGTTTTGTATGGAATAAAAGTAATGTCTTTTTAATTAAAACACCGATTAAATGTATATAAATATCGATTAAAATCATTTTTTTATAAAAAAAGAAAGAAAAAACCGTTTTATTTAATGATGTTCTTCAGGGCTGTTAATGAGGTTAAGTCGATTGGATTCAATATAAAATAAAAAACACACATAATCAGTGATCATAAGAACTAATGAAGGATTACTGTTTTAGGTGATTTTTCAAGCTATTTTAAATAATAGATTTAATAGTTTTGTATTCAATTCAATAAGCAGTGAGTTATGAAAAATATTTTAGGAGATAATGGAGAATGTCTTATTGGTATTGAAAAAAGCGAAAGTTTCTCTTTAAAAAATCCTATTCAGTTATCTGAATATACTATAATTTTAATCCATAAAGGGGAAGGTATTTATCATGCTGATTTTGCTTCTTTTCATTTTTCGGGTCCCATATTACTTTTTTCTACCCCTCTTCAAACTATTTTTATAGAACAGTTGAAGAATACTGAGTATACACTCTTAAAATTTCATGGTGATTTTTATTGTATTGAAATTCATCGGGATGAAGTAGCATGCAATGGATTGCTTTTTAATAATATCTATTTAGAACCTTCGGTAATTCTTTCGGAGCAGCAGCATTACGATTTTTGCCAATTGTTAAAACGCTTAGAAGAAGAACTTATAGATTCTAGTTCTTCGGAGATGATTTTAAAATCCTATTTGCAAGTTGTGCTAGCAAAATGCAGTACCATTAAGTTGAGAAGTATGGAAAAGAAGGCTGCTGTTAGTACTAAAGATGAGAAAATGGAACAGTTTAGGCTGCTGTTAGATGAAAAATATTTGACACTTCATAAGCCTAATGAATATGCAGAAATACTATCTATTTCGTCTAACACACTTGCCAAAAAAAGCATTAAGTATTTTGGTAAAACCCCTTCCCAACTCATTCAAGATCGATTGATATTGGAAGCCAAAAAAATGCTCCATCTTACTACTCTTAGCATTAAAGAAATCGCTTATCAATTACAATTTAACGACGAATATTATTTTAGTCGTTTTTTTAAGAAACATACACAAATTTCTCCGCAAGCTTTTAGAAATAGAGTAGGCATTTCTAAAGTAGCTTATTTGTCCAAGTAATATCCCTTTTTGTCCATTTTAAAGCAAAAATATTCGTTATAAATTTGTTTTTATAAATAATCAGAACAATTTATTATGAAACGAATTTTATTAGCAGGACTACAGTTTTTAGCAAATACTCAGCCGCAATTCATTAACCTTATTAGGATTGCAGTTGCCATTGTGATGATTTGGATTGGCGGACTTAAAGCTTTTCACTATGAAGCGGATGGAATTGTTCCCTTTGTAGCTAATAGTCCTTTGATGAGTTTTTTCTATAACAAAGACGCTCCTGAATATAAAGAGTATAAGAATCCTGAAGGTCAGGAAGTGGCACAAAATATTGCTTGGCATGAACAAAATGGAACTTATACTTTTTCAATACTATTAGGGCTTGTAATTATTGCAATTGGATCGATGCATTTACTAGGTATTTATTACTCAAATATTGGTTTGTTAGGCGGTCTTTTAACTTTTATAATGTCGCTAGTAACCTTATCGTTTCTGATTACTACACCAGAAGTATTTGTGCCAAATTTAGGCGGTGATTTTCCAACTAAGTATTACGGATTTCCCTTTCTATCCGCTGCAGGTCGATTAGTTCTTAAAGATGTAATTATGATGGTTGCTGGTCTAATCATTGCATCTGATTCTTCAAAAAGAATACTTATTTCACTTGAAAAGTAAGATTATAAAACAGTCTATTTTCCTTTTTTTTATATACTGTTTAATGTTCTTATGAACTCATTTTAGAATTTGGGATATTATAAAAACTCATTTTAAAGAAAGAATATTTTTTCTATAAATACCGCAATTTTTCTTCTTCAATGTCTAAATAATGCATCTGTCTTCTTATGATTGATTCGTCTAAGCTTTGATCTTGTTTATTTTTATTAATAAGCCATTGTCTTTGCTGATTTAATAAATCGAGATAAATATCTTTAAGTTCTATAGCAATGGATTCGTCCTCTATTTTATTACTATGTTGTTCCCATCTTTGAATTAGATGTTGCAATGCAGCATTACTTTCTACCTGATTATTATAATTTGTTTTCAAATGATTTACAGCAAATTCGGCTAATTCTTGTCGAATGGTATTATAAATTTCATCACGTGACAAAGCATTATCAATTGTTTTAAATTGAGCTTTTCTAATAAAATAAGGCAATGTTAATCCTTGAATTAATAATGTTAAAAGGATAACAATAAAAGTGATGAACAAAATTAGATTTCGCTGTGGAAATCCATTACCGTTATTCAAATAAACAGGAATTGATAATGCTGCTGCCAAGGAAACAACACCTCTCATTCCAGTCCATCCAAGTATAAATGGCGCTTTGAGACCGGGATTTCTGCTGTCAGCAACTGTAATGAAATTTCGGGCAATTAGCGTAATAATTACTGCACCGTAAGAAGATAATATTCTGCTTACCATTAAAACAACGGTAATTATTATACCGTAACCTACAGCTGTTGGAATGCTGATATTTGCTTCCTCCAGACCTCTGGTAATTTGAGGTAAATCCAATCCGATAAGCATAAAAACTAATCCGTTTAATATAAAACAGAAACTTTCCCAAACGTTTAATCCTTGTAAACGCGATTTGCTTGTAAGAAAACGATGCCTGTTATTAGCCAAAAGTAAACCGCCACATACTACGGCTAATACACCAGAACTATGCACTTGCTCGGCAGCAAGATAAATTACATAAGGTGTAAGCAGAGATAGAACAATATCAATATTAGCATCAGTAGGCATATATTGATGGGCTTTCATGAAAATCCATCCAATAAATAAGCCAATTCCAACACCACCAATAATCATCCAACTGAAATTCAATGCCGCTTTGTAAAATATAAATTGTTCTGTTGCAACGGCAATCATTGCAAATCTGAAAATAATCAATGAAGAAGCATCATTCAATAAACTTTCTCCTTCTAATATTGACGAAATTGATTTTGGTACTTTAACAAATTTCAAAATAGCTCCAGCACTTACAGCATCGGGAGGTGATACAATTCCGCCCAATAAAAAACCTAATGCTAATGAAAAACCAGGAATGATATAATTAGCAACCAATGCTACCGAAAGTGCCGAAAGAAAAACCACTACAAAAGCAAAACTGGTAATAATGCGTCGCCAACGCCACATTTCTTTCCATGAAATTTTCCAGGCCGCTTCATACAATAAAGGGGGCAGAAAAATAAAAAATATAAGTTCGGGTTCAATATTAATTACAGGAATACCTGGAATAAAACTAATAATCAACCCTGCTAATACTAATAGAATAGGATAAGCTACTTTTATTTTATCTGCCAACATGATCAACAATAAAATAACGATTAATATCGCTAGATAAAAAGGAAAATTTTCAAGCATTTTTTGAATTTATAGCTATCTGTTAAAAAATATAAAAGTAAATTATTTGCTCTAGAATAAGTATATTTTGTATTTAAAGTAAATGAATAATATAAAACGAAATGAGAGTTGGTTATAAAAGGCTAATTAATTTCGCTTGTTTTAGTATTTTTAATAATTCAAAAAATAATCAAAAAAACAAACATCCCCTTAAATACATGATGATTAAGGGGATGTTATAAAAAATTAAGAGGCTAGCAGAAAATGAACACTCTCTAAAAGCTTAGACACTATTTGTCTAATAGTATTGTTGGTTTTTTAGAAATATTGAAACGAATTTTTTGTATGTCATCAGAATCATCAGGTAATTTTCCTCCCACAGCAATGGTAAACCATCCTGGTTCTATAATGCGTTGCCCTTTTTTATTGATTAATGATAATTGTCTTGGAGTCATTTTAAAACGCACAGTTTTTGATTCTCCTTTTTTTAGATTGATTCGCTCAAAACCTTCTAATTGCCAGATAGGGCGTGGAGTAGAGGCTTTTTCGTCTTTTAGGTACAATTCAACTACTTCGTCTCCGTCACGATCGCCAATATTAGTTACGTCAACCAAAACCTCAAAATCTTTTTCAGCATCAATAGAATTTGGAATTTGTATGTTGCTATATTTGAATTTGGTATAACTCAAACCAAATCCAAAAGGGTACAATGGTTTTTTGTCGAAATAACGATAAGTACGACCTTTCATATCATAGTTTTCGAAATCAGGCAATTGGTCTACCGATTTGTAATATGTAACGGGTAATCGACCTGCAGGATTGTAATCGCCAAAAAGCACATCAGCAATAGCGTTACCACCTTGTTGACCTGGATATCCAGCGGTTAAAATTGCAGGAACATTATCATTGGCCCAATTGATAGAAAGCGCACTTCCGTTTATTAAAACCACAGTTACAGGTTTTCCTGTAGCTACTATGGCTTTCATTAATTCTTCCTGATTGGATGGTAAGTTAAGACTGGTACGATCTCCACCATCAAAACCATCTGCTTCTACTTTCATTTCTTCACCTTCTAAGCGTTCATTTAATCCCAAAACCAATACTACAGCATCCGCCTGATTAGCAATTTGAATAGCCTCTTGCAATACATTTTCTTGTGGTTCCGCCCATAAAAGTTGTGCTATAGCATCGCCATAGTTGTTTTGGTATTTAATCTCAATTTTGTATTTTTTCTCAGCTTCCAATTCAATTTTTTGGGATCGAATGCGTGGATGATGGTTGTTTTTTCCACCAGTACTTTTTCCACCTTCAATTTCGATAGTCATAAAAGGTTTTGACCATTCAGAAATACTATAAGTTCCAGTTTTTGGTGCTACAATATATCCCGTCCATTTCACACTATAATTGCCCATTTTCATACGAGGATCTGGAGTATTAATATCCCAATGAAAATCAATATTATCATCTGTACGGGTAAAAATCGGTTTTCCTTCCCATTCTTTATTGTCAAAATATTCTGCTTTTAAACCTTGTGTTCCGTTTTCATTTTGAAAATAAACAGACGGTATCACATTCATTTCAGGAACACCTTTAGCCAAATCAGTTCCTTTTGCATAAAGTACTTTTGCATTCGGTTCTAATTTGTTTTGGATTCCTTTTAATACAGTGATTGGATTACTAGGAATACCGCTGTAATTACCCCATAACGATTGTACATCATTGGCATTTGGTCCAATAACAGCAACAGTTTTGATGTTTTTAGAAAGAGGAAGCGTATTATTCTGATTTTTCAAAAGAACAATACTTTTTTGAGAAGCTACTCGGGCCAGATAGTCGTGAGACGAGTTGTTGTTTACTGAAAATGGGATTTGGGCATAAGGAACCATTTCTTCTGGATCAAACATTCCCAGTTTAAATCGTGCGGTAAACAAACGTTTTAAAGTGATGTCAATATCAGCTTCAGTCAGCAATTTGTTATCTAATGCTTCTTTTAATGATTTATAACTACTTCCGCATTCCAAATCTAAACCTGTTTTTACTGCCAAAGCCGAAGCCGAAGCCGCATCTTTGGTAATTTTATGGTATTTCCAAATATCAGTTACAGCACCACAATCGGATACGATGTAACCATTAAATCCCCAATCTTTTCGAAGAATATTGAAAAGAAACGGACTCGCACTAGCCGATTCTCTTCTAAAACGGTTGTAAGCTCCCATTACCGAATACACATGACCTTCTTTTACTAAGGTGCGGAAAGCAGGAAGGTAAGTTTCGTAAAGATCTATGTCACTGGTTTCAGCATTAAATTGATGACGAGATGGTTCAGGACCTGAGTGAACCGCATAATGTTTAGCAGTGGCAACTACTTTAAGGTATTTTTCATCAGTGCCTTGAAGACCGGTTACATATTTTAGTCCTAATTGACTAGTAAGATAAGGATCCTCGCCATAAGTTTCATGACCGCGTCCCCAACGTGGATCACGAAAAATATTAACATTGGGTGACCAAAATGTCAATCCCTGATACATTCCGTGTTGTCCTCTTCTTAAATATTCATGATGTTTGGCACGAGCTTCATCCGAAATAGCATTGGCAACATCAAAAATTAATTGGCGATCCCAAGAAGATGCAATGGAAATAGATTGCGGAAAAACGGTTGCATATCCCGCACGGGCAACTCCGTGTAAGGATTCGTTCCACCAATTGTATTCTGGTACACCAAGACGCTCTATAGCAGGTGAAGAATCCATCAATTGACTAATTTTTTCTTCTACCGTCATTCTGGAGACCAAGTCATTTACACGCTGTTC
Source organism: Flavobacterium magnesitis (assembly GCF_041729735.1). Taxonomy (NCBI): domain Bacteria; kingdom Pseudomonadati; phylum Bacteroidota; class Flavobacteriia; order Flavobacteriales; family Flavobacteriaceae; genus Flavobacterium; species Flavobacterium magnesitis. Next base: position 25,234 of record NZ_JBCFQK010000021.1, on the reverse strand, counting down.
AATAGGTAGATTGGGATTTTCAAAAGAGAGGTCTTGTTGTGCAAAAGTGGTTGTGGTTATTAGGTTTATAAAAAACACTACATAGGTTCTTTTTTTCATTTGATTTTTTTGGTGATTACTGTTTTTGGTTAAACTTTTTAGCAATTATTGAGTAATGTAATTTAGGAAAGATTTTACTTATTCGAATACAACTAAAACAAATTTAGGGGTTTAAGTATCATTTCATTGGGGTAAATTGCTATTTGAAGGATGTTGTAAAGCTTGATGTTCTTTTTTCGATTTTTTAGAATACTACAAATAGGGGACAAAATGCTATTTAAGAAGGGGTATTTAGCTAGGAGGTGGTATCGTTTTAGGTTCAGACTGGAATTTTGATACTTTTGTAATTAGTATGAGTTTTAAAAAATAAATTTTGAAAAGAAATATAATTGTTACTCTTTTTTGTCTGATTTTCGAATTGTGTTTTTCTCAACCATTTGGAGTTCTAAAACATTTTTCGCATGACGTAAAGTTGAGTCAGTCGCACATCCTCGATATTCAGCAGGATTCGAAAGGATTCATTTGGATGGGAACTTATAATGGACTGATTCGATTTGATGGGAATGTTTTTCAAAATTTTGATGTAGTTCAAAGAGGGAAATTGAATTTATCGTCTAATCGTGTTTCCAGTTTTAAATTTGATAAAAACGGACGAATTTGGATCAAGTCAGAAAAAGAAGAAGTTTACTATTTTGATACTCAAAGTCTAAGTTTTCATTATCCTATGGACAGTCAAAACAATACGTTTTCTAATCTCTCTTTTAATCAGTTTAAATTGATGCCTTCAGGCTTAGTGTGGTTGTTTCCTGTAAACAAAAATTACTTGATTGTTCTAGATGCTAATAAGAAAGTAAGACAAATAGTTTTTGATCAGGCTAAACTTCGTGGACGTAAAATTAATGATGTATTTGAAGATAGTACTGGTGATACATGGTTTTTGACTGATTTAGGTATTTGCAGGTTAAAAAAAGGAGATGAAAAACTAGAATATTTTTTTTTCAACATGACCAGACTTTCTGGTAAATCCTATTCATTTAGTGCTGTTGTGGAAATAAATGATGAATTATGGTTTGCTGGAACTAATGGTAAGTTGACACGTTATTCTAAAAAGTCAAGTACATTTTTTGATGTGCAATCAGGAATCAATTCAGATATAGTTCAAATTAAATATGTTAATGGAGGCAAAGTACTTATTGTTACCAATACAGAAGGTATTTGTTATTATGATATAAAATCAGGAAAATTAGATGTTTATAATAACAAAACAATAGCAGGATTCCCCAACGGAACTATTAATTATATGGGATTGACTGATTCCAAATATTTTTGGTTTGAAACTTCAGCATCGGGAATTTATAGATTTGATTTGAATACTAAAAAGTTAAAACACCTGCAGGTTGATACCAGCGACCCTATTGTTATTGTCGATAGAAAAACATTTTTACTCACCGCACCTAATGGGTCAGTTTGGATTCAACCTAAAGGTGGAGCATTAGGCTATTGGGACAAAGAGCAGGACAAATTGTTGTCTATTTCACATTATACAAAGGAATCCTCAGTAGAAATTTCTGATGTAATGCATACAGCAACATTTGATAAATTAGGAAATTTATGGTTTTGTTCTTATCGAAAAGGCTTGGATTTAATGATTTTTAATAACAATAATTTCTCAGTTTTAAATTTAGATTCCTTTGAAGAGAAAAAGAAAAATAATGTTAGGAGTTTAATGGAAGACAAACGTGGAAATCTATGGCTATCCTGTCGTTCTCAAAAAATTACAATACTTGATTCTAGAAAAAAGAAAATAGGTATGCTAGGCGCTGATGGAACCTTGTCTACTAATAGTCCAGGATGGGGAGCAGATATTTATCACATGCTGGAAGATAACAAAGGTAGAGTATGGGTGGGAACTAGAGGAAACGGATTATTTTGTCTAATCCCCAACGGAAAACCTTTTAATTATAAAGTAGTTCATTATAAGCACAATGAGCTGAATCGTTATAGTATTAGTGCGAATGATATTTATAAAATTTTTCAGGCTGCTTCGGGTAAGATTTATTTGGCTACTTGGGGAGGCGGAGTAAATCTTATCCGAGAGTCAAAAGATGGAATTCGTTTTGTTAATTATCGAAACGAATGGAAAAATTATCCAATAAAATCAGCTGATAGAGTACGATCGATTGTGGAAAATAGAGAGCATCAATTGTTTTTTATTTCTTCTTATAAACTGTTTTCTTTTCCAGACGAAAATAGAGCATTAGGCAAATTAAAATTCAAAGATTTTTCACAAGTTTCAGGTAATGATATTCTTGATATTTTAGTAACATCAAAAAATAAATTGGCATTAGCAACTAACGGCAAAGGCTTGCAATTGGCTTATTTGAATAAAAATGGAAAGCTAGATATTCAATCTTTTGGAGAAGAAACGGTTGCTTTACCAGTTGATGAAGTTGTAGCTATGCAAGAGGATAAATTGGGAAAAATATGGCTCATGGGCGACAATCAAATTGTTCGATTTGATACCAAAAAGAGTACTGCTGAAACTTTTCCCGAATTAAAATCGCTTATTGGAAATGAAATTTTTTCAGAAGCTACAAAATGCCGTCTTGCCAATGGTGAAATTGTCTTGGGTTATTCTAATGGTGCTATTTATTTTAAACCAGAAAAGATAAAAGCTTACCAGTTTAAACCCTATTTAGCCATTACTGGATTTTCAGTAAATAATAAAGAATTACATGAAGTAAATACAGATACTCCTAGAAATCCAGATTTGCTTAAAAAAGTGGTATTAGAGCATGACCAGAATTTTTTAAGATTACAATTTGCAGCTCTTGATTATATTAAAAATGAAAATATTGTTTATCGTTATAAATTAGAAGGTGTAGATAAGCAATGGAATTACATAAAAGGAGGGCAGTCTATTAATTATACTAATTTAAGTAGAGGGAAATATAAGTTTTTAATATCGTCTACTAACGCTCATAATTTATGGGTAGATAATCAAAGAGAAATTGAAATCACAATTTTGCCATCAATTTGGTGGACTAATTTGGCTATAATTTTTTATATTTTGTTGGCTGTTGGTCTTTTTATGTTGATTAGACGTACATTATCAACTATAATCAGGTTACGAAATGATGTGCAAATTCAACAGGAAGTATCTGAATTGAAGTTGAAATTCTTTACTGATATTTCACATGAAATCCGAACTCCGCTGACTATGATTACCGCTCCATTAGAAAAAATGCTTTCTGACAATGAGGTTCCAGATTCAATTAAAACACAGTTACAGGGAATTGAAAAAAACAGTAATCGATTGTTGAATTTGGTAAATCAGATTTTAGATTTAAGAAGAATTCAAAATAGAAAATTAGAAGTTAAAACCATCAATTTAGGAGAATTTGCGGCTAAGGTTTGGGAAAATTTTCGAGAAATAAGCCTGCAAAGTAAGATACGTTTAGAGCTAAAAATAATTGCTTCAACACCAATTATATGGGCAGATGCTGATAGCCTTGATAAAATTTTGATTAATCTAATTTCAAATGCTTTTAAATATTGTCATAAAGGAGATACAATAGAAATAATTGTTGAAGAAACTGAAAAACAAGTTTTATTAAAGGTTAGTGACAATGGACCGGGAATTAATCCTGTTATCCAAAAACGATTGTTTATCCGTTTTTCTAATTATAATGAAAATCCAAACAATCCCAGTACAGGTATTGGGCTTTCGATAGTCAAAGATTTGGCCGATAAGCATAGCGCAAGTATTGTAGTGGATAGTGTAGCTGGTAAAGGCAGTAGTTTCCAACTTTGTTTTTTAAAAGGATATCATCATTTTAATGATGATGTAGCTATTTTATTTGAGGAATCTGATACGCATTTAGAAGAGAATATTACTGTAATCGAAAATGAGCCTGTTGTAACAGTAGAAGAAGAAATAAGAAAAGGCAAGCCTGTAGGTCTGGTTGTGGAAGATGATCCTGAATTAAGAAATTTTATAGTTTCTGTGTTAGAAAGCGAATATAAAATTCACCTTGCCGAGAATGGAATTGATGGACATTTGAAAGCGGCAAGACTATCACCAGATTTTATTATTAGTGATATTATGATGCCCCAAATGGATGGAATTGAAATGCTCAAATTAATCAGAAATAACATTGCAACGAGTCATATTCCTGTTATTTTGCTAAGTGCCAAAACAGCCATAGAATCTAAATTAGAAGGAATGGAATATGGTGCTGATGAATACATGGATAAACCTTTTAATGTGAGTTATCTAAAAGCCAGGATTAAAAATGTTTTAGAACAACGTAAGCGTCTTCAAATTTTATATTCTAGTGGTAATATTACTGAAATTCCAGGCGAAGAACCTTTGCAAATTTCAAATCAGGATCATAAATTCATGTTTCAGGTAATTAAATTAGTTAAGGATAATGTATCCAAAACCGATTTCTCAGTGGAAGAATTAGGAAAATTAATGTGTATGTCACGTGCTAGTTTTTTCAATAAATTAAAAGATTTGACTGGAGTGTCACCAGTGGTATTTATTCGTGATATTCGATTAAATGAAGCTGCCGAAATGCTTAAAAAAGAAGATCTGTTAATTAAAGAAATTTGTTTTGAAGTTGGTTTTAGTGATCTGAAATATTTTGGAAAGTGCTTTAAATCTAAATTTAATTACACACCAGCCGAATACCGCCGTCTTTATCGATAATAGAAATAATTAAGTTATTAAATTTACAACAATAATACTTTAAAGGGAGTATTTGAGTAATTCCACAATTTAAAATGATGAGGTTTTTAAAGCCTCATCATTTTTTTACCCTGTGTTTTAAAATAGTAATTAATGTTGGATTTTTAACATTTAAAATATTGATTTTTAAATACTTGTGTGCCGTATTTGTTTAATGAGTAGAATAGGTTTTATTATTATTTAGTTAAATACCCCCTGTTATTTATCAATTTTTTTCTCGTTTTTAATGCTCCAAAATTAAGAGCTATTTCATTAGTAATATCACCCATCTTGAAAAGTGATTTATCTACCAAATAAATAATTGCTATATCTAGTTTTACATCCGAACCAAAAGTCTTTCGGGACAAAGCTTTAACTAACTATTATTAAATTATTAAACTTATGAAACAAATTAGCACTTTCATCCTGCCGCTATTGGTAGGGATGTTTATAGTGTCGTGCAGTCAAATTATTGAACTCACGGGATTGTCTCCAACATCAAAAAATGGAGAAAAAATAATCGGTTTGAAATTCGGGAGCAATATAAAAAAGAGGACATCAATCAATGTTGCTATCCTTGGTATTTGTGCTGCTTTATTCTTTAATGAATTTCAATTTTAAAATTACAGCGTATGAAAAAGATAAGAAATAGTATCGCTGTAATTGGAATGTTGCTTTTATTGATGACGGCTTGTAGTAAAGACGTACTACAATATGATACATCAATTGTTAAGGATTTTGTGATTCAGTTAAATGGAGAACCTTGGAGTTTAAATACAGGTATTTCAACAAAGCCCATTTTTATTTATAATAATGACGGTGATTTTTTTGCTAACTACAGTTCGCACTATCGTTTTGCATTAGATAATGGAAAATACAAATTCCTGGCAACCGATATTCCAGAGCAAATGGTTCCTTCTCCAGTTAATCTAAACGATTTGATTATTCCTCAATCACCTAATGCTGATCAGGCGGTTAAAATTTCAGCGGCAATGCCTTATGAATCTCCATTTGCTAATAAGTTAACGATGAATATTTTAGCGAGAACTGGTGTGTTACGATTGAAAGCCCTAGACATTGTTGCTGATCCAAGTTATACCAATATTAAAACTTATGTAAAAGTAAAACGTAGTGGTTATAAAGTTGCTGATGAAACATTTGTACAAGAAGACTTGACGGTTTCCAGATCTAAGAAAACAACTTCAGGAGGAATTAATTATACAGACGATTTTATTTTGTTCCAAACAGATGCTGAAGTTAATAATGTTAGCATCCTTATAGAGTTTATGACAGATGATTTAGTTGTTGTTAAGACAAAAGAGATTTCGGGTTCTTTTCCAATTTTGGCTAATGGTGTTACCCAAATCAGTTTTAACTTGAATGATGTTGATACACCAATTATTGAGAATTATGAAGTACTCATTAATGGTGTCGCTCCAACAGCAAAACAAATCAATCAGATCAAATAATGCTTAGACTTAAAATAACAATTTTAAATAAAATATTGTAGTTATGACGATAAAAAAACATATCGTGAGCATTTTAACTGTTTTGCTTTTTGCATTAAATAGTTATGCTCAAGAACGTGTAATTGTAACTGGTGTAGTTCGAGATAATATGGGCTCGATACCATCAGCATCAGTTATTGTAATGAATCAAAATACAAGTACTACCACTGATTTAGATGGTAAATTTTCTATAAAAGTAAGCGACCCTAAAACAGCGGTTATAGTGGTTAAATTTATTGGGATGAATGATGTTACAGTACCTCTTAAAGGACGTACATCAGGAATTGATATCCAAATGAAAGAATCTACGAGTGAATTAAATGAAGTAGTTGTAATTGGATATGGTACGCAAAAACGAGGCAATCTTACAGGTGCTATTTCAAGTATCAAAGGATCTGAATTAGCTAAAGTGCCTACAAGTTCTGTAGCAGAAGCTTTAGTTGGTAGATTACCTGGTGTTCAGGTTACTTCGGCAGATGGTTCACCTGGTGCTGAGATTATGATTCGTATTCGTGGAGGAGGTTCAATTACCGAAGACAATTCGCCATTAATTTTAGTTGATGGATTTGAGGTAGCTAATTTAAATGATATTCCACCCACTGATATTGAATCGGTTGAGGTATTAAAAGATGCTGCGTCAACAGCTATCTATGGAGCTCGTGGTGCTAATGGGGTTGTTTTAGTAACTACTAAAATGCCTAAAGCAGGGAAGGTTGCTATAAATATACATAGTTATGCCCAGATGAAAACACTAGCTAATCGTTTGGATGTAATGGATCCGTATGAATTTGTGATGATGCAATATGAATTTGAACGCCAACGAAATTCAAATCCTACTGCTTTTTTCAATCGTTATGGTCGTGCCAACGAATTGTATATCTATCAAGGAGACAAAGGAGTTGACTGGCAGGATGAAATTTTTGGAACTAATCCAATAGCTAAATACATGGATTTTAGTTTGAACGGTGGTAATGAGAATACAAAATACAAATTTGCATATATCAATCAGGATCAACCTGGGGTTTTATTAGGAACAGGTTTAAAACAAAACAATTTAAACTTAATAATGAACACCAAATTGTCGGATAAATTTACTTTCGAATTTCAGACACGCTTTTCTAATCAAACCATCAATGGATCAGGAACTGATGGAGTTAGTTTACTAGATGCACTGCGTCAAGCACCTACTTTAGGTTTAGAAGATTATATGACTTTGCCAGATGATGATACTTTTTTTGATCCTGAAGATTATCAAATTACAACACGTTTCAATCCAAAACAAGAAGCCGCAAAAAATTACCGCAAACGCAATACAAGAACATTTAATACTGTTGGAGCCTTGACTTGGCATATTATCGATGGTTTAAGTCTGCGTAGCTCATTTGGTTATGAATACAAATACAGTGAAGATGGTCGTTTCTGGGGTACTGATACTGGTACAGCTAATGCTAATAACAATCAGCCAGTAGTTTATTGGGGAATGACTCAAAGTCCGCGTTGGCAATTGAATAATGTATTGAATTATGGATTTAGATTAAAAGACATTCATGATTTCCAAATTATGGTAGGTCAAGAAATGAAAGAACAAGAAAGTTCTAGTAAATTTTATCGTACTCGTTTTTTTCCTGAAGACATAACAGGAGCTAAGGCATTAGACAATTTAGCTTTAGGAACACCTTTTGAAAACGGTTCTGCTTCGGGTTCACCGAACCGAATTTCATCCTTTTTCGGACGTGTAAATTATGGTTTTGATGATAGATACCTTGCCACATTTACAGTTCGTACCGATGGTTCAACAAAGTTTGGTCCAGGAAATCGTTGGGGAGTGTTTCCTGCGGCAGCATTTGCTTGGAGAATGTCAAATGAAGACTTTTTGAAAGAAAGTAAAATCATTTCAAACTTAAAAATGCGTCTAAGTTATGGTGTTTCTGGTAATGATAGAATTAGTGGTGATTTGTATGCTAAATATTATGGTGTTTCCCGAAACCGTTCAGTGGGATGGGGAGAAGTAGATCATTACTATTATAATTTCTACAATAATAATTTTTTAAGTAATCCTGATGTAAAATGGGAAACAACTTATACTAAAAATTTAGGTTTCGATTTTGGTTTTTTTAAAGAGCGTATTAGTGGTAATCTAGATTTTTACGATAATAAGGTGAAAGATTTGTTAGTACCTTCAGATATTCCAGGAGCAGCAGGTTTTACAAAAATTATGACCAATGTAGGACAAACTTCGAACAAAGGAGTTGAGCTAGCTCTTAATGCCAGTGTAATTCAAACAAATGATTGGCAAGTTGATTTATCATTCAATATTGGACATAATAAGAATAAAATTGATAGACTATCAAGTGGAGAGAAAGAATGGATTTTGAGTTCAGGATGGGCAGGAACACAATTGTTAAATGATGATGATTACCGTGCTTATGTTGGAGGACAAAAGGGGTTGATTTATGGTTTTGTAAATGATGGTTTCTATACTATGGACGATTTTGAATCTTTTGATCCAATAACTAAAGCTTGGAAATTAAAAGAGGGTGTTGTTAACTCAAAAAACTTGTCAGGAGATCCTCGTCCAGGTAATGCTAAGTTTAAAAAATTGACAGCTATTGATTTAACCGATCCAAATACTTTTGTAATTGGCGATAATGATCGAAAAGTAATTGGCGATACTAATCCTGATTTTTCAGGAGGTTTTGGTGTCAATGCAACATGGAAAAGTTTTGACTTTTCTACTTTTTTTAATTTCATGGTTGGATTTGATGTGTACAATGCCAATAAAATCATGATGACTTCTTGGTATCAAAATGCTCAAAATAATTTAGGAATGGAAGTTTCCTTGGATAATCGTTGGAGAAACTATGATGATATGGGGAATGAAATTCGTTACCAACCAGAAGTTTTAGCCAAATTTAACGAAAATGCTACAATGTGGAACCCTACTTCAATAGGTCGTCCTATTGCTATGTCTTACGCAATAGAAAATGGTTCTTTTTTAAGATTGAACAACCTTACAATAGGATATTCAATTCCTCAAAAATGGACTACGAAATTTGGTCTCAACAGAGTTCGTTTCTACGCTACGGGTTCCAATTTATTTATTTGGACTAATTACTCAGGTTACGACCCAGAGGTTAATTTAGAAACAGGATTAACGCCAAACATTGATTATAACGCTTATCCTAGATCAAGAAATTACACTTTTGGAGCGCAGCTATCATTTTAATTGAATTAAATCTTAAAACAATGAACAAAAAGATATTATTAAGTCTTCTATTAACTTTTGTGCTGACTTTTACAGCTTGCGAAAATTATTTGGAAGTTGAGCCTGCAACAGGTTTTACTCAGGGAGAAGTTTTCAAAACGGAGAAAGAGATTCAATCTGCCGTTGCTGGAGTATACACGCTCATGTTGAGCGATGATGCTTATTCTAACCGTCTTGCATTTGTTTTCAATATGAATACTGATGTAGAAATGTCGGGAGTTTCAACCAATACCGTTAATGTTAATGGTTCAGATCTTTCGTGCTATGAACCAAAACCGTATTGGACAACCTTAAACTCGACTTGGAATAATATGTATAAGATTATTAATTTCTCTAATGATGTTATTGAAGGAATTGAACAGTCTGAAATTTTTAAAACAGCGAGTAAAGAGAGTCCGTCAGAGATAACACAGCTTTATGGAGAAGTGAAAACACTTCGTGCTATGGTTTATTTAGATATGATTCGTATATGGGGGGATGTAGTTTTTCGTACCAATTCATCTTCAGGAGGAGAAAATTTTGCTGTAGGTGTTACAGATAGAAATCAGATTCTTGAATTTTTAATTGACGATTTGAAGTCGGTTGAACCTTTAATGCAATATGCAAATGAATTGGATTATGGTGTAGAACGAGCTTCAAAAAGTTTCAATCAAGGTTTGATTGGTTTGCTTGCACTTACCCGTGGTGGATGGACCTTGCGTCCGGACACTAACAATCCAGCCAGCATTGGACAAATGGTACGTGGAGAAAATCATGAGTTGTATTATGATATAGCCATTCAATATTTAGGAAAAGTAATTCAAGAGCAACATCATGATTTGAAACTAAGCTATCGTGATTTTTGGATTAAACAAAACAATTGGGAAACACCAGTTGATGATGATGTTTTATTCTCTTTGCCTTTGTTGAAAAATTCCTCAAGCGAGTATGCTTTTTATATTGGTGTGCCAATTACAGAAGGGAGCCATCCTTATGGAGGAGCTTCTGGAAATCTAAGTCTATGTGGAACTTATCTATATTCTTTTGATAATCAGGATTTACGACGTGATATGACTTGTGCTCCATTTTCCTATAATGAGAATTTAAATCAAGTAATACGCTTGGATTTAGCTCGTTTGGCTGTAGCCAAATGGTCTAAGTTGTATATGAGTGATCCTTTGGGAAGTACCAGCAGCAAAGGAACAGGGGTAAATTATTCTTGGATGCGATTTGCTGATGTGTTATTAATGTATGCCGAAGCGGTTAATGAGCGTTTTGGTCCTCGTAACGATGCTAGAGAATGTTTGAAACGTGTACGTCGTAGAGCTTTTGACGAGACAACTTGGTCGGATAAAGTAGAGAATTATGTGGATTCTAAAACTACTTCTGAGGCTTTTTTCCAAGCTATTATGGATGAGCGCGCATGGGAATTTGGAGGAGAAAGTAAACGAAAATTTGATTTGGCTCGCTGGAATAAATTTGGTGAAGTAGTTTACAATCAGTATTTCAAATTATTAAACTGGGGACGCGTGGCTAATGGAGCTTTTGTTCCAGGAATTGATGAGGTACCAGGAAGCGTTTATTGGAAAAACATTCCAGATCCTAATAATTCAGGTAGAACAATTTTAGATATTAAAGGAATTGACGAAATTCTGCAAGCTCGTCCGGCAGGTTATACCGAACATGTTTTTGCAACAAAGTGGTATTCACTTAATAACGAAACTGCTAGCTATGAGCCTATAAATGACATTAAATGGAGTTTTAGAGGCTTTATCAATTACAACAACGCTTCGAGTGTGACGCCTAATGACCCTGTACGTTATTTATGTCCTTATCCGTCAAAAGTAATTACGGATCACCGTGGAGCTATTCAAAATTATTATGGTTTTAATTATTAAACTGAATAGATCATGAAAAAATTAAAAAAAAATACAATTTGTATTTTATCATTCATAGGCTTAATAGTTTTAGGCGGAATGTTAAAATCTTGTCAAGCTGACAATTTGATTTACAGTAAGACTGGCGACTTATTTCAACCCAAATTTGTACTTGCTGCCCCTTTGGTTCAAAGTAATTCTATTGCTTTAGTTTGGTACAAAGTAAACGATGCCGATTCTTATACTATAGAGTTGCATACCGATAACTATTATAAAAGTTTATACAAGGAATATATAGTTACTGACACACAGGTTTTTATGGATGATATTCCATATAAAACGCAGTTTTACATTAGACTTAGAGCCAATCATGCTGATGCGGCACATAATTCGGAATGGGCTTATACAAGTGCTTTGACAGAAGATCGTCCTGCATTTGCAGAAATTTTACAGCGTGTGGAAAAATTAAATATTAATGAAACATCGGTTAAACTAAATTGGATTGTAGATACACAAAATCCAGTTGATAGTATTTCGGTTGAACCATCATTAGCTAAGGAGCTTCCTGCAATTGGACGTTATTTAACATCAGAAGAAATCAGTAGTGGAGAAGCTACCATTACAGGTTTAGAAAAAAACACCTTGTATAATGTTAATGTCTATGATACTAATAAACCAAGACGTTATGATAAACCTTATAATCAGGTAACTTTCCGTTCAGCAGGGCCATCAGCTGAAACAATTTTAGTGGAAAATGGCACCGATTTGGATGCACTGTTGAGAGCTAATAACGAAGATCCAACTATTCCAGAAGGAACAGAGTATTTTCTTGAGGCAGGTTCACTATTTAAAATTACTCCTTTTACCATATTAAAAGGCTTTAAATTGATAGGAGGAACTCAGGGAGAGCGACCTCAAATTGAAATGAACGGAAACTGGAATATTGCTGAGGGATCCTATCTTTCTTCTTTAGCTTTTGAAAACATTCGTTTTTACCAAACTATTGATGCCAGTTACTTTTTTAATAGTGGAAATTCATGGACAATAGGCGAAATTACATTCTACAACTGTGTATTTAACCATTTCAAACGTGGTTTCTGGAGACATCAGGGCGGCGGGAAATATAAAGAAATAGGAAATCTGGACATGAGCTACTGTACTTTTGATGAAGTTGGAGGTCACACAGGGCCTTACGGTACATTTGTCTTTGGTTCTGCCGGAGCAGATAATGTTAAAAGAGCTATTTTCTCTAATTGTACTTTTATGAGAGATTATTATCAAACTACAGATAAAAATAGAAACTTTAAAAACTTATTTGATTACGGTACATCGGCATATCCAATCCATTTGGAGTATCAAAACATTTCCATTTATGACTATGCTTATAACAGATCATTAATTAATATTCCTGCAGCTGTAGGATCGACGTTGATTTTTAAGAATGTGTTATTAGCCTCTGCTTCTGGAAGAGTAATTCAAGCCATTGCAGCAAATACTACTACTGAATTCAGCAATAATTATACTACTACTGATTATTTACTTGGAGCTTCGGCTATTCAAGGAACCGAATTAGGTATTAGTGCACTGGATTTATTTGTGAATCCAACAGCAGGAAATCTAATGATTAAAGATTCAAATTCTCCAATTGTTACCAACAGAGTAGGAGATACCAGATGGCTTCCTTAAAAAGAACTATTAATAATTTCTAAATAGAATAGGTTAAAAAAGGAGTATCCGCAATGGATACTTCTTTAAACCTATTTGATTGAAAACTTTTTAAAATGAGATTAAAAAAATTACTACTGTCACTAGGTTTGACAATATGCATGTTAAATGTAAATGCGCAAGGATGGAATGCCGATTTAGGAAATGGAAAGTACAAAAATCCAATTCTGCATGTTGATTATTCAGATCCGGATGTATGTGCAGGCGAGGATGGCTATTATATGACTGCTTCCAGTTTTAATAGTTCTCCTGGACTGCCTATTCTTCATTCAAAGGATTTGGTCAACTGGGAATTAATTGGGTACGCATTACAAAATCAGTTTCCGGTAGAGCATTATCGTACTGTTCGTCACGGTGATGGTGTTTGGGCTCCTTCCATTCGCTACCATAAAGGCGAATATTATATTTATTGGGGCGATCCTGATTTCGGAATTTATATGGTAAAAACCAAAAATCCTGCGGGGATTTGGGATGAACCAGTATTGGTAAAAGAAGCCAAAGGAATTATTGATACCTGTCCGTTTTGGGATCAAGATGGGAAAGCGTATCTATCTTATGCTTTTGCAGGCAGTCGAGCTAATGTAAAAACAGTTTTAATGTTATCAGAACTTACGCCCGATGGGACTAAATTAATTGGTAATCCGGCAATGGTTTTTGACGGACATAATGGACATACTACCGTTGAAGGTTCTAAAATGTACAAACGTGATGGATATTATTGGATTATGGCTCCGGCTGGAGGAGTAAAACCAGGATGGCAGTTGGCTATGCGTTCTAAGTATGTTTGGGGACCTTATGAATCTAAAGTGGTTTTAAATCAAGGAAATTCTCCAGTAAACGGCCCTCATCAAGGTGGCTATGTGGAAACTCCTAACGGTGACGGATGGTTTATTCATTTTCAGGATCGTTGGGCTTATGGTCGAATTGTGCATCTTCAACCTGTTACTTGGAAAAACGGATGGCCTTTAATTGGGATTGACACAAACAAAGATGGTATTGGAGAACCAATAATGGAATGGACAAAACCTAATGTAGGGAAAAATTATCCTGCAACACCGTTAGTTTCTTCGGATGAATTCAATGGTCATCAATTTGGATTGCAATGGCAGTGGCAAGCCAATCAAAATCCTAGTGAGCAATGGGGTTGGTTATCGGCTAATCTTGGTTTTATGCGTTTGAATTGTATTCCACGTCCGGAGGAAATTAAAACCAAATGGATGATGCCCAATCTTTTATTACAAAAATTTCCAAGCGATAATTTTACAGCAACAACAAAACTCACTTTCGAAAATAATCCCGATGCAGGAGAATGCACCACTGGTTTGATTGTTTTTGGCGAAGACTATTCATACATCGCTATTGAGCAAGACAAAGAAGGGAAATTGAAATTAGTACAACGTACACTTAAAGATGCTCGTACTTCTAAGGATTTAGAGACCGAAATTGCATCTATAGCTGTTGATCAAAAAAACATCTATTTCCGAACTAAGGTGGAGATGGTGCAAAACATTGAACCTTTTGATGCAAAAGTTACTTTTTACTACAGTACTGATGGAAAGAATTTCAAAGTATTTGGAAATGCTTTTACACCACGTGCTGGACGTTGGGTTGGAGCAAAAATTGGAATGTTTGCAACGGGAACTAAATTAATTAGCGATAGTAGTTATGCTGATTATGATTGGTTTAGAGTAGAAAGTAATAATGAAGTTAAGAAAATAGCATTGTCAACAAGTTTGCAAGAGCAAAACAATAAATAAGTTGACTACTAAAAAATAAACATGGCTATGAAAAGTAAAATCAAATATTGCATTTTCTTTTTGCTGGTTTGCCATTTGGTTTCTTTTGGACAATCAAAAGCGAAAAGTGATTTTGAAAGAATCGCTCCTATCGAATGGGCAAAAAAAATGGCGGATTCAGATCAAAAAAGGATTCCGAATCCTGTATTTCTGGATGGTGTAAAATTTCCGAAGTGGAATTACACTAATGGTTTGGTAACGTTGGCGAATCAGAAATTATATGATTATACCAAGGAGCAAAAGAACTGGGATTATGCACTTTCTTATGCTGAACAATTAATTGATAAGAACGGAAAAATATTGGGAGGTTATGAACTAGAAAAGTATAGTCTTGATTTGATAAATTCTGGGAAGATACTTTTTGAAATTTATAAGAAAACAGGTGATAAACGCTATAAAACAGCCATGGATGTACTCCACAAACAGTTGGAAGGTCACCCAAGAAATTCAGATGACGGTTATTGGCACAAGAAAAGTTATCCTTGGCAAATGTGGCTTGACGGTGTGTATATGGCCGATCCTTTTTCGGCAGAATATGGAGCGGTTTTTAATGTTCCGAAAGCCATTGATGATGCTATTTTGCAAGCAGAATTGATTCAGAAACACACTTTTGATTCAAAAACAGGATTGAATTTTCACGGTTATGATGAAAAGCGGGAACAATTTTGGGCTAATAAAAAAACTGGACAATCGGCTCATGTATGGGGACGTGCTCAAGGCTGGTATTGTATGGCCTTGGTTGATATTTTAGATTTTGTTCCCAAAGATCATCCAAAACGCAAGGAGCTGATACAAATTGTTCAAAAAGTATTTGCTGCTGTTCTCAAAGCGCAGGATAAAGATTCGAGAGTATGGTGGCAGGTGATGGATCAGCCTGAAAGAAAAGGCAATTATCTAGAATCGACCTGCTCTACTATGTTTGTCTATTCATTTGCCAAAGCCTATCGCAATGGATATGTGGGTAAAGCTTATCTGAAATCAGCTAAAAAAGGTTTTAACGGAATTCTGAAACAATTCATTAAAGAAAATTCCTACGGAAATATTTCTATTACACGTTGTTGTGCTGTTGCAGGTTTAGGAGGGAAAAATCCTCAGGATAGAGATGGTTCATTCGAATATTATCTTTCAGAACCTATCAGAGATAACGATGCTAAAGCGGTTGGACCATTTATTATGGCAGGGATTGAATTGCAAAAGATTTTAGACAAAAAATAAAAATGACTGTCCGCTAAGCGGACTAAATAAAAAAATAGGCCACAGACCTGTCTGCCGACAGGCAGGTGATACTGATTGAACAGATAAAAACGGATTTTTCATAGCTCTTTGGTAAATCACAACCTGCGATAATCCGTTAAAATTAGTTTCATCTGTGTACCATTCTCAATAATTGGTATAAGAAACGGATAGTCATAAAAAATAAAATAGAGATTAATGATGATAAAAATTAAAACCAGCTTCTTTATAGGTACAGTATTATTGGCTGTTATTTCTTGTGGAAATACACTTTTTGCTCAAAATAAGCCAGCTGTAAAAAGTAATCTTCCTTTTAAAATGCCGGAAGTACAGATTCCAATATTTAAAGCTGATACTTTGAATATTGTTGATTTTGGGGCGGTCCCAAACACAGAAGAGCTTTGCACCAAAGCGATTAATGAGGCAATCACAAAATGCTCGGAATCGGGTGGAGGAGTTGTTGTTATTCCTGCTGGATTGTGGACAACTGGTCCTTTGAAAATGAAAAGTAATGTGAATTTACATACTAAAAACGGTGCTTTTATATCCTTTACCAGTGATTTAAGTCAATACAAACTAATCGAATCTTATTTTGAAGGCAATAAGATGCTTCGATGTGAATCTCCTATTATGGGAGTTGGTGTAGAAAATATTGCTATTACAGGAGAAGGAATTTTTGATGGAAATGGTTCGGCTTGGCGTCCAGTTAAAATTGGTAAAATGACCACTGCACAATGGCAGGAATTAATTAAATCTGGAGGCGTTTTATCTAAGGATGGTAAAATTTGGTATCCATCAGAGGGAGCTTACATTGGCAATGAAGAAAAAGATAAATTGCCTAAAACGCCTACGGTTGAAAATATGGTGTCTTACAAACAGGCACTTCGCCCGGTAATGGTAAGTTTAGTGAATTGTAAAAAACTACTGTTGGACGGTGTTACTTTTCAAAATTCTCCAGCATGGAATGTCAATCCGTTGCTATGTGAACATTTGACTTTAAGAAATCTAACAATCCGTAATCCATGGTATTCTCAAAATGGTGATGGACTGGATATAGAATCCTGCCGAATTGGAACGGTAACTAATTGTCGTTTTGATGTGGGCGATGATGCTATTTGTATTAAATCAGGAAAAGACACAGAAGGCAGGGAACGAGGAAAACCAACCGAATTATTTGTTATTACCGATTGTGTCGTATATCATGCCCATGGTGGTTTTGTAATTGGTAGTGAAATGTCTGGCGGTGTTAAAAATATATTTGCTAAAAACCTAACGTTTAATGGTACCGATTGTGGTTTGCGATTTAAATCTGTCCGAGGTCGTGGCGGAGTGGTTGAGAACATTTGGATGGAAGACATCCGAATGAACAATATTCCAACTGATGCCATCAATTTTAACCTGTATTATTTTGAAAAAGCGATTAAAGAAGATCCACAAACAGGCGAAGTAATTGTTGATAAAATGCCAGTTTCAGAAACAACTCCTGCATTCCGAAATATGTATTTCAAAAATATTTATGTCAACGGAGCCAAGCAGGCTTTGAAGATTATGGGAATACCTGAAATGCCTGTTGAAAATCTTCAATTTACAAATATGATTATTCGCTCTGATATTGGTATCCAAATGAATTATGTCAGCAAAATTGATTTTAAAAATATCAATTTAAGACTAGACAAACCAGGTATAGCTGCAAGTTTTTCTAATAGTCAAAATGTAACTGTTGAAAGTTTTAAAGCCACGGGAGAAAACCAATTATTCTGGGTGGGAGGTGCTGAAACAAAGGCGATTTCGTTGCAATCAAATACAAATAAAATAGCTTTTGATAAAGTAAAATTAGAAGAATCAGTTAAAAGTCAGGTAAAAATAATCAAATAAAACAATCTGCTTGGATTGCTTTTATAATTAAAAAAATACTAACACTTAAATCAAAAAAATATGAAATAAAAGAATTCTTGAATCAAGTTAATGAACCTTTAAATTAATTTGAAATGATTGAAATTTTGAATTGTGAGGGGAATAATAAACTATTTAACTAAACCAAACCAAAAAATGAAAAAACAATACTTTATGTTTCTATTGCTGCTACTTTTTTCAGCAATGGGATTTTCGCAGACAATTCAGCGAATTGAAGCAGAAACTTTTAATGAGGCTTCGGGAGCAAGAGCAGAAGTGAATGCAGCTCTTTCGGGTACGGGAAATGTAGGTTACATTAAAAATAATACCTGGATTAAATTTGCTGCCCATGTATTTAGTGAATATGACATTCGTTTTGATGCAAAAGCTTCAGGAACTACGGGAGGTACTATAGAGTATCGGTTAGATGCCGCAGATGGTACTTTAATTGGTACTGCAACAGTATCTGGAAGTATAGGATGGACTGATTTTAAAATTTGTTCAACAGCAATTACACCCACAACAGGTACACATGATTTATATCTTGTTTTTAAGCATCCAACAAGCACAGGATATTTATTCAATTTAGATTATTTTGAAAAAGTAACTAATAATCCTAATGCTGTTACATATACATTAGCAACTTCGATAACTCCTTCAACTGCTGGGACTATTAGTGCAAATCCGGCCGGGACTACTGTTAATCAGGGAACCGAAGTTACATTGACAGCTAATAAAAATTTCGGCTATAAATTTACACGATGGGTTGATGGCAATGGAACTCCGGTTTCAACGGCTAATCCTTATACCTTTACAATTACTGCAAATACAACTTTAGTTGCCGAATATGAAGTTATTGACACTTATACTTTAGCAGTAAATGTTGCAGGGGCATTTGGATTAGGAGACTATTCAATTGCACCAGCGGGTAAGGATGGAGGATTTTCTGTTTACGAAAAAGGTACGAATGTTACTATCACAGCTATTGAAAATGATATTGTTAAATTCAATAACTGGTCTGATGGATCTACAGCTTTAAGTACGGTTGTAGCCATGAATGAGAATGTGAATATTACAGGGACTTATGATAATCAGTCTTTTATAGCAGGTTGGACTTTTAAAAACGATCAATATGCTAATCCTAGAGTAGCCGAATTGTATTCTAAAGTAGAAAACAGACCACAGTTATTTGCTTATAATGTTACCGATAATGTTTTTACACCTAATATTCGATTATTAAATCGAGGAGGAGCAAATGGAGTAGGTGTTTGGAATACCGATAGAGGACAGTTTTTCTATTATATGACTTCTTTTTCAACTATTGGGTATAAAAACATTACTATTTCATCGGGGCTTATAGGTTACTATTATGGTTGTGACGAATGGACTTTTCAATATTCATTGGATGGTGTTAATTTTCAGAATATTTCCAGTTTGACTACAATTAATACCAATTCAGTTACAGCAATTGGAGGAATATTGCCAGTAGAAGCAGAAGGAAAAGAAAAAGTATATATCAGATGGTTTCCGAATGTAAATGGTACAAAACACGGAAGTGCAACTGATGTAACAGCAACAGTATTGTCGAATGTAATGGTTAAGGCTGATGAAGTTTTAGTTGTTGATACAACGGCGCCTATTCTTCAATCGAGTCTTCCGGCAGTCGCAGCTACATCTGTTGGAGCGAGCGGTAATATTATATTGACTTATGATGAATCAGTTCAATTTGGCGCAGGACAAGCCACTCTCAACGGTAAAAATCTAAATGCTGAGTTTGTAAACAAAACGGTGAAATTCAGTTATTTCGGATTAGAATATAATAAACAATACACTTTTAGTTTACCGGCAGGATTTGTTAAAGATATTTCGGCTAATAATGCAGCAGCATTTGAGTTGAGTTTCACAACAATGTCAAAACCAGTTCCAGCAAAACGTAATTTTGATTTGATTGTGGATGCTAATGCAACCGATGAGCAAGTTACTTCTGGGAAATATGTGAAAACCATAGCTGAAGCATTCAATGCTGCGCCATCAAATTCATCAACTAAATTTTTGGTGTTGATTACTAATGGAACTTATAATTTGGGTGGTGATGGTACAAATCCGCAAGGAGTTGTTTTGAAACTTCCTTCAGGAAAAAATAATGTTTCCTTAATTGCGCAATCAAAGGATAAAGTTATTCTTCAGGGAAATCCAGGCTGGGGTATAAAAAATGCCGTACTTTCTATTGAAGCCAATGATTTATACATGGAGAATGTAACCATTGAACACAAGGACGGAATAACAACATCTGGTCAGCGACCTGCATTGAATCCAGCAGGAGACAGAAACGTTTATAACGGAGTGAGACTAAGAAGTAAGCAGGATACTCAGGTTACTGGTGGAAATAGAAGTTTTTATTATAAATCAACCATCGAAGGTGATGTGGATTTTATTTGCGGAGGCGGAACACACTGGTTTGAAGATTGTAAATTAGTTTCGGTTGCTGCAGGCTATCTTGTAGCACCAAATCATGATGCCAATGTTCAGTATGGTTATATTTTTAATAATAACACAATCACAGCTACTACGGCTTATTATTTAGGTCGCCCTTGGCAAAATGCACCCAGAGCGGTTTATTTGAATACCAAAATGATAAATGAACCTCATACTCAGGGTTGGGCTTCTATGGGAACGGTGCCGGCACTTTTTGCTGAGTACAATAGTGTAGATGTCAATGGAATTAAGGTTAATACTGATAACAGAACCAATGTTTTTAATGTAAACGGAGTTCCTCAAACAGGAAATTACAATCCGGTATTAACTAAGGAACAAGCGGATACTTATACAATAGAAAATGTATTAAGCGGAACAGATAAATGGAATCCTCTTGAAATAGTGGAACAAATTGCAGCTCCTGCTAATTTGGCTATCAGTAATAGTACCCTTAATTGGGAAGCGAATCAATATGCTATTTGTTATGTAATTTGTAAAGATGGTAAAGTGATTGCTATAACAACCGATCCTACTTATGTAGATACAGCAGCGATCAGTGGTACTCATGAATATACGGTTCAGGCAGCTAATGCTTACGGAGGTTTGAGCGCAGTGAGTTCTGTAACAGTGGGAGGAGCGGTAACATCTTCAATATCTTATGTAAATTCTATTGGAAATGTGACTTTGTCTAATTTAACTCCAGTAGAATATACTGAAGGAACTGTAGTAACATTGCCAACTCCCGTTATGGAAGGTTATACATTCTACGGTTGGTCAACATCAGCTACAGTAGCTGCTTCAATGAAAGAAATTGCAGCTACAATCAAAGGTGCACAAACCTTGTATGCTTTTTGGGGAGTTGGAGGAAATAATCAGCCAGATGCTATACTTCCACCAACTAATTTTGATTATGTATTTACTGCAACTCAAAATAAAAGTTGGGATGTTGCAGCCAATTTTAATCCAGCAGTAATGCCAGAAGCGGGTAAACAGGTTTCAGTAACCAAAGAAATTGAAACTACTGCAACTGTTTTTCCAGCCGATATTAGTTTTTCAGAAGGAGGAGTTCTGCGTTTAAGAGGAACGCATAAAGCGACTGGAACGATGAACTTTAAAGACGGAACTCGTATGTACTATTTCACTAGTGGAGCTGGTATGGCATTTGAAGCTCCAATAATTATAAGCGGTAATGTGAGACTCGAAATGATATCAGGTATACTAGGGGAAACCATGATGACATTAACTGGGCCAATTTCAGGTAGTGGAAATATTATTCCACTTAATATTGGTCAGGGGACTAATGTAAATACAGGAATTTTACTTTTAAAAGGGGATAATAGCGAATTTGTAGGGACTTGGGATTTAACTCAAAAAAGCATAAAATATGCCGGCATTGATTATCCTACAGTAATTGAAGGAAATGTTGCTAATGCTTTCGGTGCTGGAACAATCAACGTTGATCATGATAATTCTGTGATTTTTAGTCACGAACGTGCTGCTGGGTCAGAATTGAAATTAAACCTAGCAGGGAATGCTAAAGCAGTTTTAAATACGGTTTTGAATGTACAAAAGCTGACTATTAACGGAGTAGTTTTTAGTAATGGAACTTATGATAAAACAAGCCATCCTGCATTTTTTACAGGAGCAGGTAAAATAGAAGTTGGAGAGAATAACAGCGGAGGTGGCGACACTATAAAAGTTCCAGCTTTTCCAGGAGCAGAAGGTTATGGTAAATATGTAACCGGTGGTCGAGGAGGAAAAGTTATTTATGTAACTAATTTAAATGATTCAGGTGCAGGTTCTCTTCGTGCTGCAATCAATCAAAGTGGTCCTAGAATTGTTGTTTTCAAAGTATCGGGAACTATTAAATTGGAAAGCGAATTAAATATAACGGATAATATAACCATTGCAGGTCAAACGGCACCTGGTGGAGGAATTACCCTAAGAGACTATAATGTGAAGGTAAGAGGAAATAATGTTATTATTCGTTATTTACGCTTTAGAATGGGAGATGCTAAAAATGTGGAGAATGATGCTTTAGGCGGACGTTTCCAGAAAGATATTATAGTAGATCACTGTTCGATGAGTTGGTCAACAGATGAATGTGTTTCTTTTTATCAGAATGAAAATTTCACATTGCAATGGTGTGTGATTTCTGAGAGTCTTCGAAATTCGGTTCACGGTAAAGGAGCTCATGGTTATGCTGGTGTCTGGGGAGGTAAAAATGCTTCGTTTCATCATAATTTGTTAGCACATCATGATAGCCGAAATCCAAGATTAGGTGAATATGCTAATGATCCTTTTGCATTAACTGATTTAGTTGATATTCGTAATAATGTAATCTACAACTGGGGCGGTAACAGCTGTTATGGTGGAGATGCTATGAATGTAAATTTGGTAAATAACTACTGGAAACCAGGACCTGGAACTTCTAATTCTACTAGAGAACGAATTTTGTCAACAGGGAGAATTCTGGATTCAACATCACCATTATACGGAATTTGGGGGAAATTTTATGTTGACGGAAATTTTGTAAATGGCTCACCACGTACTACTCAGGATAACTGGACTTATGGCGTTTACAATCAGTTTCATGGTAGTCAGCTTCCTGTGAGTGATGCAGATAAAAAAGCATTCAAAATTGATGTACCTCACAATCCAGGGGAGGTTACTACTCACAGTGCCACAAAAGCGTATGAGCTAGTTTTAGATCATGTAGGAGCAAGCTTATACAGGGATGCAGTTGATAAAAGAGCGATTGATGACACACGATCTGGTACTGCAACTATTATGAATGGTGGTAACGGAAGCACAAATGGGTATATAGATACTCAAACTGCAGCGGGGGGATGGCCAGAATTGCCTACTGCGGAAGCGCCAGTTGATACTGACGGAGATGGTATGCCAAATGCTTGGGAAATAGAGAAAGGTTTAGATCCTGCTAATGCTACTGATGGTAATTTGAAGACACTTGATGAAGGATATACCAACATTGAAGTATACATCAATAGTATTGTAAAACATATAACGGAGAATCAAAACGGGAGTTTAGACGTGTACGTAAATCCTCAGGATTTTATTGAGAAATACGATAAAGCTGAAGACGGTACCAAGTTTATTATGGCAAGTGGTACTTACACGGTTCCTACTGCGCTTTCAGTTAAAAATCATAAATATAGATTTGTTGCCGATGAAGGAGCAAAACCGGTTTTTGCAGCTTCTTTTCATGCTGATAATGCAGAAGTTAATTCAGGAAGTTTTGATTTTAATGGTGTTGATTTTGATTTGTCAAATGCCAATGCTAATCTTATCCAATTGAAAAATGGAGCTTCTATTTCGGGAATAGAAATTAAAAATGCAACAATCAAAGGGATTAAACAAAGTTTATTAGTTACTGAAGGAGCTAGCGAACATCCAATTTCTAAAATTTTATTTGATAATTGTATTATCGATGGAACAGCAGTTAACGGATATAATTTTATCCAACCCGATTTGCGTATTGTTGCTGAGGTTACGGTTAAAAATTCAACCATTTATAATTTTGATAAAGGGAATCATTTTATCCTGCTTCAAAATAAAGATGCAATAGATCAGACTATCAATGTTACGGTTGAGAATAACACCATTTTTAATATTGGTAGTCAGGATAACCATGCTTTTGTGACAGTTGATAATCGTTACAGTAGTGCTTCAAACTTTACGTTTAAAAACAACATCATGCAGGATGTACGTGAAAATCCTAAAGCTATTTTCATGTTCCGTTCTACTAATGTTGCTGGTGCTGGAACTGCAGTTTTAGATAATAATCTTGTAGTAGGAGTTGTATCTCAGTCGGTAAAGGGAACGGTTTCGGTGACTGAAACTAATGCTAAAACACTAAGTGGTTTAGGTATGGTAATGCTTTCGTATCCAAATTCAACAGCTGGTGATTTTAGTTTCTCTAAATTTTCACCTTTGGCTACAGCAGGAATAGGAGGAGTTGCCTTAGGAGATCCTAGATGGCTAAAAGCAACGGCTACTTTTTCGCCAATTAGCTTTATTAATGCAATTGATGGACAAACAATTACAACACTTTCTTCTTTAGAATATAGAGAAGGAAGCCTAACAGTATTGCCAACTCCTGTGTTAGATGGTTATGTCTTTTTTGGTTGGTCAAATTCAGCTACCATACCTAGTGTAATTAAATCTATTCCTTCAACAGCAACAGGAACTCAGGTGCTTTATGCTTTTTGGGGTGAAGGAGGTAATAATAAACCAATTGTAAACACACCTACAACTTATACTATTTCGTATTTAAACCTGCCTAAATTGGTAATCAATCCAAATGCAAAAACGGTATCGATTGGTACTGATTATGAGTTATTGGAAGCACAGTGTAGAGGCTATCGATTTATGGGTTGGTATTCAGATGCGACGCATTTACATGAAATTACTGGTTTTGATACTACTCAATCCCAAAACACTACGGTGTATGCCCGTTGGAAAAAATTAGAGGCGTTTTATGCTTATCCATCGGTAGCTAAACATAGTGTAACCTTAAAATCATCGGTTGAAAATGATACGGTAAATATTGTTTCGGCAACAGGTATTGTTATCAAACAAATTAAAACCAGCAGTTTTGAAACAGAAATTTCTGTAAGTGATTTGCCTACGGGCTATTATCTGATTCAAAGTGCAAAATCAGGTTTGACTACCAAAATTATTATTAAATA
>NZ_JBCFQK010000020.1:0-74065 GCF_041729735.1 Flavobacterium magnesitis | reverse complement strand
GCATAAAAGATTGAAACGGAGAGCAGGAAAGAGCTCCAAAAAAAAAGCTCATACTATATCATAGTACAAGCTTCATATATTAAGGTATAAATTAGAATTTAAGGTTTTGCAGATAATTTGGTCTCCCAATATTCGTTTAACTTATCAATATTTACAGGATTAGCAGCTGGTTGGTTTAAAAGTCTTCCTGATTCGAAGGCTTCTTTAAGAATATTTTCTATCAGATAATCTTCATTTGACTCAAATGGTTGGTATTGCGATTTTAAATTAATATCAAAAACACTGGCAGCAGTATTAGACCAAAAAGCTTTCCAACCGCTTTTTAAAGTTTTGACCAACTCGAATGTGGTTTTTCCTGTTTGCCTATGAATCAATTTGACCAAGATACGACCTTGACTTCGGGATAATTTTTTAAGTCTAGCTTCAAATTCATTAGTAAGATAGTCTTCTACTATTTTAAAATACTTTTTCTTTTCTCTTTCAGAAGAAAGTCGAGCCATTCCTTTATTTAAATTAGTCAATCTGTCGGCTGCTAATTTAGCATACGGATAGGTTCTATAAACGCGGCTTTGTAAAATAAGATATTGCTTTCTTGCTTCGGGATCTTGTTTTTCTTTTAAAATTGTAATTTCAGGTAGCTTTATGGTATCATCTAATATACTATCCTTTTCTGTCAACACATATCCCATAGCATTTGGATCATAAGGAGTACCTCCCTGACTAAAACCAGAAAATGACAACAATAAAAAGAATATTAAAAAACAAATAGATTTCATAAAGATAATATTTTGCTGTAAAATTATACATTATATACACAACTGTAATACCAAATTTATAATTTAGCAAAAAAATATTTTTATGAGTACAAAATCGATATTAAACAATGAATCAATGGCTTTTTTAGAAAGCTACCTTAATAATGCTTCACCCACAGGTTACGAAAGTAGCGGACAAAAAATATGGATGGAGTATCTAAAACCTTATGTTGACACTTTTATAACGGATACCTACGGAACAGCTGTGGGAATTATCAATCCAGATGCTCCTTTTAAAGTAGTTATTGAAGGTCATGCTGACGAAATTTCGTGGTATGTGAATTACATTACCGAAGACGGTTTGATTTACGTAATTAGAAATGGTGGTTCTGATCATCAAATTGCACCTTCAAAACGTGTAAACATTCACACTAAAAATGGTATTGTAAAAGGCGTTTTTGGTTGGCCAGCCATACACACTAGAAATAGAGACAAGGAAGAAAACCCAAAAATCAGCAATATTTTTATTGATTTAGGTTGTGAAACTAAAGAAGAAGTAGAAAAATTAGGCGTTCATGTAGGCTGTGTGATTACTTATCCTGATGAATTTATGATTTTGAACGAAAACAAATTAGTTTGTCGTGCGATTGATAATCGAATGGGAGGTTTTATGATTGCCGAAGTAGCTCGTCTTTTACACGAAAACAAAGTAAAATTGCCTTTTGGATTGTATATTACTAATGCTGTTCAGGAAGAAGTAGGTTTACGTGGTGCTGAAATGATTACACAAACCATTAAACCAAACGTAGCTATTATTACTGATGTCTGTCATGATTCTACTACTCCAATGATTGATAAAAAAATTGAAGGAGAAACAAAAATCGGAAAAGGTCCGGTAATAACTTATGCGCCAGCGGTACAAAATAATTTAAGAGACTTAATTATTACTACTGCCGAAGAAAAAGAAATTCCTTTTCAACGTCTCGCCTCTTCTCGTGTTACTGGTACTGATACTGATGCTTTTGCTTACAGCAATGGCGGAGTGGCTTCGGCTTTGATTTCACTTCCGTTGCGTTACATGCACACCACTGTGGAAATGGTACATAAAGAAGATGTGGAAAATGTGATTAAATTAATTTACGAAACCATACTTAAAATAGAAAACAACGAAACTTTTTCTTATTTTAAATAATATTTAGAGCTAATCCTGCTATCCGCTTTATCTTTTGTCCCAAAAGCTGGGACAAAAGGATATCGCTACTATTAAGGCTAAAAAAAGTCCGTAATTCCATATTAGAATTGCGGACTTTTTTATTGTAAGAAAACAAAACAGACTGTTCTAAAAAATTAAGGACAGTCTGTTTTCTAAATTGATTGATTAACCGTATTATTTTTTACTGTTTTTGTAACTTAAATAAAATACCTGAGGTAATACTGTTAATGATAATATCATACAAATCAATAAACCTCCCACAATCATAATAGCAAGTGGTTTTTGGATTTCTGAACCCATTCCAGTCGAAAGTGCTGCTGGTAAAAGCCCTAATGATCCCATCAAAGCAATCATAACAATGGGTCTAATTCTATTGTAAACACCATTTTTAATTGCTTCTTTAAGAACCATTCTTTTGGCTAGATTTTCTTTTATAATTCCAATTAAAACAATACTATCAATAGCACTAACACCAAACAAAATGATGAATCCAATTCCTGCTGAAATTCCAAACACAGTACCTGTAACCCATAAGGATACAAAACCACCAATAAAGGCATAGGTCATTGTACTTAGAGCTATAAGCGTATCTTTGAAATTACCAAAATTAGCATACAACAAAAACAAAATAAGGACTAATACAACAGGTACAATTAGTGCTAATTGCGTTGTGGCTCGTTCTTTACTTTCAAATTCACCTGCCCATTTCATTAAATTTTCTTTAGGCAATTTTACATCCTTAGCTACTTTTTTTTGTGCTTCTGTTATAGTACTACCTAAATCCCTACCAGCAATATTAAAGCCAATGGCAATGTATCTGCTATTCCCTTCACGGTAAATAAATGTAGGTCCCGTTTTATAGTCTATTGTTGCTATTTCTTTTAATGGAATTCGTTTTCCATCCATCGTTGGGATTAATATTTTCTCAATTTTTTCTTTAGAATCCCGATACTCTTTTTGAAAGCGAATCCTGATATCAAACATTTTTTCATCATCATAGAAAGTAGATGCTGCTTGACCACCTATTGCCATAGCAATTACGGCTTGTGCATCAGCAGTTGTAATTGCATATCGTGCCATTTTTTCGTCATGAAGCTGGATTCGGAGTTCTGGTAGACCAATATTCTTATACACATTTACATCTTCAATTCCTCTAACATCTTTAATAGAATTAGCCACTTCCTGCGCCATGGATTCGAGTTTGAATAAATCATTTCCAAAAATTTTAATTACCAGCGGACTTTTAACACCCGCTACATATTCTTCAACATTATCCTGAATGGGCTGGCTAAAACCAAAATTAATTCCAGGATAAATTTCCAGTTTTTCTTTCATTTCAGAAATGAGTTCTTCTTTGCTTATTTTTCGTTTCCATTCGGATTCTGGTTTTAATTCGATATGAAATTCGATATTAAAAAAACCTGTTGGATCAGTTCCATCATTGGGTCTTCCTGTTTGCGAAAGGATGAATTTTACCTCTTCAAATTTGCTCATCTCTTTTTTCATTTCCTGAGTCAGTCGAACAGATTCATCTAAATTCACACTATTAGGCAAAGTAGCTCTTAAATAAATAGCGCCTTCGTTTAGTTTGGGGATAAATTCAGAACCATAAAAAGCAAATCGGCCAATACAAATAGCTAATAAACCAAAGAACAAGATTAGCGTGGTTTTTTTATTTTTCGTGCTCCATTGGAATAATTTGAAAAGATTCTCTCTGAAAAAACGGCTGATTTTATTTTCTCTTTCTACAATGTTTTCAGTCAACAACACTTTACACATTGCAGGAACATACGTAAGGCATAAAATTAATGAACCCAATAAAGCATAACCTAAAGTGAATGCTAGTGGTGAGAACATTTTACCTTCTACTTTTTGGAAAGAAAATATAGGTAAGAGTGCTACGATTAGAATAATTAATGCGAAGAAAATATAGGTTGCTACGCTACCTACACTTTTTTTTATGAGTCCCATTTTCGACATTTTATTGAAACGTTCCATTCCTATTTTATGTGCTTTGGTCTCCAATGTAACAAAAACTGTCTCTACAATAACCAATGTTCCTTCGAGCAATAACCCAAAATCCAATGCCCCCATCGAAATAAGATTAGCAGGTAATCCTTGAATACGCAACATTATAATTGCAAAAAGAAATGCCAATGGAATTACTGATGCCACAATAACCGTAGTCCTCCAATTATAAAGAAATATAAAAACTATCAATGATACCAATAATACACCTTCAATAAGGTTTTTACTTACGGTATGAACAGTATGGTTTACCAATTCCGTACGATCGATAAATGGAATAATTTTTACATTGGATGGTAAAATACGTTCGTTAAGTTCGTCCACACGCTCGCGTAATTTTTTAATTACATCACCCGGATTTTCTCCACGAAGCATAATCACGATTCCCTCTACAACATCATCATCCTTATCTAAGCCAGCTTGTCCTAATCTTGGCTTTGCCGAAATAGAAACATCAGCAACATGTTTTACTAAAATAGGCGTGTTTCCAACAGTTTTAATTAAAATATTTCCAATGTCTTCTACTTTATCAATCAAACCTACTCCTCTTACAACATAAGCCTGATCACCTCTCTGAATAACATCCCCTCCTACATTGATATTACTTTTAGATACGGCATCAAAAACATCTAAGGCCGAAATATCATAATTATTTAATTCGGATGGATTAATTTTGATTTCAAAAATTTTTTCTTCTCCACCAAAACTAACAACATCAGCTACTCCGGGAACAGAAACTAATTCACGCTCAATTACCCAATCCTGAAGTGCTGTAACTTCTTTTATGGGAAGATCACTTTTAATAACATATCTAAAAATCTCTCCCGTTGCTCCAGATGGCGGATCAATTTCAGGATCACTTCCTTCGGGTAAATCGATATTATTCATTCGATTTGAAGCATATTGCTGTGCATAAAAATCGTCTACATCATCATTAAATAATACAGTAACTACCGATAATCCAAATAAAGAGATAGAACGAACTTCTGCTTTTTTAGGAATAGTATTCATTGCATTAGTAATAGGCAATGTGATGAATTTTTCTACTTCTTCGGCACTTCGACCTGGCCATTGCGTGATGATTCTCGCTCTGGTATTTGTTACGTCAGGGAATGCTTCTATTGGGGTATGGATGTAACTGTAGACGCCTCCAATAAATAGTATAGCTGTCATAAAAAATATGATGAGCGAATTTTTAAGGGAAAAGGATACAATATTTTGAACAAATTTTTGCATAATTAATCGTGTCTTAACTGATTTTATTTACTGCTTTTTAGCTGATTGTCTTTTAGTTGTTCCGAAATAAGTAAATGGTTTTTAATAATTACTTTTTCGCCTATTTCAAGTCCGCTTTCAAAGTATAGCAAATCCTTGTTTTTTATTGTTGGATTGATTAGTCGTCTTTCTAAATGACAGTCATCTTTGTAGACCAGTACATAATTTTGATTGTTATCAAAAATTAATGCGCCTGCAGGTATTGCCGCCATATCCTTTTGATTTGTTTTTTTATTAATCAACACGTCTGCAGTTAAACCTGGTTTAAGCTTTAAATTTGCATTATCCATAACAATTCTTGCCTTAAGAACATGTTCATCCGATTCAAAGACTTGTGATAGTTTAGTGATTTTTCCACTAAAAACCTGATTAGGATAAGCAGGCGTGGTAATTTTTACTTCCATTCCTTCGTGAACATCTTTCAAATTCATAGAATATATATTCACCATTACCCATACTTTAGAAAGATTGGAAATAGTAAAAAGAGAACCTTCATTGTCATTAATTTGAGTTCCAGGACTCATGTTTTTTGAAACAATATATCCGTTTACGGGAGCTTTAATTTGGAAAACTGATTTTTCGCCACTGGCACTATATAAAGCTAAATTCTGTTCTACATTTTCTATCGAAGATTTTAAAACATCTACTTCGCTTTGTCCTTGAATAAGATCACTTTGAGAAGCAATTTCGTTTTCATACATCGATTTTGTGGCTTGCAGTTTTCTTTTGGCAACTAATAACTGTGATTGTAACGACTTGTGTTCGGCTTGTAAACTGTTCAATTCTGTGCTTTTGATTTCAGCTAAAACCTGTCCTTTTTTTACATAATCTCCTAGTGAGAAAAAAGTATTGGTTATTAAACCGTTGAATAAACTTGAAAATTGAACAACATCATCAGCATTGTAAGCAACGTTTCCAGTTAAAGAAAAAACTCTCTGTTACAGGTAAGATTTGAACAGTTTCAATGCTTATTTTTTCTTTTAGTTTAGGTGTCAGACAAAATTTTTCACTAGAAGCTTTTTTATCATCTTCTTTCTTTTCAGCGCATCCGTAGGCTAACAAAATAAGTGTTATGGGTAATAAAATAGTGTGTTTCATATTTTTTAGTTTAATTCTTGTCCGCTGGCATTTTTAAATTCTTCCAAACGATTATTCAATTCTTTTTGTGTGTCTAATAAAATCATCTTATTATTCAGATAGGCTTCAACATAATCCAGATAAACCAGTAGACTTATGTTTCTATTTTTAAAACTTGTTAGATAGCTGTCTAACATTTTATCCAGTTTTATTTGGTAATCAGTTCCAATGTTTTCATATAATTTTTGTACTGCTTTAAAATTGTTGTAAGTTTCAAGAATTTCAGCTTGTGCATTGTTTAAAACTTCTTGTTTATTCAATTTACTTTGCTCAACAGAAAATTGTGCTGCTTTAATATTTCCTTGATTTCTATCAAAAAAAGGCAAATCAATTGAAAAACCAAGCCCAAAGAAATTTTGCATAATATTTCCACCTCTATCATAAGATGCTTCTAATGTTATATCGGGAGTTTTTAAAGCTTTTTGATAAACATATTGGTTTTGATTGTACTTTTCGTTGAGTTTTGCTAATTTGACGTCAGGTCTATAATTTGCATCATCTGCCAGACTATTTAGAATGTTCAAGTCGTTTACAGCATTCATATCAGGAATGGCATCGTCCTGACTTAATTTTATATAACTTAGAGGAGAAAGGTGCAATAGCTTTTTCATTTCACTTTGCAGTGAATTGTTTTCTATAGTTATTGCATTGATTTCGTTAAGAAATTCTAATTCTGATGCTTTTAGTCTAATGTAATCACCTTGGCTAATATTACCTTCTTTCACTTGAATGGCATAAGCTTTAGTCAGATTCTGAACGGACTGCAATTGTTTTTGGTAAACCGTTTTTTTGGCTTGATTGTATTGCATTGCCGTAAGATTGTTACGAAATTCCATTTTTAGATTTCTCAGGAAATTTTTGTAATATTCTAATGCCATGTCAGCGCCGACTTTTTCAATGGCAATCATTTTTTTACGCTTTCCCGCGGTATAGACTAGCTGTTCTAAACTGGCACCAAATTCCTGAAAACGACCATAATTTCCCCAAATTGCAGGTAATTCCTCAGAACCTGTATTACGCCAAAGATTAAATTCATTAATCGAAAAGGTAGGATTTGGCCATAGTTTTGCCTGAATGATTTGCGCTTGGGCAATATCAATATTTAACCTTTCAGCAATCAAACTGAGGTTATTTTGTAGAAATAGAGTTTCGGCATTCTTTCGACTTAAAAGAATAGTATCGTTTACTGCATTTTGTGCAGTTGCCAAAACTGAAAAAAGAAAAACAAAGGGTAAGATAAATTGTTTCAAAGCTTGTGATTTAATAATAAGCAAAGTTATTGCCCTTGTATTAAACCCATCTTTAAACCAAATTAGAAAGAAGTAAGAACGGTATTAGAAACTGATTAGAGTTTTGCAAAAGTGATAATAACTTCAGTTCCCTCGTTCTCTTTTGAAGTTATTTGAAAGTTAATATTATTCTTAGCAAATAAAATGGAAGCTAGAGAAAGTCCGATACCACTTCCCTGTACTTTTCCAACATTACTGCCTCTGTAAAAGGTTTCTCGAATGTGCTGCAAATCATTTTCTTTAATTCCCCTTCCAAAATCCTTAACCTTTATTTGAACTTGATTTTCGATTAATAAAAGTGATATCACAACAGGCTCATCAGAATATTTGATTGCATTTTCAATAATATTATAAACGGCAATGCTTATTTCTGACTCATTTCCTTTTACCGTAAGATTACTTTCTTCCTGTATTTCTAATTCTATACGAAGTCTGGCAGCAGAAAATTTATTAATATTGGTGATTTTGTCGCTACAATTCCAAATCAGTTCATCCACCCTAAAACTTTCTTTTTGTAGCATTTCTGATTTAAGTCCGGAAACTATCATCAAGGTATTTAGTATTTCTTCAATTTCATAAACATTGTTTAAAACCTTTGTTGTTGTTTCCTGATATTCTTGCGGAGTGCGTTCTTTTTGCGCAAAAACTTCTAAATGTCCCGATATAGATGCCAAAGGCGTTTTAAATTCATGAGAAATATAGTTGATGAAATTTTTTTGAGTTTTAAAAGTATTGGATAACCTTTGAAATAAATTATTATAGCTTTCTATTAAATTTTGAATTTCATCATTAGTATTCAAATTCACAATTTGCTGATCTAAAGATGAAGCTTCAATTTCATTCACTTGTTTGATAATATCATCGATGGGTTTGTATGCAATTTTAGATAAAAATAAACTCAAAAGATAAATAACTAATAAACCTGCAAATAATACAACAGCCATAATAATCATTAGCTGACGATTTTGAGTTTTAAATTCATAATCATTAGCTTCAATAAAAACTACAAAATCACCCTGATTATCTCGGTAAAAAACACCAAAATAAAAATGATTTTCAGATTCAAACATTACTTTTTTATTCTTTCTCGCCTTTTCTAATACCGCTGGAGTTATTGCTTGTAAACTCAGGTTCGAACCATACTGAACTTCGTTTTTTTCGTTATAAACTCCAACCGCTACATCCTTAATATTCTCGTTGTATTGTTCTTTAATTTGTTTGTGCTCACTGATCGGTAATTCGTCTTTTTCAAGATAATAAATCGCCGAAAGCAGGCAGTTTTTTTGCATATTATCATAAATTCTTTTTTCAGAACTACGATAAAATGCGACGTAAATAATTAAAGCAGCAATAATAAAAACTACGCCAAAAGTAACCGAAGAAAGAATGGTAAGTCTATTTTTAATTTTCATTTAAACCTCTTTAAGCATGTATCCCGTACCCACGATAGTTTGTAAAACTGTAGAATTGAGTTTCATTTTATTTCTCAAATAGGAAATATAAACATCCACAACATTTGTATTAGTATCATAATTAATCCCCCAAACGTTGCCAAGTATTTGAGTACGTGCTAATACTTTGTTTTTATTTTCTATCAAATACAAAAGCAATTTATATTCTCGTGGAGAAAGTTCAATCTCAACATTGTCAATTAACACTTTATGTTCATCAGTATTAACCGAAATGGTTCCGCAAGTATAGGAACTGTTTTTTTCTTCGTGATTGAATTTTGTTCTTCTTACCAGCGCATTTATTCTGGAAATTAATTCTTTAAAATGAAAAGGTTTAACCAGATAATCGTCAGCCCCAGAATCTAATGCATCTACTTTGTCATCTGCATCGCCTAAAGCGCTCAACATAATTACAGGAGTTTTTTTCTTTTTATAACGAATGAGTTTTACCAATTCAATTCCGCTAATATCGGGAAGCATAATATCCATTAAAATAATATCCCATTGCGCTGATAAAAGTAGTTCTCTGGCTTCAACCCCATTTTCAGTCAAATGAACATTGAAACCATTTTCCTGAAGCCCTTTGATTACAAAATCACTAATTCTTTTATCATCTTCAACAAGTAGGATATTCATACCATTATTTTTTTACAAACTTAACTATTTTAAAAAAGAAGCTGTATCACTTTAAACTATATTTAGGAAAACCATAAAAAAATCCGCCTTGTTCAGCACGAGACGGATTTTGAATTTTAAAGCTTTTTAGAATTATTTTTGACTGGCTAAATAAGCCACAACATTTTTTTCGATTCTTTCATTGATGTTCGAAATATCTGCTTTTACAAATTTTTCTCCAATGATATTTTCGTATAATTCGATATATCTGTCTGAAACCGTTTCGATGTATTCGTCAGTCATTTCAGGAATTTGTTGTCCTTCTTGTCCCTGGAAACCATTTTCAATTAACCAACGACGTACAAATTCTTTCGATAATTGTTTTTGTTCTTCACCATTGTTTTGTCTTTCCTGATATCCTTCTGCATAAAAATAACGAGAAGAATCCGGAGTATGAATTTCGTCAATTAAAACAATTTGTCCATCTTTTGTTTTTCCAAATTCATATTTGGTATCTACCAAAATCAATCCTCGACTTGCAGCAATTTCAGTTCCTCTTTGAAACAAAGCTCTTGTATATTTTTCTAAAACTACATAATCTTCTTCGCTTACAATTCCTTTAGAAAGAATAGCTTCTCTGGAAATATCTGCATCGTGTTCTCCATTATCTGCTTTTGTAGTTGGCGTGATTAATGGCTCTGGAAATTTATCGTTTTCTTTTAAACCTTCAGTCATTGTTACGCCACAAATTTCTCTTTTTCCAAGAGCATATTCGCGTGAAGCGTGACCTGATAAATATCCACGAATCACCATTTCCACCTTAAAAGGTTCACATAAATGACCTACAGCAACACTTGGATCTGGAGTAGCAATCAACCAGTTTGGAACAATATCCTGAGTCAATTCCATGAATTTAGTAGCAATTTGGTTCAGAATTTGTCCTTTATAAGGAATTCCTTTTGGTAAAACCACATCAAAAGCCGAAAGCCTGTCGGTTGCCACCATTACTAATAATTCGTCATTAATATTATAAACTTCTCTTACTTTTCCTCTATAAACCGATTTTTGACCTGGAAAATTAAAATTAGTGGTAGTGATTGTATTGCTCATCTAGATAGGTATTGCGTTGATTTTATAAGAATGCAAATTTAGGATTATTTTAGACAGAAAAGCAAAGAAAGTGCTGTTTACTTTTATGGCTTTTTTTGCTACAGACCTGTCTGCCGACAGGCAGGTTAAAAGGATTTTAAAGATTTAAAATTCTGCTTTTCTAAATAATTCAACCACAAAAGTCACAAAGTTTTTTATTAAACCACAAAGAGCACTATAGCATCTTAAGCTCACAAAGAAAAAAATCTGTGCTAATCTGTGTAATCTGTGGCTAAAAAATCAAATTTTATTTGGTTGCCAAACTCACATTTTTTAGTAATTTTTCTACCAAATAATTTGCAACTCCGTCTTTATGATTATTAGAAATCACTTCAAGATGAGACAATTTATTTTTCAAACTATCAGGCGCATTACCCATTACCAAACCTTTAGCAGAAGCGTTCAACATTCCTTCGTCATTATATCCATCTCCAAAAGAAACAGCCTGATCGAATTGATATCCTTCGATTGCTAAAATTTGCGCTATTGCCACACTTTTATCTACCGATTTGTCCATAAATTCCAAACAATGCGGCAAACTAAAAGCATGACTAAAAATGTCAGGATGTTTTTCCAGAATTTTTTCTCTTAACTCAATTAGTTTTCCGTGACTTTCGTGAGTAAAAAATATTTTAATCACATCAAAATCAGTCACTTCTTTATAGTTTACTAATTCCGGAACGTAATTCAGTTCCGTTTGAAATTCCAATAATTTATCGTTGTTTTTATTGGTTTGCCATACATTTTCTTTAAATAGAACGGTAGTAAAATCGTCCGGAATATCCATCTCTAAAACTGATTGTACGGCACTACTATTCATATTGGTTGAAAATAGCAATTCCTTTTCAGGAGTATGAATACGCGCTCCGTTTGAAGTCACTAAATAAATTGGAAAACCTAGAGTTTCAATTATTGGCATCGCATCCAGGTGATGACGTCCAGTGGCTACAATTATTAAATAATCTTGTTGGTGTAGTTCTCTAAAAACTTCTTTAGTATATTCTGAAATTCGGTGGTCGCTGTTTAGTAATGTTCCGTCTAAATCGCTTATAATTACTTTTATATTTTCTTGTATCATATTCTCTTTCAATCTAATTAATTGCAAAAATATTCAAAATAGAAAGAAAGCACACCAAATAATTGTTGAAATAACAGCAAATTAACGTAATGCTAATTTTATAATATCACTTAAAAACCGAATACCGTATAATTCTTCCAAACAATCGATAGCCTAGAAAATTACGCAGAACATTGAGCGCATTGGCATCAAAACCAATAGTATTGCGTTTGAATTTCTTGGGTGGATTTTCGGCAATTTTTAAAACCTTTTCAATAATTGATTGTTTTAAGTCACTATTTTTATTGGTTTTGCATTCAACTATGCTGCTTATTTTGTGCATTAATTCGTTGTAGCATTTTAAAGGAGTTGCATTGCATTTGGTTACGTTTTTTTGAAAATTAGATGGTGTATTTCCAAATTGCACTGTAGAAACGCTAATATTAAAATTCATCAATTCATACGCCATACATTCAGAGAAACTCTCCACAGCATGTTTAGTAGAATGGTAAAAACTTCCTAACGGCAAATTGACTAAGCCCGCAATGGATGAAATATTAATAAAATGTCCTTTGTTTTGTGTTCTAAAAACAGGCGTAAAAGCACGACAAACCTTTACTACTCCTAACCAGTTGACATCCACAATATTGTTAATTTCTTCATCTTCAGAAAATTCCACAAAACTCCTATACCCTATTCCTGCGTTATTAATAACTACATCTATGGTTTTATAGTCAGTCAGGATTTGTTGTTTGGCTGCAGCAATACTTTCTGTAGAAGTAACGTCTAATAAATAACATTTAATGTTTTTTACATTTTGTAGTTCTTTTCCATGTTCTAAACAGAGCATTGTAGCAATAACATTCCAGTTGTTTGCTGCAAAATGTAATGCCATTTCTTTTCCTATTCCTCCTGATGCTCCAGTTATAATTACGTTCTTCAATATTATTTGTGGTATTTATTAAAAAACTACGACCCCAATTGGGGTCGCAGCTAGAATATTATTTGATAATTTTTATTTGACTATTAATAAAGTTGTGGCAAAACAACAAAATTTGCGACAGATTAAAAAGATTTTCACCGATTACTTTAATAATCATTTAGAAAATCTATGAATCAGTGGTGAAAAACTTGTTATACAATTTATAATTTAATCCACATTTTCAGTATACTTATAAGCGTCAATTACCTTTTTAACTAATCGGTGTCTTACAATATCTTTATCGTCAAGATAAATGATTCCAATTCCTTCAATGTCTTTCAAAACCAATAACGCTTCTTTTAATCCTGAAATGGTTCTTCGAGGTAAATCAACCTGTCCTGGATCGCCTGTAATCATGAATTTTGCGTTTTTTCCCATACGGGTTAAAAACATTTTCATTTGCGAATGGGTTGTATTTTGTGCTTCGTCCAGAATTACAAACGCATGATCTAAGGTTCTTCCACGCATGAAAGCCAATGGTGCAATTTGGATAATTCCTTTGGTAATATATTCTTCTAATTTTTCATTCGGAATCATATCACGCAAAGCATCATAAAGCGGTTGCATGTAAGGATCTAATTTTTCTTTCATGTCTCCAGGGAGAAAACCTAAATTTTCTCCTGCTTCTACAGCCGGACGTGTTAAAATAATTCGTTTTACCTGCTTTTCTTTCAATGCTTTTACCGCCATTGCCACACCCGTATAGGTTTTACCCGTTCCGGCTGGTCCAACTGCAAAAACCATGTCGTTTTTATTAATTGTATCAACTAATAATTGCTGGTTAGGTGTCATGGCTTTTACAATTTTGCCACCTACTCCATGCACTAAAATTTTGTCATTCGGACTCATTTTTTTGTCGTCTTGAACATCTCCTAAAATTACACGCTCAATTACATTGTCATCAATGTTGTTGTAGCGGGTAAAATGAAGCATTAATCTTTGAAAACGCCTTTCGAACTCGTCCAGAATGTCTTTTTCTCCAAATGCTTTTAAAGTTGTCCCTCTGGCAACTATTTTTAATTTTGGATAATATTTTTTAATGATTTCAAGATGAGTGTCTTGAGCACCCCAAAACTCTTTTGGAGCGATGTCTATGAGCTCGATGATTCTTTCGTTCAAAGGGTATAATTTTATAATATTATTAAATCGGTTAAAATCTAATCCTAAAGGTTCTTATACCTTAGGTTTTATTTGGTTAATATTTAGAATTTGTTTTTGCTTTTTTGCTTTTTTGAATTTACTATTATTAGCTTTGCATTTCTCAAATTTAATGAAAATTAAGTTTAGATTTCACCAATAGTTATAAACAAAAATATGTCAATAATTACCCTTACTACCGATTACGGCTTGAAAGATCACTTTGTAGGTGCACTGAAGGGGAAAATTCTATCTGAATACTCAGAAGCTCAAATTATTGATATTTCGCATGATATAGACCCTTTTAACACCGTAGAAGCCAGCTATATCATTAGTGCTGCTTATGCTAGCTTTCCTAAAGGAACCGTCCACCTCATTGGGGTTGACATGGAATTAAATAAAGAAAATCTACACATTGTAATGCAATGGAACGATTCGTATTTTATTGCTGCCGATAATGGGATTCTAAGTATGCTTTCGCAAAAAATAGTTCCGCAAAAAATCGTAGCTATCAATATTCATGACCGTTTGCCTAGTGATGCTTCGGGATTGGATGTTTTTGTAACCGTGGCTTGTCATATTGCCAAAGGCGGTTTGCTCAACGTAATTGGTAGAGAAATCAACTCAGTTAAGGAAGTGACGGAAATGAAAGCCGTAACCGCAAATGACAATAACAGTTTAAAAGGTCACGTTATTTACATCGATCATTTTGGGAATGTGGTGACCAATATTACCAAGAAACAATTTCTGGAAGTAGCTAAAGGCCGACCGTATGAAATCCAGATGAAGACTAAAAATATTAAAACCATATTACCCAATTATTCGGCAATTGCTATTTCAGACAAATATCCAATTAAGAATTACGAAGGCGAAAAACTCGCTATTTTCAATGAAGCAGGTTATCTCGAAATTGCCATTTTTAGAAGCAATCCATCCAAAATTGGTTCAGCAAGCAGCTTATTAGGACTCAATTATCGTGATGCCGTTACTATCGAATTTAAGAATTAATATTTTCAAATAACCAAACTAACAAATACACGAATCAATACATGAAAGCCTTATTATTACGTGAAATTAAATCCTTTTTTGGTTCTCCCATAGGCTATTTAGTTATCGCCATTTTTCTAATCATTAACGGATTATTTCTGTGGGTTTTTGAAGGCGATTACAATATTCTAAATTCGGGTTTTGCCGATATGACTCCCTTTTTTACGCTTGCGCCATGGATTTTAATTTTCTTAATTCCTGCTGTAACCATGCGTTCTTTCTCTGACGAAAGAAAACAAGGAACACTTGAATTACTATTAACTAAACCATTGTCTATTTGGCAAATAGCAAACGGAAAATTTCTTGGAGCTGTATTACTAATCATCATCGCTATTATTCCAACATTTATTTATGTAGCAGTCATTTCGGATTTAGGAATGCCCGAAGGCAATATCGATATGGGAAGCACTATAGGTTCTTATTTCGGACTTTTATTTTTAATTGGCGCTTATACCGCTATCGGAATTTTTACTTCTACTCTTTCAGATAACCAAATTGTAGCCTTTATTCTGGCTGTTTTTTTGTGCTTCTTTTTCTATTTTGGATTCGAAGGTTTCTCTTCCATCATTCCTTCTTTTTCGTCATTTATTTCAGTTTTAGGAATGCAAAATCATTTTAAAAGTATGAGCCGCGGCGTAATTGACACTCGTGATATTATTTATTTTGTAAGTCTTGTAGTGGCTTTTCTTTCGTTTACTGTTTACCAACTTAAATCTTTTAAACTGTAATGATAGCTGCTAAAAAAAGAAACTTACAATCAGTATTGATTACCCTTGCAATTCTGATAATTTTAAACCTAATTGGAAATTCGTTTTTTCACCGATTTGATTTAACTAAGGACAATCGTTATACCTTATCTGAAACTTCTTTAAATATTATCAAGCAGGTAAAAGAACCGCTTTCGATAAAAATTTATATGGAAGGCGATTTGCCTGCTGAATTCAAAAGATTACAACAGGAAACCCGAGAATTAGTCGAAGAATTTCAAGCGTATAATTCGAATATTAATTTCGAATTTGTAAATCCTCTGGAAAATAAAGATGCCAGCATGGACAACATAAAAACGCTGTACATGAAAGGATTAACACCTGTAAATATTACGGTGGACGACAAAGGAAAACAATCCCAAGCTATGGTTTTTCCTTGGGCAATTGCAGTTTATCAAAATAAGGAAGTGAATATTCCGCTATTGAAAAACATCATGGGCGCTTCAACTACCGAAAAAGTAATTGGATCGGTACAGCATTTAGAATATTCCATTGCCGATGCTTTGAATAAAATCACCAAAGAAAAACAAAAAAAGATTGCTGTAATTAAAGGAAATGGCGAAATCCAGGATGTTTTTATTGCTAAGTTTCTTTTACAAATAAGAGAGAGTTACCACATTGGTCCATTTACCTTAGATTCTGTTGCTAAAAGTCCCGTTAACAGCTTAGAAGCATTAAAAAAATACGATTTGGCTATTATTGCCAAACCTACCGAAGCATTCTCTGATGCTGAAAAACAAGTTTTAGACCAATTCATTATCAATGGTGGAAAAACGATTTGGTTAGTCGATCAGGTAACGGTTGAAATGGACAGTTTGTACAACGATGCCGGAGCTACTCTTGCTTTTCCAAGAGATTTGAATCTAAACGATATGTTTTTTAAATATGGTATTAGAATCAATCCTGATATTGTAAAAGATGAACAAGGAAGTCCTATAAAACTGGCTACTGGCGAACAAGGAAGTGCGACGCAATACCAGGCTTTCAATTGGAAATTTGCGCCTTTGGTTTATCCAGAAAGCCAACATCCTATTGTGAAAAATTTGGGTGGGATCAAATTTGATTTTGCTAATCCAATGGATACTTTAAAAAACGGAATAAAGAAAACAGTACTGCTAAAATCATCTCAATATTCTAAAAAAATTGGAACACCTACCGAAATTAATTTGAATATTGTAACCGAGGAAACCAGCCCAAATCACTACCCAAATACAGGAAATCTTCCAATGGCAGTTTTATTGGAAGGCAACTTTCATTCGGTATTTCAAAACAGAGTTTTAGCTTTCGACCAAAATAATTTTGAAGCCACAGGAAAAGCCAGTAAAATGATTGTGATTTCGGATGGTGATATCATCAAAAATCAA
The DNA here is from genome assembly GCF_041729735.1 of Flavobacterium magnesitis. Lineage (NCBI taxonomy): Bacteria > Pseudomonadati > Bacteroidota > Flavobacteriia > Flavobacteriales > Flavobacteriaceae > Flavobacterium > Flavobacterium magnesitis. The sequence continues at coordinate 56,799 of NZ_JBCFQK010000020.1, read as the reverse complement.
TTGGATAAAAATTACGAACCTGTCGAATTAGGTTTTGATCAACGTTCTGGAAATTTATACGATAATAAAGATTTTCTGCTCAATTGCGTCAATTACTTGCTGGACGATACGGGACTTATTAACATTCGATCAAAGGATTTGGATTTGCCATTACTGGATAAAGAAAAAGTATATGAAAATTATACCCAGACGCAAGTCATAACTATCGGGCTTCCAATTCTAATTTTAGCAATTTTTGGACTTGTATTTGGCTTTTTAAGAAAGCGTAAATACAGCAGATAGATGTTAATAAAAAATTTTCAATACTAGATTTGTTTACGATATATTTGTAAAAGTGTATCATTTACCAATTCTATAAAAAGATACTCTATTCCAATAAAAAAACAAATATAATCTTCATATGAAATTTATAGTATCGAGTTCGTACTTATTAAAGCAATTACAAGTTTTAGGAAGCGTCATTAATAGCAGTAATACGTTGCCTATTCTGGATAACTTCTTATTTGAATTAGACAATAATGAGCTAACCGTTTCTTCGTCTGATTTAGAGACTACAATGTCTGCTACTTTAGCTATCGATTCTACCAGTGTAGGTAGTGTTGCTGTACCTGCTAAATTGCTTTTGGAAATCTTAAAAACATTTCCTGAACAACCCTTAACTTTTACTGTTGAAGAGAATAACACTATAGAAATTAGTTCTAATTCAGGAAAATATGCCTTGGCTTATGCTCCAGGAGAAGAATTCCCAAAAGCAGTCAACCTTGACGAACCTTCCGTAACTTTAGTTCCTGCTGATGTATTAGCTACAGCGGTAAGCAAAACTATTTTTGCAGCTGGAAACGACGATTTACGTCCAGTAATGTCAGGAGTGTTTTTCCAGTTTTCTCCACAAGGTTTGACTTTTGTTGCTACAGATGCTCATAAATTAGTAAAATATGCCCGTACAGATGTTACTGCATCTCAGGTAGCTGATTTTATCATGCCAAAGAAACCTTTAACAATTCTAAAAAATATTCTGTCAACATCTGATGCTGAAGTAAAAATCGAATATAACGATTCGAATGCTACTTTTTCTTTTGATAACTACGTATTAATGTGTCGTTTGATTGATGGAAAATATCCAAATTACGAAGCGGTAATTCCAAAAGAAAATCCAAATAAATTAATGATTGACCGTTCTCAATTTTTGAGTTCTGTACGTCGTGTGGCTATTTTTTCGAACAAAACTACGCACCAAATTCGTTTGAAAATTGCGGGTGCTGAATTGAATGTTTCTGCTGAAGATATCGATTATTCAAACAAGGCCGAAGAAAGATTAACTTGTGATTATCAAGGAGATGACATGCAAATAGGTTACAATTCCCGTTTCTTAACTGAGATGTTAACTAACCTACAATCAGATATGATTATGCTGGAAATGTCGTTGCCTAATCGTGCCGGAATTTTAACTCCAATTGATGGATTAGAAGATGGCGAAACAGTAACTATGCTAGTTATGCCTGTAATGTTAAATAGTTAAACAAATCTTAAAAAATGATGGGTTTTATTTTTGATTTAAAAATAAAATACTTATCATTGTAAAATATTACGCTATTAACCAACCATTTTTTATATTTAAAAAAACCGCGATTCCTCCTAGAAAAGCGGTTTTTTTTGTTTTATAATTACTGAATAAAGATTGATTTTTTTTACCACATAAGTCATATAAGTTTATAAAACTAAGATTACCGTTCTGTATATCTACTACAGAACATATAAGTCAAACTTTAAGTACTTAAATTTTTAATTTTTGACTCGAGCGACAGCGAACAGACGAAGCAATTTGCGGTCAAATCTAAATTCTAAATTTAGTTTAACATCAAATAATTTCCATTTTCTTCATCAAAAACGTAGCGCTTTTATTTTTACAAATTCCTTTTCGAAGTTTATAATCAAAATGAAGATCATCATTTTTTATTTCGACTTCAAAACAGTTATTACTTAATATTTCGGGATATTCATTGGTAGTCAAACAAACTTCAATATCGTGTGTTGCAATAACTCCAATGGCTTTTTTAGCAATTACTTTTTTAAGAACTTCAATAGTTCCGTTACGTTTATCATCGGAATTAGTTCCTCTTAAAATTTCATCCAATAATACAAAAGCGGGCTGAACTTCTAAACCATCCATAATTTGTTTCAAACGTTTTATTTCGGCAAAGAAATAGGATTCACTATCCGACAAAGAATCTGATAATCGCATAGAAACCAAAACTGGCAAAGGATGTACCTGAGCCTCACTCGCACAAACTACAGAACCCGTTCCTGCTAAAACCATATTGATTCCTAAACTTCTCAAAAAAGTACTTTTACCCGACATATTGGAACCGGTCAAAATCACAAATGATTGAGGATAAAACAGCGTGTCATTCCCTACTCTAGTTTCGGGATTCAATAAAGGATGACCAAGATTTGAAAAATTAATTTTATAATCGGAATTCAATTCCGGATAAGCAAATTCAGGATTATTATAGGAAAAATTAGCCAGACTATTCAATTTTTCGAATTCGCCAATTACAATTAACCAATCTTCAAGAACTTCAGAATGTTCTTTTTTCCAATTCAATAAGGCTTTTAAAACATGAAAATTAAAGAGAAAAGTACCATTGAAAACTGTGGCTGTAAATAAATTACCAATAGTATCCATTCTTGAAAACAACTCTGATAATTTTTTCAAATGCGTACTCGCATTAGTTGATTTGAATTGTAGTCTTTTTTGTAAATCGATTAACTTTTGAGAATGAAATTTTTCATCTTCAATTTTTTTAACTAACAAACCGTATTGGGCAATAATCTTATCGATGTTTTCAGCATTCGCAATTTCGCTTTGAATGCGTTTGATAAACTTTCCCAAAAACATTAAATTAATAATAAATATATACGACAAACAACTTAAAAAAACGGTGCTGCTAGTAATCAAATAAGTAATTAATGTTCCTAAAAACAACGCAGGAAAAACATAAGAAAGAATGATAGTTGTTTTTGATAAATCGGCACTGGAATTTTTATTCCATTTCAACAAAGTCTCATAACTGTTTTGATTGTCCTGACTTACTTTGGCTAAAGCCAAAAATTCCTGTCTCCAATCTAATTTCTGATTCAATTCTTTAATTGACTGCTGATTATCTACAATCTCCTGATTAGAAACTTTATGTAGTAAAGAAGCAGCTAATGTCTTTTTTCCAATAAAAGTTGCAGTTCTATTGAGGTATTGAAACAACGAATTTGCTCCAAAAATATCCAAATCGTAAGCATACGGATGATGATAGTCTTGAAATTCTTCACCATTTTCAAAAGGGATTTTTTCTCTTTTTAGAAACGAAATTTCATCTTCATTGATTTTTATCAATGCTTTCGTTAAAAGTCTTTGAAAAGACAAACGAGAATGAATTCGCATCAAAATCAAAAAAGAAGCAAAAAACAACACAGCCAAAAGAACCCAAAATCCTTCCAATTTTTGAATGTAAAAATAGATTGAAGTTAAAAACAAAAAAATACTCAACAATCGGAACAAACTGATGGAATTGTATTTTTTGTTGATTTTGCTTAATTCGCTAGTAAAAAAAGTAACCTTAGATTTATAAATGTCCATAATGTATCAAATGAAAGACAAATATAAACCAGGCTGATAAAAAAGTAGAAAATATTTCGTTAAAAAACAACTATTCTATAGGAATAGCCAAAATAGGAATATCCAAACTGGCAGCACAATCCTTAGTCAAACTATGATGGAATAAGTTTTCGAAAAAACTGCGTTTGTATGTTAGCATAGTCAAAACATTTATCTCTTTATATAAAATAAAATCAAGAATACTCTCTTTGACATCATCACTAAAAACCACATTAAATTCTACTGTATCACTGACAAATTCATTTTCCCATTCTTTTATAGTTTCCTTACTAACATCCGAAGAATCGGTTTTAACATAAAGACATTTCACTTTTGCATCTAGCTTTTTAGCTAATTTTAAAACTTTCTTCAACGCTTTTTTGTCTTTAGGTCTAAAACGGGTTGTAAATGCAATATTTTTTATGCTTTTAAATTTAGCATTGACTGGAACACTAAAAACAGGAATATCCACATCTGAAATAACTGCCGTTGTATTCGTTCCAAATAAAGCATCTATCCAGCCTGTTGCTCCTTCTGTTCCCATAATTACATAATCAATTTTGTCTTCTTTGATTGCTTTTTCAACGGCAAACATCAAACCTCCGTCCATTAAGCGGTGAGTCATTCTAATATCGCCTAGATTTCGTTTTTGAGCAATTGCTCGAAGTTTAGGTAACTCGTCTTTAAAATGTTCAAATTCAGCTAATTCTATCGATTCATAAATAATCATGTAATTTTCAGGAAAATATTGATTGTCGTAAATAGGCAATTCGAAAGCGTGTAGCAACACCAACTCCCCATCAATACTTTTAGCAAATTCTAAGGCGTGTACAAAAGCATTCGTTGCTGCTTCAGAAAAATCGGTAGGAAATAAAATGCGTTTCATTGTAAATGAGTTATAGAATTAAACATAAAGAACAAAATAAAGATACAATTTTAACGCTGGAATTCCCAACAAATTGTGGTTTTATATTCGCACGCCAAACAATACTTCATTAGATTTAGTACCTTTGCAGCCAATAATTAAGAAAATGCTAAACAACGATTCCATAGTAGCACTAGCCACACCTTCAGGAGCTGGAGCAATTGCCATCATCCGAATTTCAGGTCAAGAAGCCATCCGTATTGCCAATGCCGTTTTTAAGTCAATTAAAAATAAAGATTTAACAACGCAAAAAACACATACACTGCATTTAGGACATATTGTTGATGGCGCTAAAACCTTAGATCAAGTATTAGTTTCTATCTTTAAAGGACCTAACTCTTACACAGGCGAAAATACTGTTGAAATTTCGTGTCATGGCTCTACTTACATTCAGCAGCAAATTATCCAATTATTGCTACGAAATGGTTGCAGAATGGCTGATGCAGGCGAATTTACGTTACGTGCTTTCCTGAACGGAAAACTAGATTTATCTCAGGCAGAAGCCGTAGCCGATTTGATTTCGTCAGACAATGAAGCTTCACACCAAATTGCAATGCAGCAAATGCGAGGCGGATTTTCGAACGAAATTGCTAAACTGCGTGAAGAATTATTGAATTTTGCTTCTTTAATCGAACTCGAATTAGACTTTGCTGAAGAAGATGTCGAATTTGCCGACAGAAGTCAGTTTAACGAATTATTGAACCGCATCGAATTTGTTTTAAAGCGACTGATTGATTCATTTGCCGTAGGAAACGTAATCAAAAATGGGATTCCTGTAGCCATTGTGGGTGAACCCAACGTTGGAAAATCTACTTTATTAAATGCTTTATTGAATGAAGAACGTGCCATTGTTTCCGACATTGCCGGAACCACTCGTGATACCATAGAAGACGAATTAGTCATTGGTGGAATTGGTTTTAGATTCATTGATACTGCGGGAATCCGTGAAACTAAAGATATTGTAGAAAGTATCGGAATCAAAAAGACTTTCGAAAAAATAGAACAAGCACAGGTAGTTTTATATTTGGTTGATAGTTATGAGTTATCGGTGGTGAGTTTAGAAGCACTTAAAATTGAGATTGAAAAAATTAAAAACCAATTTCCACTCAAACCACTTTTAATTGTCATCAATAAAATGGATTTACTTTCTGCAGAAAAAATTAATTTAATTGAAACCCAACTCACAACACACAACACACAACTTCAATTTATTTCTGCTAAAAACAAAGTAGGAATTAATGAATTGAAAAACCAACTCCTTTCTTTTGTTAACACAGGTGCTTTACGAAACAACGAAACAATCGTTACCAATACAAGACATTACGATTCTTTATTAAAAGCTTTAAATGAAATCCAAAAAGTAAAATACGGACTAGAGACTAACCTTTCCAGCGACCTTATGGCATTAGATATTAAAGAAGCTTTATATCAATTTGGAACCATAACTGGCCAGGTCACAAATGATGAATTACTGGGAAATATTTTTGCTAATTTTTGTATCGGGAAGTAACAAAACATTACAAACCATCATATTTCTACGTTTCAAGCGCTATAAACAAAGAGATTCTAAAAATTCATAGATAACTTTGTTTACCCTTATTTACTATATTCAGTCTACTAATTGTACTACTATGTTTTGAAATCAGAGTTTTTTCAGGAACTTTATACTACCATAGTCTGTAAAACCTTATGAGTAAAGGAAGGTTACTTTCGAATTTTGATTTACTAATAAAACAATGGTTTTCAATGCAGTAACTAAATAAAATATTGTAATGAGTCATCTGACTATCAGAAGAAAATGTGTAGTATTTAATGAAGAATTTACCTCAAAAAGTAGTAAAGATATCTATTGTTCTAAATTATGTTTTAAGAGAAATTGGAGGAAACAACAAAAAGAAAATATTATTGTAGTTCCAAAGGTTAAACCAATTATAGCCAAAGATGATTTACTTTCAAAACATTATTTATCGGTTAAAGAAGCTGTTGTTTTCTTTGAAATTTCAGAAGTAACTTTAAGACGATTAATAAAATAAACAACACAAAATATGTTTCTTTGAAAAACAGATATTTATTTTTGAAGTTAGATTTAAAGAGAATTATTTATTGTTAAGTTTTTTTGCGGAGAATAATTGCTGTTTTAGTCATATTTTTTTAACCTGAATTACTTGAACATTTTCGTTTTGGTTTCTAGTAAATTCAAATACTTTTCTTTCATATCGGGTGACAGAAAAGATATTTCAAGTAGTTCTTTCCATTTTGGAGTTGCTTGTTGCATTTGTTGCAGTATGTTCGCAATTGTTTTTTCGTTAAGTTGGAGTCTTTCTTTAGCATAATAGTCAACAAAATCAATTGCTTTTAAATTACTCTTTTTTCCTTTCAAGGTCAGTGCAATTTCTTCTTCAGGATTTTTAATTGCTATGGTGGAATTTAAAAAATCATATGCAGGAGTAAGCGTTGTTTTACCATTTTTAGTTATCAAGGAAAAGTTTTTCAAATGCATATCTTCATTTCCAGTTACATAACAAAAAAGAATTCTTTTAAAAAAATCTGCTTTTTCGATAGCTGGAAATGAACAAAATTCGTCAAGTACAGGAATCAATTTTTCCATTGTAAAACGATATTTTGTATCTCGTGTATTTGCTGTTAATTGGGCAAAATCTTCTGTTGCCAATTTTTTTCCTTTTCCATATCGGTCAAAACGCTTAATAAAATAAGACAAACTACCGTCTTTAGCATATACCATACCGTGAAAAGGAACTTCTAAACCAAACACCTTAGCCATTCGCATGGTCACATCTTCATTTTCTGGCAATTGTGGAAATAAATCATTCTGTGGTTTTATAATATACGTTCCAAATTGATCTACAATTTTAAATTCTTGGTCCACTATTGAAATAGCTGCACTAAGCTTTGGTTGAACCCCTTGAATAGATAGCTTTTTAGCTCTGTTAGCCGCTTCCTGACGAAGTTCAACTGCTGTATAGGGTAAATCATTTAAGTAAGTTAATTTAGGAGCTATCATTCGAAGTCCTTTTTCGCTGTACTTATCTGTTCCACATAATTCATAAGTAATGGGACATCTATTCATCTTCCATCAATTTAACCGTTACTGCTCCAACTAAATCATTTCCAGTTGCTATCAATTGAGAGAAATAATCATTTTTGTCAATTTTCACAATGCGTAGTAACCCTTCTAACATGACACCTTCAGGTAATAAACCTTCAAAAAAAGGAGGAAAGGATTTGTAACCATATTTTTTATGACTTACAGGCATAGTCAATGAAACAGCATCACCTTCATAATTTTCATCATACTCGAAATGATAATTATTTGAGGTGATTTCTGTTAAAATTCCAGCTCTTTTTCCGTGTACAAATACGATTGCTTTTCTCATGATTATTTAGTTAATGGACTTTTGAATTCTATTTTGATATTCAAAACCCGAAGTACTGCCAATAGATTGTTCCAGCGAACTGTTTCTTTATTTTTTTCAATATCAAAAACAGTAGTCTTCCCTACTCCTGCTAAGTTCGCTAGTTCAAGTTGTGTCAATCCTGCTTTTTTTCGATGCTCTTTAATTAAAGCGCCTAAATCAAAATCATTCATTTTATACTGTTTTAACGGTAAAAATAATCATTTTAATAATTAGTTAAGTTAAAACAGATTAAAATTTTATTTTTTTTACTGTTATTACAGTAAATTTTAACAAAAAGCTTGGCAAGATATATTCGTTAAAGTCAATAATTTAATATTTACTGCTTTTGCGGTAAATATTAAATAAAGTAGATTTTTAAAAGAATCACTTCTATATATGAGACAAAAAAAAAATCTCCACCAGGAAGATTTTTTTATTGAAGATTTCTATTATGTTGTCTTTTTTATACAACTCAAAAATAATTTAATCATTAATCATTTTTCTCAAAGCGTTCATGTCGTTTGGTACAGTATAAATAACTATATCTTTAGAAAATGCTGACGAAAATTCACAAGCTATTGCCCCCATATAATGATCAGAAAGATTAAAATTACATACGTGCCAGTTCTTTGTATCTTCAGATAGTGCGGCATCAATAATATGCTCACCATCGGCACATGGAATATGCTTAAAGTTGTCATTAATACCTGTTCCCAACCCTTTTACAAAGGCTTCTTTTCTTGTCCAATAGCTGTAAAACAATCTTTTTTTATCCTTGGAATTATGAATTGCTGTAATTTCACGCTCTTCAAAAACTTCCGGAATCAAATTGGTGAAAGGAAGATCCTGTGCAATGTATTCAATATCAATTCCCAGATTTCTTCGGGAAATTGCAATCACTACATAATCTTCTGAATGGGAAATATTAAAATGCAACCATGGTTTTGATGCTAAGTATGGTTTTTTATATAAATGGTAATCAAACTCCATTTTTTTTGCATCTAATTTAGAATAGGCAGCAAGAATAATTTTCAATATCGACCTGTAAATAATGAATTCATGATTCATTTTCATATAAAGATTAGAAGATACAGGAAGTTCTTTTACATTCAGATATTCAGCCAGATCAGATTTTAAATCTGCAAAATCAGGTAAATAAATGGAATAGATACGAATATCATTTTCATTTAAAAAAAACTCATTATCAGGCATTAAGATACGCTTTCTTATATTGAAAAATGAAATAAGTAGTTTAGCTGTTGGCGTGTTTTTCATCTAAAATATTTTGTAGCATTCTGGCTAATACTTTATCATTTGGAGGTGCTGTGATACCCAGATGGTTACCTGTTATATTATGAATTTTAACACCGCTCAATGCAGCCTTTTTCCATCCTAAATGATTGGGATCTAATTTGTAATTTTCATCATCTTTGGCTCTAAATAATTCTACTTCAAAAGGCTGAGGAATAAGATGATACCGATTTACAATTTTATCAACCATTCTATCGGCTTCCATAAAATGCTGAAGAGCTAATCGTTCCTGTTCGCTCATATTATCTTTTAATCCAAAATATTTTTTTTGCAAATAAATCTTTTTAGTATTCACACGCAATTTTAATGAATCCCAACTGGTCAGCATTTGTTTTAAATAATCTAAACGTCTGTAAGTACGGTCATAATACCTCATCAACTTTTTTTGCGTAGCCGAAGCATAGTAATAAGAAGAATCAACATAAGTATCTAATGCAGCAATAAGACTTACGGTTTTGCCTTGTTTTTTAAGCTGACGGGCTATTTCAAAAGCCACAATACCTCCAAACGAAAATCCGGCAATGGCATAAGGTCCTTTTGGGTTTATCTTCATAATTGATTCTATATATCTGGCAGCCATATCCTCAATAGATTCAAACCAATTGTTATATCCATTATTCCCTACTCCCTGAAAACCATAAACAGGCTGATCCTCATCAAAATGGTTGATCACATGTGCAAAATTCAAAATATTAAGTCCGGATCCATGCACGATAAAAAGAGGTGTTTTGGTTCCGCCTGGTTTAAGAGGCACCAGATGATCTGATGTAATCTGACTTTCTAAATTAATTAATTTGGCAAATTTTTCAACCGTTGAATGTTGGAATAAAGCAGAAAGAGGAATGCGTATGCCAGTCTTTTTTTCTATTTCGACCATTACATTTACTGCCATAATAGAATGACCTCCCATTTCAAAGAAGTTACTAAAAATATCGATACGCTCTTTTTTTAAACTTTCCTGCCAAATTGCCGCTACTATTTCTTCTTCACTGGTACGAGGAGCTGTATAACTTTCACCACTTTCAGCATCCGATTTATAAGCCAATAACGCGGTGCGGTCTACTTTGTCATTAAGCGTTCTGGGCATTTCATCCAAAATATGAAAAACATGGGGTACCATAAAAGCCGGTAATTGTGAAGATAATTCATTTCTCCATAATCTGATTTCATCTGCTTCTTTTATAATTTTGTAATCAGCGACAATAAAAGCAACAAGAATATCAGCTTTAGCTAACACAATTGCTGATTTAATCCCTTTAACAGACATTAAAACATGTTCTATTTCGCCAATTTCAATACGATGCCCCCGTACTTTTACCTGATGATCAATACGTCCAAGACACATCACTTCATTGCTGGGCAACAATTTTCCTAAATCTCCGGAAAGGTACATGACAGCTTCTTTTTTGTCCGAAAAAACATTAGGAATATATTTTGCCGCAGTCAATTCTGGTTTTCCTAAATATCCCTTTCCTACCCCATCGCCTCCAATGGCAATTTCGCCAATAGCGTTAGGCGGTAAAAGTTTACCCTGTTCATCAACTATATAATATTGCATATTAGCTATAGGAGCACCAACAGATATTATTGTTTCTTCATTTTTTATATGCTTGCAGGATGAAAAAATAGTTACTTCTGTAGGACCATATAAAGTCCACAATTCGTCACTTCTTTTTATAAGCTCCTGAGCCAGTTTATGAGGCAAGGGTTCACCACAGCAAAATATTTTTATAGGTAATTTTTTTGTCCATCCCGCATCTAAAAGCATTTGGTAAGTAGTAGGTGTGGCAACCACCAGCGAAATTTTCTCTTTATCCAGCATTTCATGAAATAATCTGCCGTCACTGGCAGTTTCATGTTCGGGAATAACTAAAGTAGCTCCTTTAAATAAGGGGAAAAACAACTCAAAACTTGCAATATCAAAAGAAATAGTAGAAATAAAAGGAAGTCTGTCAGTTTCTTTTATACCCGGCTCTTTTTCTAAAGAAAAGAACAAGTTCACTACATTTCTATTGGATATTTTTGCTCCTTTTGGCTTCCCTGTAGATCCTGAAGTATATAGAAGATATAAAATATTTTCAGGGTCAACACTAGTTTCCAGTTTTGTTGATGGATATTGATCTAATGATTCCATAGCATCATCAATCAAAATGGTATTCGAACATTGAGGCAATGATAATGATAAAGCTTTACTGGTAAATAAAAATTTAGCTTCAGAATCTTCCATCATGTATTCCACACGTTTACTTGGATATTCGTGATCTAAGGGTAAATAGGCAGCTCCACATTGTATAATTGCTAAAATAGCATATACTAACTCAGGACTTCGCGGATAGGACACGGCTATATAATCACCAGATTGTACCCCCTGTGCCACTAAGAAATGGGCAAACTGGTTTACCTTTATATGTAAATCCTGATAGGATATTGCAGTTTTATTATATTCAATAGCTATGTTATTTGGTGTAATTGCTGCTTGTTTATTTAACAATTCAGATAATGAAACGTAAGGATAAGGTGCTTCTGTATCATTCAGGGCTTTATAATTAGCTAAATAATCTTCTTTTAAGAGATCACTTATTGGACTTTCCTGATTTGTTATTAATTTATTTAATACCTCTTCAAATGAAATCATCATTTGCGTTATTGTTTCTTCTTTAAATAAGGAAGTGTTATAAGAACATTGAAGTGCAGGTCGGTTTTTTGACATACAGGCATGTAAGTTAATTTCAAATGATGAATAACTGGCAGGGTTGATTTCAAATTCATAATTAAGACCAATAAATGAAAACTCACTTTCCATATCCCGGCTTAAATCTACTGTTAATGTAACAGGCACCATAGGAATTCTTGAAGAGTTGCGGGGAATTGCAAGTTTTTGAATCAGATGCCCAAAACTATGCTGATTGTTTATATAAGCTTTTACTATTTGCGGATATCTTTGTTTTAAATATTTTAAAAAGCTCACATTACTATCTACATTACTACGTATAGGGAGTAGATTTGCACAATCTCCTATTAAATGTTTCATGTCATATCTCCTGTTACCTGAAACGGGGAAACCAACAATCAAATCATTTTGACCAGTAAGTTTACACAAAAAAACTTCAAAAGCGATAAGAAAGGTTGTAGCCAGACTACAACCGGCACTACTCCCAAGCTGTTTGAGCGAATTGATAAGTTTTATGTCTATAAAATAATCAAAACGTTTACTGTTGTAAGTCCTTAAAGAAGGTCTGGCATAATCTATAGGTAATTCTACATTAGGAACAGAATCTTTATAGATGTTTAACCAAAAATCCTCTATTTGCTTAGAATCCTTGTTCTGTGCTAACGAATTTACTATTATGGCATACTCACTAAAGCGTTCCGGAGTGGTAAGTTTAGGAATTGTTTTTTCGATAAATGCCGAATAAAGAATACTGAGTTCTTCCAGCATAATCTTAATGCTTAAACCATCGCCAATGATATGATGATAAGTTAAAACCAGAATATTTTCAAGATCATCAATTTTAATTAATTTAGACTTGAACAGAGGTCCTTTTACAAGATCAAAAAGAGTATTAACTTCATCATAAATTATATTTTCTCTCGCTTTTTCTTTATCATTTCCATCTAAATAAGAAATATCAGCATGAGCTATGTCTATTTTTAAACTCCTGCAAATATTCATATATACTCCATCGGAGCTAAAGGTGGCTCTTAGAGATTCATGTCGCTGTACTAAAGTATCTAACGCATTTTCTAAGGCTTCTACAACCAATTTACCGTCAAATTTAATTGAAAAAGAGAGGTTGTTCGCTTTATTTGCATCATCACCTCCAATTAAGCAATCAGTCCAGATTTCCAATTGGGTGTTTGTTGTTTGTATTACGCTTTCAATTTCATGGGAAAGCAAATCGAATGCAAATGTATTCGCTTCGGATAATAGTTTTTTCATAAGCTTCAGTATTGGTTAATAATATTAGTTCATTAGTCAGACGCAATAGTTTTTAATAAATCAAACTTTGTGGAGTTTATATTTAGCTATAAACTCTTCCACTTTTTCTACCATCTTGATGCTTCCGCTGTAAAAGGCAACTCTTTGATGTAAACTTTGAGGTTCTATTTCCATTATTCTGGAATTCCCGTCAGATGCTTTCCCTCCGGCTTGTTCGGTTATAAATGCCATAGGATTGCATTCATATAAAAGTCGCAGTTTGCCGTTATTAGATTTGGTATTGGGATACAAATAAATACCGCCTTTGAGCATGTTTCTATGCATGTCTGAAACCAGACTTCCTATATATCTTGAGGCGTAAGGTCTGTCTCCTTCTTCTTGCCTGCAATACCTTATAAAGTCCTTAATTCCTTCGGGGAAATGAGTATAATTTCCGTCGTTTACAGAATATATTTTACTTTTTTCAGGGAATTTAATTTTAGGATGAGAAAGATAAAAAGTTCCAATGGCGGGATTCAGCGTAAATCCGTTAACGCCATGACCTGTTGTGTACACCAGCATTGTTGAAGTTCCGTAAATAACATATCCTGCTGCAACCTGGTTTATTCCAGGTTGTAGAAAATCTTCTAAAATTACCGGAGTTCCTACTTTAGAAATTCTTCTGTAAACAGAAAAAATGGTTCCTACAGAAACATTTACATCAATATTAGATGAGCCATCTAAAGGATCCATTAACAGGATATATTTGTTGGTGTTACTGTTGTCACTACCCTGAACGCTTATAAAACTGTCGTTTTCTTCAGAGGTAATACCGCATACAATCTGTCGGTTGATTAAGGTTTCAATAAAAATATCATTGGCATACACATCTAGTTTTTGCTGGTCTTCACCCTGAATATTTTTACCTCCTGCTCCTCCCACAATGTCTATCAGACCCGCTTTATTAACTTTATGACTAACAACTTTTGCAGCTAATTTAATGGAGTTAAAAAGTCGGGATAATTCCCCGGAAGAATATTTGAATTCCTGTTGATTTTCTATTATAAATTCACCTAATGTTTTGTTACTTTCCATATCTATTAGCTTTAAGTGTTTTAGGTGTAAAAGTTGGTTATTTTGCGTAGTCGATGCAGTACTTATGTTGTTGAGCAGCTAATCGTTTAAGTGAAACGAACTGTCTCACTGCAATAGAGTTTTAAGCGACTTTAAATTTTTTGATTTTGTCATTCAATTTTAAAATCCTGTCCAACTGTTTCTTTTGAACTGTATATTTGGTGTAGTATTTATACAATTCTTTACCAATAAAAAAGGCACTTACAGAAATTCCTGTAAGTAAACCAAGGAAAAAATAAGTAGTATTCATAATTTTAAATTTTAAGTTTAAAAGGCATTTTCATCTCCTTTTAACGTTACAATAACCGTTAAAATGCATATTTTAATATCAGTAATAATACTCCATCGCTGTACATAATCGATGTCAGTATTTACACGTCGTTTCATATCAGAGACTTTTTTAGTTTCTCCTCTAAGCCCTGTTACCTGTGCCAAACCGGTGATTCCGGGTTTAACAAAATGCCGAACCATGAAATTATTGATATGGCTGTTATAATCTGTAGTATGTTTAATCATATGAGGACGAGGTCCTACGACACTCATTTTCCCCATTAGGACATTAAAAAACTGAGGCATTTCATCTAAACTAGTTCTGCGGATAAACTTACCAATAGGAGTAATTCGGGAATCACCTCTTTTGGCCTGTTGCGCTTCATCTCCCATATCAGTGTACATACTTCTGAATTTGTAACACCAAAAAGGTTCATTCTTTTTACCTGTTCGCATTTGTTTAAACAATACTGGTCCTTTACTTTCTCTTTTTATAAGAAAAGCCAATAAAGGATACAGCCATGACAAAATGAAAATAATTACCAGCAGACTAAACACGATATCAAATACTCTTTTAGCCAGCCGGTTATAAGCATCCTGCAAGGGTTCGTAGCGGGGTTTTATAACATGGAAATTATTTAAATGGGTAGAGCTGAAATGTTTTTTTGAAATAGATGAAAAATCAGGAATGAACTTTAAACGCATGCAATGCTTGTCTCCCAATTCAAAAAAACTATTTAAATCTGAAATAAAATCAGGTTTACATACTATGTATAATTCGTTGATATTTGCTTTAGAGGCATCATCAATAGCTTCAGTAAGAGCCTCAGTAAACTCTTCTTTAGAGGAATAAGTAACTTGATTATTTTCGTTAAGTATGCCTACAAAATGAATAAAGAAAGAATTGGTTTCTAAGTAAGAAGCCAGTTGAATACTGGTAAGATTAAAACCCCAAATGGCAACTGTAAAACGTTTAAAAACCCATTCTTTAATTTTTCTGATCACCAGCGTAAATATTGTTCTGGATAATAAAAAGTAGAATAATAAAAAACTCAGCTGAATTAAATTGGCTCTGCTTTCAAAAAAATAAGAGATATCATCCTGAAAGATATAAATATAAATATGCCATAAAATTCGCTGGGTCAGAAAAGCACGCCAGCTATTACGGAAAAAATGTTCTAAACTAAAAAGAACATCAATTTTATAAAGATTAAAATAAGAGACCGAAAACAACCAGCTTAAAACCGTTATTGGAATCATTTTATTCAGAAATAAAGTATCCCAACCCAATCTTTCTTCTGTAGCAAATTTCAAAAAAATCAAAGTTGAAACTATCATTGCTGACATGTCGGCAATGGCACAGGAAATTACAAAGGTAAACTTGTGTCTATTTCGCATTTTTAAATTTTCTTACATTAAATAAACTATAGGTAAAAGCTCCTACTGAACTTCCTATAATGGCAAAATAAATATCCATCAAATCCGGATTTCTACTTTGGATTAAAAATTGCCCGCCTTCGGCAATAAAAGCTACAATTCCAGCCACACCAAGATTTTGGATAAAAATTAAATTGGTGTTTTTTTCTTTATTGTCAGAGTTCGTTATTTGAGAATAAGCCGCCAGAAAATAACCAAAAGGGATAAATGGAACTCCGGTACGGAGATTGTAATTTTTATTACTCCAGTCCAAAATCCATTTGGGTAAATAAGCTTCTGATCTCATGTTAGGATCTGGTAACCATGAATAATAAAACACTAACAGACTAACGATCAGTAGTGTAAAAAGGATTGCTTTTTTTTCCATATTAAATGTTATTAATTATTAAAAGCTATGCTTCTTTTAAACCATGGTACTTTTACCTTTTTTTCCTGATAAGTATAGCTATAGCCGTAAATACTTTTTTTATTAATTCCGTTAATGACCACACCCACATTTTTCAGTTGTCCTTTTTTTATAAAATCATTTAACTGTAAAAGCATCTCTTTGTCAGAAAAATTAGACTTAGCGACATATACCGTCACATCTGCGAGATAGCTAAAATTAAGCGTATCAGAAACAACCTGAACCGGAGCCGAATCAATAATTATAAAATCATAGAATGACTTAGCTTCCTCCAGTAAAGTTTCTAAATTAGAATTAGTCAGTAATTGAGTAGGATTAGGAGGAATCTCTCCTGAAAAAAGTACGTCAAGATTTCCTGAAAAATCAGTTTTCTTTACTAAAAAGTTTTTCCAATTCTTAGTATTATCATATAAAAAATCCGAAAGTCCCGGTATACTTTTTTGAACATTATAGTAATCATGCAACTGAGGATTTCTTAAATCGGCACCAATAAGGAGTACTTTTTTATTTAAATTACCAATTGTAACCGCATTATGAAAAGCACAAAAGGATTTTCCTTCTCCCTGAATAGATGAAGTAAACAATACTACTTTTCCTTTTTGATCCTTATCATGAGGCAGTAAATACGAAATATTAGAAAATAATGTTCGTGTTGCTTCGGCAATTAATGATCTGGAAGTGGCTGAATTGTCTAGTTTTTCATTCGAATCTATTTCAGGAATATTTCCAAGAAAAGGGATATCAGCCAGTTGTCCCGTAAGATCTTCCTGAGTATGAATTTTAGAATCCATTTTAAGTTTTACATACACAAAACCAAAAGGCAATAAAAAACTAAACAAAATTGCACCAAGCATGAAAGGCTTTGGTTTTGGAGAAATGGCAGCATAATTAGTTTGTGGAAAATCAAGAATACTTAAATTAGAATCTAAAACAGCTCCGTTTAAGATGGCTTCTTCCCGTCTTTGTAATAAAGCCGAATACGTCTCCTCTTTCAGACTCAAATCATTATTGATGTTGCCTAATTCCTTGTTTTTTGTAGGGATACTTTGTGCTTCCGAAATAGCGTTACTTTGTTCAATTCTGTTAACAATTTTAGTTTGCTTTAATTGATTTAAATAATCACCTAAGGTGTTTAAAATAGTTTGTTTTTGAACTTTTAACTGAGCCATTAAACTCACATAAGCAGGATTGTTTTTTTGTGCTCTCTGCAAAATTAATTCACTTTCTATAAGACTGGAATTGTAATTAACAAGCAGCTGATTTAATGATGGAATTTCCAGATTATAATCAGTACCTAAAGGAGTTGAATATCCTGATTTTCTAATGTCACTAATTGCAAAATTAGTCAATGAAATTTGTCTATCATTAAGTAAAGAATTAGCTGTTTTAGTGGTTTTATCATTTGTTTTAGAAACAATGTACTGATCTAAAACATAGATATTATTATTACGCAGATAACTTTCTTTAACGCTTTCAATAGAATCTTTTTCTTTTGTAAAAGCGGCTATTCTCTGGTCTAAATATTCAACTGTTTTACCCAGTTTTTTTTGTTTATTAGCAACAATATCCTCATCTAGTGATTTAATAATTCTTTTTAGAATTTTTTTAGACTGCATAGGATTAGTTCCTGTATGACTTAAACTTAAATTGGTTTTTAAATTTTCATCAGAAGCGATATTCAAGTTGAATTTTAAATTTTTTACTGCCATTTCTGTAGGTTCCAGAGTTACTACATATTCCTTATCCAGATAACTAGAAAGATTTTTTTTTGCTTTTGTAGTCAGCTCAATCGAAAAGGGAATACCTGAGATGTCATAAATGGTATTATTTCGAATTAAAGAAAGTCTATCGGTTACAGATTCATTCACAATAAATCCGTCCTCAGTAACCTTAATGTTATAAGTTACTTTTGATAGAGAATCATTTGAAATGTGTGTCTTAAATACAAACGGAATATCTGCTACGACTTTATTTGCTATCAATCCTTTTTCAAAATAATTGATATTGAGCTTTAAATCAGAAACCAGTTTCGATAAAAAATCATTAGAGGTAATAAATACTTTTTCTTTTTCTAAATCTTCTTCCTTATCGGTTTTCACCTTATCAGTACTTATTATTTCACTGTCTTTTTCATTCATTTTATCAATGTTGATCAAAGCTGTAGTTTCATAGGTAGGTGAAACTGCTCCTAAATAATAATAGGCAGCAGCTGTAAACAAGATAAAGCTTACCAAAAACCACGGCCAGTACTGCACATATTTTAAAAATTGCTTTTTTGAATTCATACTATTTAATTTATTATTTACAGTCGTTTTTATAATGTGAAATTCAATTCTACATTAAATTTTAAAGAACCTAATTATAGGTATTTATCTCAGTAATAAGTAAATTGTCAGTAAAGAAGCTGCTACGCTAAAAAGTTGTAGCGGATCTTTAATTAAACCACCGCTGTTTGCTTTAACCTTATTGGGTGTTACTACAATTACATCATTTTGTCTGATGCGGAAGTTGGGATCAGACAACCAGGAAGCACTGGTTAAGTCAATATGATAAACTATGCGTTTACCATCTAATTCTCTGATCAGTTTTACATCTTTTCTAACGGCAAAATAAGTAAGATCACCGGCTAATCCTATGGCATCCAGCAAGCTGATAGACTCCTCGCTAAAATTGATGACACCTGGTGATTTAACCTCTCCCAGGATGGTAAATTTATTATTAAGAACGCGCACCGATACGGTAGGACTCACCAGATAACCTTCGTTTACCAACCGATCTTTTATGATGTTTTCTAAGTTTGACGGTGTAACTCCTACTACTTTTATTTCGTTTAAAACAGGCATTGTAATGGTACCCTCTGGTGAAACCAGATAACCTTTAAGTTTCATCATTTCGACAGAACTGTCTGAGGTATTCGAAGAAGTTTTGTTAAAAGGTGCTGCAACCATAGGATTGACATCGCCCACATCAATTTTTAAAATATCGTTAGGCTGGATAGGAGTCATTGGATAATTTATTGCAGAATTAGAATAGGCATCTAAATCTTGTAAATACAATGTCTGTTTCCTTGTTGTACAAGACTGTACTATCAATAAAAGCAATAAAATTATTGGTAAGTGTCTTTTTTTCATGGTAATAAAAGTTTTTAGTGATTTGAGTTTAGTCTGTTGAAAAAAGAAGGTTAGTTAAAAAGAACTAGCTATTCCGCTCAGGTATTGGCGTAAAGCCATAGTCTTTTTTAGAAAAACGGTTTGAAATGCCATCAATCCATGGTATTTGTAAATTTTATAATCTTCGTATAAAACTTCAACGGCACGTTTTGCATTAGTACTCATACCTCCCATTCTCATTTTTACAATATAATTATCAACATACATCATGTTGATTTTGTATTTATACAGGTAGCGAAGTAAAAATTCAGTATCTGAGGCTATTTTAAAATCAAGATTATACAATCCATACTGATCAATTATTGATTTTTTCAAATACACCGTAGGATGCAGTGGCAACCAGCCTCTTTTTATTTTATTGAGACTAAAAATCCCTCCGATTCTGTTTCTGATTAACCGCTCTTCTGTATCATTAGATACATAAATTCCGTTACCGTAAATTCCGTCAGCAGTTTCAGAATTTTTAAATCCTGCGACTATTTTGCTGATGGCTTTGCTGTCATAGAATTCGTCGTCAGAATGCATCAGCCCAATTACCTCACCTCTTGCTAAGCTGATTCCTTTATTAATCGCATCATACATCCCTTTGTCCGGTTCCGAAATGTATTCGCTTATGCTATTTCTGTAAGATTCAATAATTTCTTTGGTTCCGTCTGTAGAATTGCCGTCGATAATAATGTATTCGATATCATGATAATCTTGTTCCAATACACTTTTGATGGCTTTTTCAATAGTAGCTTTTCTATTGTAACACACTGTTATTATGGTTATTTTCATGATTATTGCTATTTTAAATGAGAAAAATTATTTTAAATTTTGACATACAGAAAGTTGATTCCTCAATAAGAAACTGAGGAAAATAGTCGTAGCGATAAGATTTAATGAAAAAATTGTGTTTGTTGATTTAGGAATGATTACTCAAAAACAAACAGCTTGGTTAATCAGTTTTTCTGATTTTTTTTGGGTACTGCTAAATATTGGATTCTTCTGAAATAGGAAACGAAATAATTTAAATTAGAAGTAGTCTTTTGGGTATTAGTTGCTTTTTCACCTAATAAATAAAACCTTAATACCCTGCTTTTCCTCATAATAAATATGCCTGCCAACGAAAAAAGAAAGACGGAAAATGTGACCAGTAATTTCACTGTTAAATCGTAATATAAGATAATGTGGCTCTGACTAATAATAAATTCAAATAACTCCAGAAACAAAACATGACTGAGATAGATCCCAAAAGTTGCCGAAGTTAATGTCGAGGGTAAACGAAACTGATCAAATAATCCAATACACAATAATAATATTCCAAATGCCATAAAAGGAGAGATATATTCATATCCAAAAAAACTAAATGAAAAAGGAATGATATTAAAAACGGTTGTAACTACTATAATGAGTATCCCCATCCAGATATTGACAGTATTTCTTTCATTCGAATTAAAAAATGTGGCTGAAAAGGCCAGCAAAATGAACAATGGAATACCCACAAATATAAATCCCATAGAAATTGCAAAAGAATTTCCTAAAACTCCGATTGCTAAAAAAACAGCTACCGATGTCCAAATAACAATTCCCCACAGTTTGTTTTTCAAATTTCCTTTTAGCAATAAATAGATAGAAATGATGATTCCCTGCATCGAAAGTAAATTAGGAATAAAATAAAGTTGTACCGCACCATCACCATAAAACAATACTTTCCAAAAAACTACATTGGATGGTCCTCCCAAAAATTCTGCTTTAATTAAACGCAAACTAACATAAATTACAGTCCATACCAGATAAGGTATTATCAACCTGTAAAAAATTTTATTTACAATATTGTTTACCCCTTCATCCTTTCTTTTTTTCAGTCCAATAATTAAATAAAAAAGGGAAACTATATAAAAATAAGGAACTCTGAATCCTGCAAACAAACGCCCTACCATCTCAGCACTATCCGTATTGCTTTGTACATGGATGGCAATCACACCAAATATTGCAAAAACTCTAAAAGCATCTATTGTACTGTTTCTTTTAATTATTTTCTCCATCCTTTAGTTTTAGAATTGCTTCAAAAAGCAAAGTCATTAATTTTTCAGAAACTGATTCGAATAGTTTGACCAATCCCGGTGAATGGTTTTTTATTATAAATTACCATCTGTTTTTTAGAAAAACGACCGGATTTCCTTTATAAATACCATTATTTTCTAAGGTTTGAGTGATTACCGAACCAGCACAAACAATAGTATCTGAACCTATAACAACATCAGGACCTACAAAAACATTCGCTCCTACCCAGCAGCCATTTTCTAAAACAATAGGTCCGTTTCTGTAGGGCATTGAAGGTTGTTTGTAATCATGATTTCCACCACATAAAAAAGCTCTCTGGCTGATACAAACATTATTACCTATACTTAATAATTCGAAGTTTAACAGAAAAGCTTCTTCACCAATCCAAACATGATCACCCACTTCCAGTTTCCAAGGAAAATGTATATTTACACGTGGTTTAATTACCACTCCCTTCCCTATTTTTGCTCCAAAGAGTACTAAAAGTTTAGATTTAAAACCAGATGGATAAGGAACAGAACTAAGAAAAAAAAGAATCTTTACTCCATACCACAAAATTTCTTTGAATTTCCCTGCTCCGCGAATTAATCCTTTTGAAGCATCAAATTCAGCTAATCTTACTCTGCTCAACATTAGGGTTTTATTACATTATTTAAGGTTGAAACAAATATCTTGGACTGATTTCGAACATTAAATTTATCTTCAAATGTTTGTTTTGCCTGCCTGCCTGTCTGTTTCAGCTTTGCAACAGGCAAAGCTGCTATTTCCTGAAGTTGTTGTTCGATACTCGCTACGGATAATTCTTCTAAAACCCATCCGCTGTTATCTGCTTTAATTTCTCTCCAGATATTAATATTTTTAGTTATTAGTACCGGTTTTTCGCATGCCATAGCTTCTACAATCGCAATACCGAAATTCTCCTGATGACTGGGTAAAAAATAAGCCTGACAACCGTAAAAAGCGCCCCACTTAGCCTTACCAGATAACATTCCCACAAAATGAATTTTAGAATTATCCTTAGCCAGTGCAATCATTTCTTCGGCATACAATGAATTGGTTGGACCGGCAATAACTAAATCGGGAATATTTCTTGTCTTTAAACATAAATTATTATAAGCCGCAATTAAAAGGTCTATTCCTTTTTTAGGATGGATGCGGCTTAGAAAAAGCCAGTAATTATTCTGAACAGACGGGCTCAGAAGTCTGAATGCTAATCTCATTTCAGCCGTCTCTGCGGGAGGATTTGGAATTCCGATACCTACATTAATTGCTAATTTTGGGTTATATCCTCTAAAAGTAGTACGAGCCAGATTTAATTCTTCCTCGCAGGTAAAAAAAACAGCATCAGCAGCGTTAATGGCTTTTTTTTCTGTTAATCTCCACACAATTTCATTACGTAATGCTTTCCACTTTCGGTCTGCTGCTTTTTGAAAATAAGGATCCAGCATTCCGTGGGGCATAATAATTACTTTGGGAAGTTTAGATTGCGATTTTTTTACTTTTTTTATCGCTTTATAAATTCCGTAATTAGCATATTGCCAGATACCATGAACAACGACAACATCATAATATTGTAATTTTTTCAGAAACCAATCTGCCAATAAAGGACTGTATTGATAACTGGTTTTGCCTTTACCAATTTTATATACATTAAAATTATCTTTTAGTCCATAATCCTGATCTATGGCATCCAGACAAACAACATCATTCTTTACATTCAAAGACTCAAGATTAGGAATGATATTGCGAATGGCCTGGGATGTTCCTCCGGAAAGAGGACTCATCGAGCTTATTACATGAAGTAGTTGCATTCTAATTGATTTTGTGTATTATTTTGACTTTTTAGGGAAAATAATTTTGGATTATTGTTGTCCGATTAAATTTGATGAAATCAACAGGTCGCTCCTCAGGAGCTTGTTTTTGACGAATCGCTTTTTCTTACAAACAGAACGTCCCGATGAGACTAAAAACAGCTCCGTTAGGAGCGAAATGTTTGTAGAAAATTGTGTTTCTTGATAAATAGCTCCAGAGGAGCGACCTGTTCCTATGTGCCATAAATATTAAGTTCAAATTTTATTTATGTTTTTTATCGAACAACAAAGATTTTGAACACCAAAACCTGTTTTAATTCAGCAGGATTTGTTTGTAGAGCTTTTCAATAGCATTGACAAAACCCTGAGCTGAGAATTGTTTTGATCGCAAAATCGATTTTTGAACAGCCAGTGCTTTTTGCTCCGGAGTCAATTGCAGCACATGTTCTAATTGTTTTGCAGCAACAGATTTCCATTTAGCGAATTCTTCTGATTCAAAATTTTTTTTTGGAATATAAAAACCCGCATTGCCCGCTACTTCTTTCATCGGGTTTTCATCTGTGGTAATGACCAGAGTACCTGCGGCCATTGCTTCGACTATGGGCCAGCCAAAACCTTCGTATAAAGACGGAAAAAGCATGACCGATGCACCCTGATAAAAATGTTGCAACTGAAAATCATCAATATTTGATATAAAATAAATCGATTTTGAAAATTGAGATTTTTCTTTAAATGCAATCAACTCTTCAGAAGGTACTTCGCCTACTAAAATCAGAGGTACTTTTGACGTATAATCAGTAGCCCATTGATCATAAATTTCGAGTACTCCTAATTTATTTTTATAAAAAGCATTCCCTCCCACATGAAGAATGTAGCCTTTAGATAAATCAATCCCAAAATTATTTGTCAGTAATTCACGTATTACTGCCTTATTTTTTGCAGGTTCAAAATTTTGATTCAAACCATTGTAAACCACCTTTGAAAATTTAGGAGGCTGTGTTAAAAAAGAGTGTAAATCAGTTTGGGTTTTATTTGAAATACTAATAAAATTTTCTGCCTTATTATATCCCCAATGAATAAATTTTTGATAATACCTGCCCGTGAAACCAATCTTATTTTCTGCCAATGAACCATAAGCCGATTGCTGTGCCAAGAAATCATGACAATGTACCACATGCTTTCTTTTATTCACCAATGGTATCCAGGGACCTAAAGCATTATCAGCAAAAACAAATAAGGTATCTCTGGAACAACCGAGTACTTTCATTTTAGTAAGCATTGGAAACACAAGATATTGATCCAGATACCCGAACCACTTTTGCAGCAATGGTTTTCTTAAAGCCAGTTTGAAAAAAAATGCTTTAGGAAACCATATTCTCACTTCATGTCCTTTTTGAATCATGCCCTCGCTTATCATCCGGGCAAATCGGGGCATACTCTGATGAGCTAAAAACTGCGGGTGAGTAAAAAGTATAATTTTCATCTAATTTATTTCTTTATCCGTGTTTATAGTCGCTAATAAAAGGCCGGAAACAATTATCGCAGAACCCAGAATACTAGGTTGTGCCCATTGACCCTGAGTGATGGACAATACAACGGTTCCACAAAAAATTATCGGAAGAATATCATTATTTTCTTTTAAAACTTTAACAGAAGCTACAAACAAATCAATGGATAAAAATAACCGTAAACCTATAAGTAAGCCGCCAAAAATCAAGCCCTGCTCACCGGCGAGTCTGCCTATTTCTCCTTCAGAAATTATAAAATGACGGTTTCCATTGAGCATTTGAGCACCTGCATTTGTCCCCATTCCCAGATTTCCTAAAAACAAAGGTTTATCAAACAAATCGACAATAGGATCTTTAAAACTATCATACATTCTTAAAAAAATAGATTCTTTAATTGTTCCTCCCTGATTCGCATTGTCAACACGGGTTAAAAAAACTTCAGTTCCTAAACTAAAAATAGATGTGGTACTATTTAAAATAATCACTATTCCTGCAAAAACACCAATAATGGAAAGAACTTTTACTACTTTGGTTATGCTGGTACTGGAGCCCATTATCGCAAAAAATCCTACTACCAGAACCCCCATAACAGCACCGCGACTGATAGTAAGCGGCATGACAAAAATTAATGCCAGTGTACTCGTAATTAATAATAACTTAGAGCATTTTTCTTTGGATAACCAAAAATAAAAGATGTAAACCGCTGTTGAAATATAAAAACAAGCCAGACCGGTAATGAAAGAAAAAGTTCCTGAAGGACGACTATAACCTAAGGCTCCTGAAAAACCGGAACTTCCCTCTCCACCAAGACCTACATTAATATAGGCTGTTTGCGGACTGATGAACTGAAAATAAACAACTACAGCCATCAATATGTTTACTCCTAAAAAAAAGTAACCTGTTTTTAAAACATCTTCTTTACTGAAAACGGAACCAATTATAAAAATTAATGGAAAATGAAGCAACATAATTCTGGCTCCATATAAACTGACAAACAGATTAGCATGCCCAAAAGTTAATGTAATTGCTAAACCTAACAGGGTAAAAACAGTACTTAAAACTACATACGGATTGAGAAATTTTACATTTGAATAAAAAGCCTGTATGATAATATAGATCGCAATGGGATCACGCACTACCAGTAAGGGCGTTGCTAATCCTGGTAAAATCCATTTGCGTAAAGCACCTTCAAATATCCAAAGTATAAAATAAAGCCAAATGGCTGATTTCAGATATTTATAAGATGGGGTAACAGCTTCTTTTGTGATATCCATTTATTCTAATTTTTATAATCTATAATGAAGAAAGCGAATCAGCCATTTCCTGACCATAAACGGACCATGGTCTGGTTTTGGATTTCTGCTGGGCTGCGAGTCCAAATTGTTCCAATATTTCTGGTGTTTCCAGTATTTGAAGAAAAACTTCTTTGATAGCAACTGATGAAGCCGCCGGAACAATCCATCCATCAGCACCATTACTGATTAAATCAGGTCCGGCGGTGCGATCTGTTGTAATGACCGGAACTCCCTGAGACATTGCCTCTGTAATCACCAGACCAAAACCCTCAAAAAGCGACGGAAAAACAAAAATATCATGCTCCCGCATACAATCTAATACCTGATTATGGGATAAGGAAGGAATCCAGTTGTGGTACTCTAAAGCTACATTTAAAGCCACACAATCAGGAATTGCTTTGTGACCCACAACCGTCAACTCGACTTGATCTTCTAATCCGTTTACAGCATCAAATAAATATGAAATCCCTTTTCGCTGGGACAAACCACCTACAAATAAAATTTTAAGTTTGCGTCCTTGCAGTGATTTGTACTCTTTTTTAGTATTAACCTCCGGAAAACCGTATGGAATTACTTTTATTTCTGCTAAACTACCCGAATAATCTTCTAATGTTTTTTTAGTAAAACTGCTGGCTACATAAATCACATCTGCCAGAGCCAGTTCCTGATCTTTTTGATCCAGCTTTCCCTGTGAATCATTAAAACCCGTAAGTGTGTCCGACCAGTCGGGGTTGATTTCAAATTCTTTTTCCATCAATAAACGGGCACTTTTCCAATAGCCGATAGGCAAATCATAAATGCATGTAATCCCTAATTGTTTTGCTCTTATAAAAGTTTTCAACGCTCCATCCTCATAAGCATATACCGCTTTCAAGCCTTCTTTTTTTGATTTAGCTAAACTGTCTGCTACCCATTTATCCTGTTTTTGATATACCTTATCTATGCAGAACAAACCTTTTTCATGTTTTATCAAAGCGTTTAATTTGGATTTGGATGCCAATAAACGTCCGAATTCAAAAAAGGATTTTGATACCGTAAAAGGTTTCCAGGAAGTATCTAAACTTCTTCTTTTTAAGTCGTTTAATTTGGGATTCTCCCCTAATTTAAATAAGAACTGTCCCTCAAAAATGGCAATGCAAGTGAATAATTTATATAAAATTTTGTTTTTAAGTAAACCATTAATCAATGCTTTTGCATTTGCATTTAATGTGGGGTGTGAAAATAATATCATTTTAACCAGGCGTTATTTGCTGCAAGAAAATCACAAGGATTATATTCCAGCACATTAGTTCTCTTTTTTTCAATTTCTTTAGCAGGATTGCCTGTTACTATCGCATAATCACTGACATTTTTACTAACAACAGCTCCGGCACCTACCACTGCCCCTTTACCAATAGTTACTCCGGGTAAAATAATGGCATTGGTTGCTATCCATGCATAATCGTTAATGACAATAGCTGCTTTTTTATGACTCCACAAAGGATCTGAAATATCATGGGAGCCACTCAAAATAACCGTTCCGTCGTTGATACAAACATATTTACCTATGGTTACTTTATCATGCAGTGCAATTTCTACTCTGCCTAATGTTGTGAACGCGTCAATTGATAAAAGTTCTTTTTTTCCTTCAATTTTAGCAATTCCTATTTCGGAAGTTTCAGCGATTCTGGCTCCTTTGTTAATTAATTTTTTTCTTCTTCTGTTACTTTTAACTAATTCGGGAAAAGTGAGTATTCGCTTAGCCCAGGAAATAAAAAAGGCTTTACTAAACAAGCTAAACTGCACTCTGTTATTCCATAAATATTTTAAACCAGCCATAAATAATACCTTATTTTCTTAATCCTTTTAAAAATTGTAATACAACCGACTCCAGATTATTCTCGGTAGAGGGTATAAACTTTTTATCGAGAAATTTTTTTACCGATTCTTGGTTTTGATATTGAGTTAAGTTCAAAAATTTTTGCTGATTAAAGCCCTTCACTTCCCAGTTTCTGGCCACGAATATAACCGGTATTTGATGATCAAACATAGCTGTCAGGCTGCCGCTTTTCTGATTTAAAATATAAGGCGTAGTAGAGATACCATAATGAGAATGCGATAAAAAATAGCTTATTTCCTGATCAGTAACAAATCCTGTAATTTCGAAATTGATAGAATGCTTTTGCAGCACCCTTTTCCATTCTTCAATAGCATTGCCACAATGACCTATAAATAAAAAATTTAGTGATTTTTTATTCTTTGATGCCAATAAAACCCGCTTTAAATCATCAATAAATTTTTCTGCCGGTGCACCGTAATGAATAGTCCCAAAAATGCAAAATCGCAACTCCTCTGCTTCTTCAACAGATTCTTTAGCTGGGGCAGACTTTTTAATTATATTGCTAAACAGTGGCAGTATCTCTGCATTATACCCCAAAGAAGCCAGTTTGGATTGGTATAAGTTAGTTTGCGTATTAACGATTATCTTCGGTTTTGTTTTTAACATTTCTACAATTAAAAACTTTTGTAAAAAACCAATAAAACTGTTTTTAAACGTGGCATTTACATCCATACCTATCCATAATTCATGGAACATAATATGCCATTGGTAATTTCCTTTTACTTTTTTTAAAAAAGAAGGAATCCAGAAAGGCAGTCCTTTTGAATTAAAACTATAGGGTACGTATTGTAAAGAAATATAATCAGGCTGGAAGTCATTTATAATATGCTGCAATGCTGACAATCGTTGGTTATTTTCTGTAGCTCTAGGAATTCTGTGTACCAGTACAGCAGTGTTTTCAACCATTTGATTCTCACTGATAAAGGATTCTGCCTGCTGATCGCACAAAGACAAAAGCTGAGCTTCATGTCCCAATTTTATCAATTTTCCACAAAAACGACGCGTATAATCACCCACTCCATCTTTGCCCGGTGCCGCAGAACCACATAAAAAAAGCACTTTTATCATTCTTGTACAAGGTATTATATACTCGTTTGTCTTTTTCAATTTTGCAAAAAACTATTTCCTGTAACCTATTTTTTTTGCGGGAACTCCAGCCCAAATTTCATAAGAAGGCACTGATTTTGTAACAACTGATCCGGCAGCAACCACCGCACCTTTCCCTACAAAAACCCCTTTAAGAACAACAACATTACAGCCAATCCAGACATCTTCTTCTATTTCTATTTCTCCGGATGTAGAGGGCTGATTTCGCATTATATTTTCAACAGAAGTACCGTGGTTGTGATCGATAAATCTGGAACCTGACGCAATCAAAGTATATTTGCCAATCATAATTTTGCCTGAGCAGTTAAACTCGCAACCCGAACCTATAAAAACATCATCAGCAATTTCAATTGAAAAACCTTCTTTCCAGATACCATCATATTTAAAATAGATATTTTGTTCCAGTATACAATTATTCCCGATAGCAACCTGATGAGGCCAGGTAGTGTAAAGTTTAGGGATTACTGTTCCTTTCCCAATTTTCATTCCCTGTAAGCGATAGTATCCTTTTCTAAAAAAACTATTCACTTTCATCAAATACCGATATCTGATTACAAAAAGAGATTGCTGGAAAAAGTAGCTTTTTTTCATTTAAATAAAATTACAGCAAACAAAACACAAAAAAGTGGTATTAAGAATTAAAGAGAATATGATTTATTTTTAATCTTAAATATTCTGAAAAGATTATAATAAAGTAGCATTAAAGCCTGTGATGATCCTACAACTATATTGAGATAAAGAACTCCCGACAATGTTGAAACATCAATTAACTGAACCCCGACTATAATAACTACAATCATAACTGAAATGTAAATTAGCGGATTTATAATCCAGCCTCGGCTGTTATTTAAACCAAAAATGCATCCCTGAAAAAAAGTGATACAACCACCTATTATACTGAGTACCAATTCAAAATTTAAATCTTTATAATCTTTACCTAATACAGAAAGGAGTTCCCTAGAAAAAAAATCAGTAAAAGAAATAGCGAACACGGACAAAATGATACATCCGATAATAACATAAAACACTTTTTTTAAAAGTAAACGACTATCCTCTTTCAGCTTAGCAAAATTAGGAATTATCAGCATGCCAAATATTACCGTAAACAAATTGAAAACCATACTGAGTTTGCCTATTGCTCCAATACTTGCCAAAGAACTTGTAGACCCAAAAATGGAAAGAATCCAAATGGTTATCTGACCTGAAACACAAAAAAAAATGGTTTCAGGAAGCATTCTTTTGACAAAAAATAAAATTTCCTTTTTTACCTTTTCATCTGTTTTTTGCTTTGCATCAGCATTATTGTAAGCAATTTTTTTTAAATGAATATTTCCATAAATACGCGGAATTCCATTGGCTAATAAAGCTATAAATGTTAATGGAAATAAAAACACTAATAAAACATTCAGCAAAAGCCTTCCCATAGCTACTATAATCTGATTTTTTTGCAGCGGATGGATATCCTGATGTAGTTTAGGTACTACTTCTAAAAGTGAATCAGACAAAGCAGCCAAAAATGCCGGAATAAGAGCAGCTACAATTAAAAAAGTGGTTAACCAAGAGGCACCGTTATGTAGTAATAAATAGGCTAACAAAGGAGTTGCGACTAATAAACTCCCTATTGCAAATTTTCGTCTTAATTCCAATCCTGTTTCTAAAACGATACCTAATTTTTTTTTGTCTTCCCATACTTTTGCACCAAGAGACATTATACCTGTTGAGATTCCTCCGTTTGCTAACATAATCATAGTTCCCAGCATGGTATTAGCTAATGTATACAGGGCATATTCCTGTGTAGAGAGAAGTCTGATAATTAAAATTCCGCTTGCAAAACCCACTGCCTGAATGATAATCTGAGCCGATCCGGTAATGCTTAATTTTTTTCCCCATTGAATGCTTTTGTCGTAATGTTCATAGGACTTGATTCTTTTTAACATTTGTGTATTTTAATTATTGATACAAAATCTACAAACAACAAACTCCTGCCGGAATTTATTAAATATCTTATCAAACCTTTTTTAAATTATTGCTCGTTTTTGCATAATTTTTTTTTAACCAGCTCCTTCTTTTATCTTCTAATTCCATATCAATGTACTTGCTTATAACATAAGATAAAACAATGCAAATTATAAAATACAGCAATGCATATACCATTTTAAAGACAGCTGTAGTACCATTTTGTACCGCCAGAGAATAAATCTGCAATAGCGGCCAGTGCAATAAATAAACTACAAATGACATAGAAGAAAGCAAAGAATCTGTTTTAAAATTTTTAACTGGTTGTCTGATATTATAAATAATAAAAGGTGAAATAACCAAAGTCAATAAGCAATTAAAAACTTCCGAAACAGCGTAACCTAAAAAAACGTATCGTTCCTCTTTATCTAACAGTATCATCCTGAAATCAGTAACAACATGACTTACTACAATTAAGCCTGTCACCAATAGCAGAGCTGTTTTTGCCACTTTATAATTGACTTTCAGATCCCAAAAATAGACGATACCACCCAGCAAAAAATAAGGCAGATATAACAAAATAGAATCATAAACAGCAATTTTCACATTGAAATAAACTAAAATGATGCTGACTAAACTGCTTATTATAAAAAATGTAAAAACTGTCTTTTTGCTTTTTTGAAACAGCACTAAAAGTGGAGCTATGATATAAAATTGCAACTCAACTGCCAGAGACCAGGCTGGAAGTATAAACCAGTATTTGTTGTTTATTCCATTGCCTATTATAAAAAAGTTTGATACAAAATTTGAAGTTATTCCGCCTTTAGAATTTTCTAAAACATTGTCCCAGACTCCTGGCAAAATGATGTAACAGCTTAATGTAAAGAATAAAATTACCCAATAAACGGGATACAATCTTAGAAATCGACTTTTGAGGTAAACCCAATAAGAATCATCAAATTTTAAATATTTTTCTGAATACATCTTAAAAATCCAATAACCACTTAATACAAAAAACATATATACTACTGCGTGACCAAAAGATATAAAGGAAACAGCATGAAATACCACAACTGTTAAAGCTAAAATAAGTCTGAAACTTCCCGGAGAAATATTTACAATTCTTTGAAGCATTACTTATTCAAAATAATTTAAGATCGTATAACCTCCTTCTTTCAAATATTGGTCTTTCCTCATCAGTTTTAAATCCGATTGCATCATGTCTTTTACCAGTTCTGCTAAATCGTATTTACATTTCCAGCCCAGTTTAGTTTGTGCTTTTGTGGCATCACCTATTAGTAAATCTACTTCGGTAGGTCTAAAATATTCCGGATCAACCGCTAAAACTTCTTTACCTATTTCCACCTGATAATCAGGATTACTACAGGATTTTACATAGCCTTTTTCATCAATACCTTCTCCCTTAAATTCTAATTCAATCCCTACCTGAGCAAAACTCATGCGTACAAATTCACGAACAGGAGTGGTTGTTCCAGTGGCAATTACCCAGTCTTCAGGTTCTTCGGCTTGCAAAATCATCCACATCATGCGTACATAATCTTTAGCATGACCCCAATCCCGTTTAGCATCCAGGTTTCCTAAATACAATTTGTCCTGTAATCCCAAAGCAATTCTTGAAGTAGCTCTGGTAATTTTACGGGTTACAAAAGTTTCTCCGCGAATGGGTGATTCATGATTAAATAAAATTCCATTACAGGCATACATTCCGTAAGCTTCTCTGTAATTTACAGTGATCCAGAAAGCATACATTTTAGCTACTGCATAAGGGGAGCGTGGATAAAATGGCGTTGTTTCAGATTGCGGTACTTCCTGTACTTTTCCATACAATTCAGAAGTTGATGCCTGATAAATTCGCGTTTTCTTTTCTAATCCTAATAAACGAACTGCATCTAAAAGTCTTAAAGTTCCTAATCCGTCCGCATTTCCGGTATATTCCGGAGTTTCGAATGATACAGCTACGTGACTCATAGCTGCCAAATTATAAATTTCGTCAGGCTGAATTTCCTGAATCAGTCGCGTTAGATTAGTACTATCAGTCATATCGCCATAATGCAAAATGAAATTTCTGTTTTTAACATGCGGATCCTGATACAAATGATCAATTCTGTCGGTATTAAATAATGAAGAACGTCTTTTTAATCCGTGAACGATATAGCCTTTTTTAAGTAAAAATTCACTTAAATAAGCTCCGTCCTGACCTGTTACTCCCGTAATGAAAGCTGTTTTTTTTATTTGATTCATATCTTAAATATAAGGCACAAGGCATTGTGGCGAAAAGTCGCAAAAAGTTAAAGTTGTATTCTAATTTTTAAAGGGTAAGTATCTGTGGAACTTTAAGGGTTAAAATTCCTTTACTTTGAAATCTTCAATATTTTCCAAAAACCACTTATATGTTTTTTGAATGCCGGTTTCTAAATCGACCTTATGCTTCCATCCTATGCTATGCATTTTAGAAATATCCATTAATTTACGCGGGGTTCCATCTGGCTTGGTGGTATCCCAGATAATATCACCTGTATGACCCACAATTTTTTGGATAATTGTAGCTAATTCATTAATCGTTAAATCTTCTCCTGTCCCTACATTGTATAGGTAATCAGGTAGTTCATTTTCTAAAGCAAAAACTACCGCTGCAGCCATATCATCCACAAAAAGAAATTCTCGCATGGGTTTGCCGGTTCCCCAAAGAACCACTACAGCATTATTATTTTCCTTTGCTTCATGAAATTTCCGAATCATAGCAGGTAAAACATGCGAACTTGTTAAATCAAAATTATCATGAGTACCGTATAAATTTGTGGGCATCAAACTCACAAAATCTTTTTCGTATTGTTTGCGGATGGCTTCGCATAATTTTACACCGGTAATTTTTGCTAAAGCATACCATTCATTAGTTGCTTCTAAAGGAGCTGTTAATAAATATTCCTCCTTTAAAGGTTGCGGAGCTAATTTGGGATAAATACAGGAACTTCCTAAAAAAATGAATTTTTTCACCCCCAGATAATGAGCTTCACTAATAAGGTTATTTTGAATCTGCATATTTTCCATTAGAAATTCATATGGAAAATTATTATTGGCCAAAATCCCGCCTACTTTTGCTGCAGCATCAATAATAACATCAGGTTGTATTTTTTGAAGGTAGTTTCGAACTGCTTTTTGATTTCTTAAATCTAATTTTCTGCTTGAAATCCCATTAAGATTAACATATCCTTCTTTAGTTAATGTTCTCCAAATTGCACTTCCTACCATTCCTTTATGGCCAGCGATATATATTACGGAATTCTTATCAATCATTTTGAGACTATTTTATTTAAAAATTAAGTAAGAAATGCAATTGCAGCATCTTCATTATAAAGGTAATGGAATATAATAATTTATTTTTCATCTGTTCCGAAAACCTTACAGTAATGGAGACGCAATTGATTCTAATTGTTGGTACACTTGTTTTACTTCCTGAGAATTTTCTTTTTGTAAAACCATTAAAGCATCGGCAGTATAAACCAGAATACAATTTTTAACACCTATAAATGTGGTATGCATTAAGGTTCCTATGACAATATTTTTATTGGCATCCATGGGATAGCTTCTCTGAACTAAATAATCATATACCGATTCAAAAGAACCTAAGTCAGACCAGGCAAAATGAGCAGGAACTACTTTGATGTCTTTGCTTCTTTCCATCACAGCATAATCAATACTTATCGAAGGGATTTTTAAAGACAATTCATAATCTAAAAATCCCTTTTTATTGGATTCCCAAACTTTTTTTGAAGCCCTGTAAACTTCTGGTTCCTGTTTTTCGAGTTCTTCTAAGAATTTTCCCGATTTAAAACAAAAAAGTCCGCTGTTCCAGAAGTAATTTCCCTTCTTTAAATAGGTTGTCGCTGTTTTAAAATTGGGTTTCTCATGAAAAGCAATTACGTTTTCATTTTCAAATTCAATGTAGCCATAGCCTGTTTCTGGTTTAGTGGGTTTTATACCAAAAGTGACCAGATAATCCTGATTTGCTAATTCAATTGCTTTTTCCAAAGCAGTATTGTAAAATATACCATCTTCTATAATATGGTCAGACGGTGAGATCAGCAAAATATCCTCCGGTTTAGAAGCAAAAGCGGCAAAAGCAATTGCAGCAGCAGTATTACGGGGAACAGCTTCAACAATATGAGTAAAAGTTGTATTGAACTTTGCCATAATGGTATCAGTCATTTTATGATTTTCAATATTTCCAACTACTATAGTCTTAGTAGCAAAACTTTGATTTCTAATGACTGTTTTTTCAAAAAGTGATTCTCCGTCAAAAAGATCAAGATATTGTTTGGGCAGGCTTTTTCTGGAAAGAGGCCATAAGCGGCTACCAATTCCTCCTGTCAAAATTACGTTAGTTATCATGTTAGTTTTCATTAAATAACTTTTAAGAGTTCATTTTGATATACTTCCTGACGTAAAGAAGTACTTGAAAAACGGTGATCCCGTGTATTAAAATACAATTCGATTCCTTTTTTCTCACAATAACTTCTTCCTGTAAAATCTCTGTCTTGATACTCATCACCTACAATGCGTAAATCAAGGGTAAAAGATTTTAAAATATCTTCTAAATCCTGCTCAGTTGTATAAGGCACAATTTCATCTACAAACTTACATGCTTTAAGTTGTATGTAGCGCTCGACTACTGATTGAGTTGGTTTATTTTTAGAAGGGCGATCAATAGTTGGATCTGTTTGTAAGCCCACTATTAAATAATCACAATGCTGTTTAGCTTCTTCAAGCATCTTAACATGACCCGCATGTAATAAATCGAATGCACTAAATGTTATTCCAGTTTTCATCTGTTCGTTTTTTAAAAATTAAAAAATCATTTTTGGTACTTTAGACTATAAGAAATAAATCTTTTAAGATTTCTTATGACATTTTTTGGAAATTGAATAAGGGTACCCCGTGAATAGCTACATTTTAACTATCCAAAAAAAATTTAAAAGTTGTAAAAACTAAAAGAATATCTTTTTTAATTCCTACTTAAAGATTTAAATCTCATTAAAAAAAACAAAAATTTAAATCGTTGCTATCTTAATAAAATTATAGTTTGATAACAAGAGTAAAATTAGAATGGTAAGAGGTATTTAGAATAAAATTTTAGTGGTTATAAATCCTTAATCAGGAAAAATTAGTAGAAAAGCAATAGGCTGATTTCAGACGTTAAATTTATTTTAGCAGTGTTTAACCTTGGTATTTTTGATTGAAAAAACATTGACAATCAATACATTGAAACCCCTTTACCAGGCTAAGTAAAATGAAATGGAACTTATAAATGTAACGGTATGAAATGGTATGTAGTTTATACAAAACCTAAATGGGAAAAAAGAGCCACTGAACAGTTGACAAAGTTTGGAGTAACTTGTTATTGTCCCATGATTAAAAAAGTAAAGCAAAGATCAGACAGAAAAATTAAGGTAGAAGTTCCTTTATTTGATCACTATATATTTGTACAGCTGGCTGAAAAAGACCGGAATATGGTTTTTCATTCACCTGGTATAGTAAGGTATTTATTTTGGCTGGGAAAACATGCTATAGTTAAAGATCAGGAAATTGAAACCATAAAAGAATGGCTTAAACATGGAGATACTGCTAGAGAAATATCCGTTATGCAGTATCAAATAGGTGATAGAATACATTTAAATTCAGGACCTTTTTGTGAGCAAAATGCGGTAGTAAAAGACATCACTAAAACACACTATGTTTTAATTTTAGAATCTTTAGGATATGTTTTAAAAGTAAAACACGTATAAAAAATACAATTTTTCTGTAATTATTTTCAATTACTATACTTGCGTGAAACAAAGATTTGTTTATTTAATTTCACAAAGGCAGAAATGAATTTAATCGTTTTTTTAGGTCATTTGTCGATTAATTGATTATTTTTCATACAAATACAGTATTTTTATCAAAATTTTAAATTTAACAATAATAATGTAAAATTAGTAAGCTTTTTGATAATATCTTAGTAACATTCACGTTACATTCATGATTTAGATAAGAATTACTTAATGGTACATTAACATAAAATTTATAACCACAGTAAAATATTTATTATAATAAATAGTTATATAAAGCTAAAAAAAGCATTTTTTTTTGTCTTAAAATAAATTTATTAATTAAAGCGGTACTACTGCTAATAAATTATTTTTTATGAATAGAAAAGTATACGAAAATATTAGAAAAATAAGAGAATTAAAAAATCTAACCCGAGAATATGTGGCGGCAGAACTGAAAATGAGTCCCAGTGGATACGGTAAAATTGAAAGAGGAGATGTAGATTTGACTGTTTCCAAATTAATTGAGATTTCAAAAGTTCTGGATGTTTCAACAGAATTTATATTTAAATTTGATATATCATTATTTTTTAATGACACAAAATAAATTTTGAAGAACATATAAGGTGGTTAAGTTTAAAAATATTCAATATCTAAATTAAGTTAATAACTGAACAAAATTAGTGTTAAAAAATTTAAGGCTATGAAAAATTACTATCTCAAGATTAAAGAGTATCGATTGCAAAATAATCATTCTCAAGAATATATAGCTATTCAAATGGAAATTAGCATACAGAAATACAAAAATATTGAAAAAGGAATTGACGATCTTAAATTATCAAAACTGGATAAATTAGTGAAAATTTTAGGAATTAAAAAAAGTGAAATTTTTAAGTTAGATAATTAAGATTGAAAATAATGCGGGTTGGTTTCAAATGTAATAATATAAGTTGTTATGCTTTATAACTATAAAAGCGCATACTCTTTATACTTATACATTAATAAGTCACCAGCAGCTGAGGATAAGGTTTAGGATTAGCGTCAATAATTACGGTAGGTTTACCTAAGTTGATGTTTACCAAAATCTTATTAAAATTTGGGTTAGAAAGCATGCTACTATTTACAATCATGCCTGTATTCAAAGTTCCTATAGCACCTGTGATTGTGGAATTAGTGATAAAACCTATTGATGAAAAAGTTTTAAACAAATTAGAATGGTCTAATACTGTACAACCTTCTAAAAACGCTCCGTATAATCTAAAAGTCGCATTCGCTGTGTTTTTATCAAATAAACAGGAATAAAACTCCACTTTTGATTCTCCGCCTACAACATAATCTCCAGTTGTATTAGTAAAATGACAATTAGCAAATAATGATGAAACATAATTCCTCATTTCTGCAACTATTTTATTGTTATCAAAGTTACAATCTATCCAGGCGTTTAAATTGGAGCCTCTGTAAGAGAGTAAACTCAATGCCTTAGTATTATTAATCCATTGGCATTTGTAAAAAACTACCTTGTCCATAAACATCATCGTTGCAGCTTCTCCAACGCCTTTATAAAGGGGATCAATCTCCTGAAAGAAACCAACATTGGTATTCACAAAACTTACCTGTTCTATAAAATTATTATCAAATCCATAAAACTTATCTAAATGGATACCGTAATTCTGGTTTCTAAAAACTAAATGTCTAAATATACAGGCACTCACTGAAATCTGAGAACCGTTTAAAGGGTGTATTCTAAGGCCGGTACTCCCTCCCTGAAGTGTAAAATTAGATAGATAGAATTTAACTTCACCTTTGCTGTTTTCACCTGTAATAAGCGGAAAATCATCTTTTAAACCTACAATGGCTGTTTTTCCCGTTCCTTTACCTATAATTCCCTGATTACTCTTGATAGTTAATGTAGAACCTATATAATAAATTCCTTCTTCTAATTCAGCAATGTTATTAGTATTTATCAGGTTTTGTATATAAGCTGTCTGATCCATTTTTCC
Source organism: Flavobacterium magnesitis (assembly GCF_041729735.1). Taxonomy (NCBI): domain Bacteria; kingdom Pseudomonadati; phylum Bacteroidota; class Flavobacteriia; order Flavobacteriales; family Flavobacteriaceae; genus Flavobacterium; species Flavobacterium magnesitis. The sequence continues at coordinate 17,732 of NZ_JBCFQK010000020.1, read as the reverse complement.
AGCGCGGTTTGTCATCCAGTTCTCCCCTGTCGGGTTCGGAATTGGTTCAAAAACAGGTCTTTCCCAAGGTTTATTCTGAGTTCCTAAAATAGTACTGCTCAGTTTATTTATCGTAGGAGCATCTGTTACGGGACTGCTTATATCCACACCGTTTAACGAGATACTTTTATTACCGGAATGACCTTTAAAATCAAATCTTGTATTGGTTTCTTCTGTATCATAACTTTCTAAATTACTGTCTACCAGAAACATATTAGTATTTCCTCTTAAAATACTTTTTTTTGCAGCTTTCGAACTTATAAATTTTCTTGAAATGGATACATTATCCGCTGCAATATCAAAAACCGGAGTAGGTGTAGCAGTTAAATTTCCTCCTGAAATGGAAGCAATTTTTACCTCTCCCATGTTTTTCATTTCTATTAATGGCTTACTGCTGTAATTATGCCAATTCCAGCTTTCAGAATCGACGCCCACCCATGTTAATGTTTTGAGATTGTCTATTTCTGCGCCATTACCACCGGGAGTAAGCATGTTTATCCATAGTTGAACATTTCCATAACTGGGAGTCGCACTGTTGCCCTTCATTACTATTTGCGGATAATAAGCATGAATACGGTGCTTAATTATTTTATTGTTTCTAAAATAGCCGGAGTTACTCATATCCCAGTTTAAAACACATCTTGATAAGTTAATAAAAGTGTTATTTTCAATAATTCCGCCTACTGAACGTATGGTAGAGGATTCTATGTTTTTAAATTCCGAATTTGTTATCGCTGTTCCTGCTTGAAAATTGATTCCACCGGATGAAATGATATTATGGATTTTCAAATTACTGGTGCCGGCTGCTATAGTTATATTAGAGACTTTAGTTAGTGAAAGATGCCCAAAAAGGCGTTGATTGCTGCGTAATACTATATTTACACCAGAATAATCTCCTTTTTCTAATCGTACAGAACCATATTTATCTAAAGCTGCCTGCATACTCAACTTTTGTGTGAGGGGTAATAAAAAGGCATTAAAATATTCAATTTCTTCACGTTGATTAGTACCCATTTCTGACGATGCCGAAGCTTTAACAGGAACATCATCCGTTGCGTACTGATAATTTTGTGAAAAAATTGCCGTTGAAAAGAATAAAAAGAAGATTAATTTTTTCATTGTCCTGATATTATATAGGAATTCAAATCTGTCTTTCGGAGAAAACCAAATCGTACATTTCCTGTACTACTACTAAATACTGCTTTTCCATTTTCATTGTAATTAATTTTGACTCCGGGAGGCGCTTGTATGGTCAAAACAGCACCATTGTGAGCTTCTAAATTAATGGTATCTCCTGTTAACATACTTTCAAATCCGGCGGTCATCGTTAATGTAGCTGATGAAGTACATTCAATGGTATTGTTTATATCTGAATCAGCAACATTTCTTGAAGAGTTAAATATAACAATTTTAGCTTTATAAGGGTTAGTGTTATCCGAAGATATTAGCCTTTCAGCCGTTTTAGCATGTAAAGCATAAGGAACACTTAAAAGTTGGGTAACTCCGATGATGTTATAATTAGCTCCACCGGTTGCATCTACTTGTGTTTCTATAAAAAAGGGCCCGTTTTCCCAAGGTATAGCAGCAAAACTTCCATTAACATTGCTCCCCGTTCCTATTTCCACAGAAATAAGTCCGTTACTATTAGTGTACACTGAATGAGTTTCCTTAAACACATTAGTACCCTTTACTGAATTTTGATGTATAATAATGGAAAGGCTAATCTTAGAATTAATGACCAGATTATTATCCTCCCCCCTTATTATTGCCTGATAACTTATTTTTTCAGGTGACTGAGCCCAAATATTAACTGCAAAAGTTAAAAAAAACAATAGGTAAATTATAAATTTCATTATTTTATTTTTTAATTATTTTGAACGTTTTTAAAAGTTTATTCTTTCGATAAACCTGAAGCAGATAAAGAGAAGGTAATAAGTCATTTAAATAAATTTTACTTTCTTCCTGATTGATACTACTCTGTTTTAAAAGCATCCCATGAAGATTAAAAAGTTTATAACTCAATAATTCTTTTTCTAATACAACTTCTGCTCTAGTTAAATAAATAAAATCTTTAGCAGGATTAGGGAAAACAAACATTCCTGTCTTAGGCTGAATACTCTCATTTTTAGCCTCTAAAGTTTCTTTGATTTCCACCTGGTGTATTCCCTGAGCTACATTAAAATCAGCTGTTTCAAAGCTGGTATAAAACAACTGACCTACAGAATAAGAAACGCTGCCACTACTTCCTGTTGCATTACTCCCTGCGGTAATAAATGATTCCATCCTGCGATTAGAATCCGTGACAGTATTTTGGGTAACACCCTTGTAAGAGAAAATCAGGATTAAAAGGATAAGATTAAAATCTTTAAAACGGAGATGTTTCACTGGGACTTTTATTTGAAACGAAAATATTTAAAAAATCAAATAAAGTCGATGTAACAAACAAAAAAGACGATTAAATACATTTATTTTTAATATATATAAGCATTCATTTACAAAATAAACATATAGAAAATCTTAGTTTAACATTCAAAAACTTATTTTATTCTGACGATTTAGCTTCTATTTTTACAGTTAAAAATAATTTAGTAAATACACTTGTAAAGAGAAGCCACAAGTCATAAAAATGATATAAAAATAAAATAATATGCAAAATATCTCCAGCGTTGATTTTACATAATTTCCTTTCAGAAGATTCTATATGCAGACAGAAATTTGTTGATGAAATTGGAAATGCTTTTGAAAATATTGGTTTTGTTACTCTAATAGGTCATTTCCTAGATCAGGAAGTAATCAGGTATAACATACGTCTTTATTTATCTTTTACTTTACACTATAATAGATTGCACCTCTCCCCATCTTTATAACAAAATTTATTACTAAACAACACAAAACACAATTAGTTCAAAAAAAATGTATATTTGTGATTCACACGTTTTAATTTATGGAAGAGAATAGAGATATTACAATTTACGATATTGCTGAAAAATTAAATCTTGCCACCTCTACAATTTCTAGAGCGTTAAAAGATCATCCATCAATTAGCGATAAAACGATTAAAAAAGTAAAAAAAACTGCCGAAGAAATGGGTTATGTCCCTAATACTTTGGCGGCTGGACTTCGTGGAAACAAGACCAACACCATTGGTGTTTTGATACCAACCGTTACACAGCCTTTCCTTTCTTCATTAATTAGCGGTATCGAAATCACCGCTCAAAAATCAGGATACAACGTAATTATTATGCAATCGCATGATTCCTATGATGAAGAAGTCAGTTTGGCTAAATCTTTATACAGCAGTAGAGTAAGCGGAGTAATTAGTTCTCTTGCAATGGAAACTCGTGATACATCCCATTTTCAACAGTTTGTTAGCAATAATATTCCTTTAGTTTTTGTCGATCGTGTACCCAAAGATTTCAATACTTTTCGTGTTATCATAGACAACTATGCAGCGGGATACAAAGCCACAAAACATCTTATCGAACAGGGTTGTATCCGTATTGCACATCTTACGGCTGGATCTGAATTTGGTAATTTGTACAGCGAAAGAAAAAGAGGGTATTTAGATGCATTGAAAGACCATAATTTACCTCTAATTGAAGAATTAATCGTGAATTTAAAAACAGTTACTTATGAAGAAGGTGCAAAAGCAAGTAACAAATTATTTGATTTAGAAATTCGTCCAGATGGTATATTTGCTTCTGGAGATATTATAGCGGTTAGTGCGATCCAAACTGCCAAAAAAAGAGGAATTAAAATTCCTGAAGAATTGGCGATTATCGGCTTTAATAACGACCCTATCTCACAAATTATAGATCCTAATTTATCGACTATTACGCATCCTGCGGCCAAAATGGGAAAAGCATCGGCAGAGATTATATTAAAAAATATAAAATCGAATAAAAAGGACGAAGTCAAAGAAATTACTTTTTTAAATACCGAAGTACTGGTTCGGGAATCTTCAAAAAGGATATAAAAAACTAAAAAACCACGTTAGACATTGTGTTTAACGTGGTTTTTTCATTATTTGTTTTTTACCTCAAAAGGTGTTGCGGGTAATCCTTCTTTCGAAAATAAATTAGCATCTTCTGGATTATTATCCCAAGCATATCGAACTATTGTGGGATTACTTATTTTTTCGTTCCAAACTTCCACTTTATCTCCAATTATTTTTGCCTTTGCCCAAACAAAGTTTTTGCCATCATTTGAAATCGCAAAAGATTTTAATTCCGATCCATCTTTAACAATTAATCCTCCTCCACTATTTTTAAAAGAAATAATAGCTTTATCTTTTTCGAAAACAGAAGTATTTGGCATTGGGCTTGAAGCTTGTAATTTACTCTCTCCGTAAGCTAATTTTCGGGCTAGTAAGGACAAACGTTTCCCGACATCTTCCTTATTCAAAGGATGAATGTCATTCCATTCTCCTAAGTCAATCGTAACAGCCATTCCCGTATTAGGCACACTTAGTGATTCCAGCTGAGCTTGTCTTAAAGCCGCCCAATTGCTTTCTCTGGGTTCAGGATAAGTTTCCATAAAATTAGGTAATTGTACAAAAAGAAAAGGAAAATTGCCTTGTCCCCATTTTGTTCTCCAATCCTGAATCAATGCTGGTAAAGCTTTAGCATATAATTTAGGATTCCCAGAATTTGATTCGCCTTGGTACCATAACACGCCTTTAATCTTTAAATTAATTAAAGGGGCTATCATTGCATTAAATAATCCTTCTGGTTTCCAGCGGATAAAAGTTGGTCCTTTTAATGGCTTCATTGCTGTACCCAATTTGTATTTCCATAATCCTTTTAAGTCAATGGTATCCTTATCTACAGCTAAATAATACGGTTTATCTAATACAAATCCTCCTTTTCCAATATTATTAATCACTCTTATTGAAATGACATTCTTTCCTTCTTTCAAAACAGTTGATTTTACATCATACCTGCGTGGAGGATATTGATAACCTGTAGTACCAACTAACTCATCATTGACATAAACAAAATCCTGATCGACAATACATCCCATAAATAATTTGGCTGGTTTTCCAACCATCGATTTAGGCACTTCTATTTCTTTTCTAAACCAAACTGCCCCATTAACATTTCCAATAGATTGATCAGACCAAAATCCTGGAATAGGCATTTGTTCCCAATTTTTATCATTAATTCCAGCTAAATCCCAGTGGTTATTGAGTCCTTCATCATTTTTATTTAATAATTCATACCAGTCGTCGTTTCTTTTTTTGTCGGCGGTTTCAATTTCTTTGATGTAATCATTGTTTTTGAATTTTTGAGCTTCTTCGTAAGCTTCTGGAAAAGCAGCGAGTGCATTATCACTCAACCAAGCTTCTATAGGAGATCCTCCTAAAGCTGAATTAATCAAACCAATAGGCACTGGATGTTTTTCATAAATGTTTTTAGCAAAAAAGTAAGCTACTCCCGAAAAATTCAGGACTGTTTCTGGAGTCGCAGCAACCCAACTTCCAGAATCCAAATCGGTTTGCTCTTTTTGAAAATTATATTTATCAGCTACTAAAAAATGCCTAATATTTGTATTTTTAGCATTTTTAATTACCTCTCCATACTTCTCTTTAAGACGCTCCATTGGGAGTTCCATATTCGACTGTCCTGAACAAATCCAAACATCTCCAAATAAAATATCTTTAATTACAATTTCATTACTAGCTTTAAGAGTCATTTGGTATGGTCCTCCTGCTTTTTCAGCGGGCAAAATAATATTCCAGTTTCCTTCTGGACCTGCTTCTGTAAAATAGGTTTTGGATTTGAATTCTAACTTTATTTTTTCCTTTGGCGAAGCCCATCCCCAAATTTTCACTTTTTCATTTCTTTGTAATACAATCCCATCACTGATCAATCTGGGAAGTTTAATCTGGGAAAATATTTCATTCGATGGAATAAAAAGTAGAACAATTAGTGCAATTTTTAATTTATTCATTTTGTATGTTTTATTTTTTATAATCGCTTTTAACTATTTCACATTAATTATAACTTCAGCCATTTTAGGCGCACCTAATTCAAAACTTCTTTTCATTGGACTAGATCCTCCCACATAAATTTTGAAATCTCCAGTTTCAATAACCCGATTACCTTTATTATTAACCATTTCGAATGCTTCAGGAGTCAAAGTGAATTCAACATCTTTTGCTTCTCCAGCTTCCAAAGTAATTCTTTTCATATTAGCAAGCTGAAAATTAGGCACATCCACCGATGCTACCAAATCTGACACGTACAATTGCACCACTTCGTCTGATTTAACTTTGCCAGTATTAGTCACTTTCACAGCAACAGTAAGATTATCTTTTTTCGAAATTCTTTTTGAAGATACTTTTACTTCGTCATAAGAAAAAGTAGTATAACTTAATCCAAAGCCAAATGGATACATTGGGTCTTCGTTCATATATCTATACGTTCTGCCTTTCATCGAATAATCTTCAAATGGAGGCAATTGGTCTAAAAATTTTGGAAATGTTATTGGTAATTTTCCTGATGGCGCTGTTCTGCCAAAAAGTATATCAGCTACAGCAGTTCCTCCTTCTTCACCTGGATACCATACTAATAATACCGCATCTGATAATTCCTGTACTTCAGCAAGATTCATTGGACTTCCACCAGTAATTACAGTTACAATTGGTTTTTTATCATTCGGATTTTTATCTGCTGTTTTTCTTAATTCTTTTAGATATTCTATTTGATTTTGAGGCAAATTATAATCCAATCTATCTCCAGCTGTTGAAGAATCTAATGAATCTCCTTCCTCTCCTTCTATTGTACTCGAAACACCCAATACAACAATAGTCACATCACTGTCCCTCGCATTTCCTGTAGCATAATTTATAGGATTTATAGATTCTTTATTGAGCATTGCTCCTAATCGATATTGCAATTGACTTGCTGGACTTATAGAAGCCGTAATTCCTTCTAAAATAGTGACCATATTTGGATTTATACCATAATAATTTCCCAAAAGCACTTCGATACTAGCTGCATTTGGTCCAGTTACAAAATATTTAGAAAGGTCATTTTTTAGTGGTAAAATTCCATTATTCTTTAATAAAACCATACTTTTTTGAGCCACTTCTTTTGCTAATTCCCGATGTGCTTTACTATCCACTACTTCAGGAGAAATTGCATCATAAGGATTACTCCCTATTGGATCAAATAATCCCAATTTGAATCTGGTCTGTAACAAAATTGCCAGTTGCTTATCAATATCTTTTTCAGTTATTAATCCTTCTTTAACAGCCTGAGGAAGTGATTTATAAGAATCTCCACAATTTAAACTTACCCCACTTTTTAAAACCAATGCTGCCGCCTCAGCTTCCGTTTTTACTATTCCATGTCCTCCTTTATCTTTGGAAATATAAAAATCATCAATAGCTCCACAATCAGTCACTACATGTCCTTTAAAACCCCATTGTTTTCTTAAAACATCAGTAAGCAGGTATTTATTAGCACAACAAGGTTCGCCATCAGTACTATTATAAGCACACATTACCGACTCCACTTTAGCCTCTACTAATGCTTGAAAAGCGGGTAAATAAGTTTCCCATAAATCTTTAGGTGAAACTTCGGCATTAAATTCATGTCTTACCTTTTCTGGTCCACTATGTACTGCAAAATGTTTAGCGCAAGCAGCCGTTTTTAAATAATTTGGATTGTTTCCTTGCAAACCTTTTACAAATTCAGTACCTATAATTGCCGTCAAAAAAGGATCTTCTCCATAAGTTTCCTGTCCACGTCCCCAACGAGGATCTCTAAAAATATTAATATTAGGAGTCCAAAAAGTCAATCCTCCATATTGTTTATTATAGCCTTTAGCTTTTGCTACATTATACATCGCTCTGGCTTCATCTGAAATTGCAGTAGAAACTCTAAGTGCTAACTCTTTATCAAAAGTAGCCCCTAAACCAATAGCTTGTGGAAAAACGGTAGCAGCGCCCGAACGTCCAACACCATGAAGCGCTTCATTCCAATAATCATAAGGTGCAATATTTAATCTCTTTATTTCTGGAGTACCATTCATCATTTGCCCTACTTTTTCCTCTAAAGTTAGCCTGGAAATTAAATCCTGAACCCTTTGGTCAATCGGTAATGCTGTATTATAAAAAGGGAATGTTTGACTCTGACATGGAAGAGTAACAAACACTATTAATAAGATTCCTATTTTTTTTAAATTAACATTCATACGTAGATTTTTATTAGTTATTTGGTCTTTTTTTAGTGAATATAAAAAAAATAAGATAAAATTTTTTTTATATGATACAATGTTTTACTTTTACGCAACCGATTGCAAATATAAATAAAAAACGGAACAAAGATAGAAACAGTAAAAAAATACGCTAGATACTTATAACATTAAATATAATCTATTTTAAAGAAGAGTTTTTGAAAATCTTTACAAGTAAAATTAACCGAATGAATCACCCATTATTTTTATACCTACTATTACAATTATCTTTTTTGATAGTTCCCTTTAATATGTCTGCGCAAGAAGATTATAAATTGTGGCTTCAATACAAAAAAGTTCAAGAAACTAAAATGGCTTCCAATTATCAGTCTAAAATTAATGGAATTCATGCCTTAGGTAATTCAGAAACGATTCAGGCTGCAACAAAAGAAATACAATTAGGGCTTTCTGGTTTATTAGCTTATGAAGTTTCACTTCAACAGAATGCAAACAAGGAAAATATGTTGATTTTAGGCAATCAATCCTCTTTAGATGAAGCCATCCTAAAAAATGTAAAAAGTGAGTTTGACTTGATTAATAATGAAGGATATATTATAAAAACCATTCAATTAAAAAACAAAAAACACATCTTAATAACAGCAAAAACAGATGTAGGAGTTTTATACGGTGTTTTTAATTTTTTAAAATTACTCCAAACCAATCAATCGATTGAAAACCTAGCCATTACTGATGCACCAAAAATAAACATCCGAATGCTGAATCATTGGGATAATTTAGACGGAACAGTCGAACGAGGTTATGCTGGTTTTTCGCTTTGGAACTGGCAAAAATTACCTGATTTTATTGACCAACGTTATATAGATTATGCTCGTGCCAATGCTTCCATTGGTATCAATGGTACAGTTATTAATAATGTGAATGCCAATGCTTTGATATTAACGCCACAATATTTAGAAAAGGTGGAGGCTTTAGCCAAAGTATTCCGACCTTATGGAATAAAAGTATATTTAACGGCTCGTTTTTCGGCACCAATAGAAATTGGTGGATTGAAAACTGCTGATCCATTTGATGCTGATGTCAAAAATTGGTGGAAAGAAAAAGCAAAAGAAATTTATTCTAGAATTCCCGATTTTGGAGGATTCTTGGTAAAAGCAAATTCTGAAGGGCAACCTGGTCCACAAAATTATAATCGGAATCACGTTGATGGTGCCAATATGCTTGCTGATGCAGTTGCTCCGTTTGAAGGAATCGTGATGTGGAGAGCTTTTGTCTATTCGGAACACGATGTTAATGACAGAGCAAAACAAGCTTACAGCGAATTTGTTCCTTACGACGGTCAATTTAGAGATAATGTAATTGTTCAGGTAAAAAATGGAGCGATTGATTTCCAGCCTAGAGAACCTTTTCATCCAATGTTTGGCGCCATGCCTAAAACTCCTTTAATGATGGAATTCCAAATTACTCAGGAATATTTAGGTTTTAGTACTCACTTAGTTTATCTGCCTAAATTATATCAAGAAGTTTTAGAATCTGATACCTATAGTAAAGGCAAAGGTTCAACCGTTGCCAAAATAATTGACGGAACATTAGACAATCATAAAATGACAGGAATAGCTGGAGTAGCTAATATTGGAAATGACATCAACTGGACAGGTCATCCATTTGCACAAGCTAATTGGTATGGATTTGGACGACTAGCATGGAATCCGTATCAAGATTCGGAAACTATTGCTGAAGACTGGTTGCGAATGACTTTTTCTAACGAAGAAAAATTTATCAAGCCAGTAAAAGAAATGATGCTCGAATCCAGAGAAGCTGCAGTCAATTATATGACTCCTCTGGGCTTACACCATATCATGGATACTGGTCATCATTATGGCCCAGGACCTTGGGTAAGCAATTTATCCAGACCCGATTGGAATCCTACTTATTATCACAAAGCTGATACTAAAGGAATAGGATTTGACCGTTCTAAAACTGGAAGCAATGCAACCGCACAATACGCTCCCGAAGTTGCAAAAATATTTGATGATGTAGAAAGCTGTCCAGAAAAAGATTTATTATGGTTTCATCATCTATCATGGGATTACAAATTAAAAAATGGAGAAACGCTCTGGAATTCTTTAGCATTAAAATATCAGGAAGGCGTCAATCAAGTGGAATCAATGAATTCAACCTGGAATAAAATGGAAAATTATGTTGATGAAACAAGATTTAAAGAAGTTCAAATGTTGCTCAACATTCAACATAAAGAAGCAAAATGGTGGCGTGATGCCTGCCTGTTGTATTTTCAACAATACTCTGGAAAAGAATTACCGAAGGGAGTTGAAAAACCAACCCAAACATTAGACTATTTTAAATCATTACAATTTCCGTTTGCACCAGGGAATTAATAAAAGAAAGCAGAATAAATAATGAGAGTTTCCATTCAAAAAAATACATTTTTACCGCTATTATTATTGTTTTCAATAGTAAACATTGGCTATGCCATAAATCCAAATAAATATGTAACGAATAAATCTTCTAAAGAAAGTTTTCCTTTGGCTTCCAATGGAAAAGTAGCTTCTCTATTAGTAAGTGATGTGGATTTCCCGGGAGTATTGCGTGTGGTCAGCCATCTCCAAAATGACATTCATTCGGTTACCAATATTTTACCAAATATTATAAAAAACAAAGTTATATCCGAAAACTATATTGTAATTATTGGTACTTTAGGCAAAAGTTCCATCATTGATCAACTAGCCCGAGAGGGAAAAATTAATGCCAGTGAGTTGCAAGGAAAGTGGGAAAAATTCACAACTCAAATTGTCAATAATCCCATTGCAGGAGTACAAAAAGCATTAGTTATTGCAGGTTCAGACAAAAGAGGAACTATTTACGGCATTTATGATCTTTCTAATCAAATTGGCGTTTCGCCTTGGGGATTTTGGGCTGATGTTCCTTCACAAAAACAATCTGAATTGCATGTTCTTCCTGGTGTTCATACTTTAGGAGAACCAAAAGTAAAATACCGTGGTATTTTTATCAATGACGAAGCTCCTGCCCTAACGGGTTGGGTTCGTCAAAATTACGGAAAATTTAATGCTAAGTTTTATGATACCGTTTTTGAGTTAATCCTTAGAATGAAAGGAAATTATTTATGGCCAGCCATGTGGGGCGAAAAGTTTTATGCAGATGATCCTCAAAACGGAATTCTGGCAGACGAATATGGAATTGTTATGGGAACTTCTCATCACGAACCTTTAACAAAAGCACATGGAGAATGGAATAAGTCTGTTAACGGAGAATGGGATTTTAATAAAAACCCTGAAGGTTTAAAGAAATTCTGGACTGCTGGAATGGAGCGAATGGGAAATAAAGAAACGCTGGTAACTATTGGTATGCGTGGCGATGGTGACGAACCCATGACCGAAGGAACTGCCATTGATTTATTAGAAAACATTGTTAAAACACAACGTGAAATTATAACCGCTGTCACTAAAAAACCAGCGGAAGAAACTCCTCAAATTTGGGCTTTGTACAAAGAAGTTCAGGAATATTATGACAAAGGAATGAAAGTACCTGATGATGTTACTTTATTGCTGTGTGACGATAACTGGGGAAATTTAAGAAAATTACCTGCATTGGATGCAAAACCTAGAAAAGGTGGTTATGGAATTTATTATCATTTTGATTACGTGGGAGGTCCTAGAAGTTACAAATGGATCAATTCTAACCAAATAGAACGTACTTGGGAACAAATGCACTTGGCCTATGAACATGGTGTTGATAAAGTCTGGATTGTAAATGTAGGTGATATAAAACCAATGGAATTCCCTATCGAATTCTTCTTAGATTATGCCTGGAATCCGGAATATTGGAATGAAACGAATCTAAATGATTATTATTTCCAATGGGCTAAGGATAACTTTGGAGGACAAAATACTGAAGAAATTACCAATCTATTAAAAATGTATTCTAAATATAATGCGAATAGAAAACCGGAACTATTAGATCCTTCCAGCTATAGTTTAATCCATTACAACGAAGCTGAAAATGTAGTTTCAGACTATAATAAATTAGCTCAAAAAGCACAAGAAATCAATGCACAGCTTAAGCCAGAATACAAAGACGCTTTTTACCAATTGATTTTATATCCTGTTTTAGCCAGCGCTAATTTAAATGAATTGTATGTTACCACGGCAAAGAATAACTTGTATACTAATCAGGGAAGAGCTGCAACCAATGAATATGCTGAAAAAGTAAAAACATTATTTGATAAAGATGCTGAACTTTCGACATATTATCATAAAACAATGGCGAATGGAAAATGGAATCATATGATGTCCCAAACGCATATTGGATATAAAAATTGGCAGGACCCAAAAACAAATATTATTCCTAACACCAAAACTATTGATGTTCCTGCTAAAGCTGAATTAGGTGTTGCAATTGAAGGAGCAACAAAATGGTGGCCAGAAGCTACAGATGAGGCTACATTACCAAGTTTTAATTCTTTAGAAAACAATATCTCTTACATTGATGTTTTTAACAGAGGAAGTATCCCTTTTGACTTTAAAATTACATCCAAATCAAATTGGATACAGTTCTCGAAAACCAAAGGAAACATTGACAAACAGGAAAGAATCTTAGTAGAAATAGATTGGAAAAAAGCACCTAAAGGCAGCCAAACGGCTGTTGTAATGATATCAGGAGCTGGAAAAAATATTCCGATTAATATCAAAATCAACAATACAAAAACAAACAATGCTAACGGTTTTGTTGAAAATAATGGATACATAGTCATCAAAGCGGTGAATTTTTCCAATAAATACGAACCTGAATCTTTTAAATGGAAAGTGGTTGATAATTTAGGAAAAACTGATGGAGCGGTAATTTCATCGCCTATTAAAAAAGGAAGAGTAGAATTAAATGAAAACTCTCCAAAACTATCTTATAATGTACATTTTAAAAATACTGGAATAGTAAAAGTGCAGATGCATTTTTCTCCTACAATAAATTATTCTACAAGAGAAGGAATCTATTATGGATTATCATTTGATAACGAAAGTCCAACTAAAGTAAACTATGCCTCAGACCCAATTATTTTTGATTATAATGGAAAAGTGACTAAAAATTGGGACAAAAATGTTACTGATAACATCAAAGTTATTACAACTGAATTTAAAATCGATAAAGCAGGAAATCACACTTTAAATTATTATCGAATGGATGAAGGTTTAGTACTTCAGAAAATTATTATCGAAACAGAAAAAAGTGAATTAAAACCAACACTTCTCGGTCCTCCTGAAAATTCAAACCTAAAAAATTAATCAAAAAATATAAAAATCAAAAAATATGAAATCAACCAAACCCTTTTTATTATTCATCTCTGCAGCATTTGCCTTAAGTAGTTGTAACAATAAAATCAATAGCCAATCTACAGCAAAAAATTCTCTTCAAAATGCATACAAGGGTGATTTTTACATTGGAACAGCCTTAGATATTAATCAAATTGAAGAAAAGGATCCTAAAGTGACTAATCTAATTTCAAAAGAATTCAACAGTATCACTCCCGAAAACATCATGAAATCGATGTTTCTTCAACCCGAAGAAAATAAGTTTGATTTTGATGTAAGTGATAAGTATGTCGCTTTGGGACAAAAACATAAAATGTTTATTCATGGGCATACCTTGGTATGGCATAGCCAATTAGCACCTTGGATGTCAAAAATAAAAGACAGTACAAGTATGGCTAATATGATGACTAATCATATTACAACAGTAGTAAAAAGATACAAAGGGAAAATCGATTCCTGGGATGTTGTTAATGAAGCCCTTAACGAAGATGGAACTTTAAGAAAATCAGTTTTTTTAAAAACTTACGGAAAAGATTTTATTACTCATGCCTTTAAAACAGCAGCTGCAATAGACTCAAAAGTAGAATTATATTATAATGATTACAATCTATGCAATGCTAAAAAAAGGCAAGGAGCGGTTGAATTGGTAAAAAATCTTCAAAAAAACGGAGCTAAAATTGACGGAGTTGGAGAACAAGGACATTGGCATTTAGACAGACCTACTCTTGAAGAAATAGAAAAAACCATTCTGGATTTTTCTGCTCTGGGAGTAAAAGTATCTTTTTCTGAATTAGACATTTCTGTACTTCCAAGTCCTTATGGATTACAAGGTGCTGAAATAAGCCAAAGATTTGAAAATAATGAAAGAATGAATCCTTATCCTAAATCTTTACCCGATTCTATGCAGGTTAAACTAGCTCAACGCTATAACGATATCTTTAAATTATTTTTAAAACACAAAGATAAAATAAGCAGAGTAACATTTTGGGGAGTTAATGACACTCAGTCCTGGTTAAACGATTTTCCTATCAAAGGAAGAACCGATTATCCTTTATTATTCGATGCTAATTTGCAACCAAAGAAAGCCTATGAAAGTGTGATGTCTTTGAAAGTAAAAAAATAAATCTATCTACTTAAAACAAAATAATTAAATGACTTCTACTTCACAAAAATTATCCATAAAAGAAAAAATTGGATATAGCTTAGGAGACTTGGCTGCAAATCTGGTGTTTCAAACCCTGATGACTTATCTGGCTTATTTTTACACCGATATTTATGGCTTATCACCCACCCATTCCTCTATAATTATGTTAGTGGTAGGTTTTACTTCAGCCTTTGTTTTTAATCCAATTATTGGGGCTATCGCTGACCGAACTAGTTCAAAATGGGGAAAATTCCGTCCCTGGATTTTATGGACAGCTATTCCTTTGGGATTATTGAGTTTACTTGCTTTTACTACTCCGGATTTTTCATACAAAGGAAAAGTAATTTATGCGGTAGTAACCTATTCCTTTTTGTTATTGCTTTATGCGGCCAATAATTTACCCTATTCTGCTTTGAGCGGAGTAATTACGGGAGATATGTCCGAACGAAACAGCCTTTCCTCCTACCGCTTTGTCGCAGTAATGTTTGCCCAGTTTTTTGTGCAGGTATTTATGTTAGGCATTATTAAAAGTGCCGGAAATGGAGATAAAGCCATTGGTATCGAAAAAGTAATGACAGTACTGGCTATTGTAGGGACGATCATGCTATTGATTACTTTTTTTACCACTAAAGAACGTATTGTACCAAAACCGGAACAAAAATCAAGTGTCGTAGAAGATATAAAAGATTTAATAAAAAACAAACCCTGGTTAATAATGCTAACACTTACCACATTAGTATTTATTACGTTAGCCTTAAAAGGAGGTTCTTATATATATTATTTTGAAAATTACGTTGACAAAAAACAATTAGCCTCCTTTATCAAACCAATACTGGATTTTCTTTCTTCCGTAGGTTTAAACCATTTTGGCGATGATCCTATTTCCGCCGGATTTGGCTTGTTTAATGCCGGAGGTATTATTTTCATGATTGTAGGTATTACACTGTCTAAAAACTTAGCTGATAAATATGGAAAAAGAGACATTTTTGGACTTTTCTTATTCATCTCTACCCTTTTTATTATTGCTTTTTATTTTTATCCTCCGCAATCGGTTTCTTTAATGTTTGTTTCTCAAATATTACATGGTTTTTTCTATGGCATCACCATTCCTATTCTTTGGGCTATGATTGCTGATGTTGCCGATTATTCGGAATGGAAAAACAACCGCCGTGCTACTGCCATCATTTTTTCGGCAATGATGGTTGGATTAAAAGCGGGATTGAGTATTGGAGGAGCTTTGACAACCTCATTATTAGGTTTTTTCAACTATACACCAAACTCATTAGAGCAATCAGCAACGGCTATAAACGGAATAAAATTATTAGTAAGCATATTTCCTGCCATTCCTTTTATGATAGGAGTTGGACTCTTATTTTTCTATGAAATCAATAAAAAAATGGAAGTTCAAATAGAATCAGAATTAAAAGGAAGAAGAGCTTAATCATTTTTACATCACAATAAAATTAAATAAAATGCCAGAAGAAAGTATAAAACATATAGACTTTACAGAATTAGCAAAAACAGCTATATCACAACCATTAGTATCAAATATATACACCGCAGATCCATCGGCACATGTATTTAATGGTAAAATTTATATTTATCCATCCCATGATATTGATGCAGGAATTCCTTTCAATGACAATGGAGATCATTTTGGAATGGAAGATTATCATGTTATATCAATGGAAAGCGTTACTTCTGAAGCTGTAGATAATGGATTGGCGTTACACGTAAAAGATGTTCCTTGGGCCGAAAGACAAATGTGGGCTCCTGATGCAGCTCACAAAAATGGAAAATACTATTTGTATTTCCCAGCCAAACGCGCCAATGGGATTTTCCAAATTGGTGTAGCTATTAGTGATTCGCCAATAGGTCCCTTTCTACCAGAACCCGAAGCTATCAAGGGAAGTTACTCTATTGATCCAGCCGTTTTTGAAGACGAAGATGGTAAATATTATATGTATTTTGGCGGAATCTGGGGAGGTCAACTTCAAAAATACAGAAACAACAAATATGCTGAAGAAAATGAAGAACCTTTAGCGAACGAAACTGCTCTAAGACCTATTATAGCCTTATTAACGGACAACATGAAGGAATTTGCCGAAGAACCAAAAGAAATTAAAATTTTGGATGAAAATGGTAAAGAAATCTTAGCAGGAGACAATGACCGTCGTTTTTTTGAAGCTTCTTGGGTACATAAATACAACGGAAAATATTACTTCTCCTACTCTACTGGCGATACTCATTTTATTTGTTATGCAACAGGGAATTCTCCATACGGACCTTTTACTTATCAGGGAATAATTCTTAAACCCGTAATTGGATGGACTTCACATCATTCTATTTGTCAAGTCGAAGGAAAATGGTATTTATTTTATCATGATTCTAGCCTTTCTAAAGGAGTTACTCATTTGAGATCTATTAAAGTAACTGAGATTACGTATAATGAAGATGGTACAATAGTTCCAATAAATCCTTATCGAGGAATTTTAAACAAATAATTCTAAAATAGAAATTAGATGAAACTTCCATTTTTATAAATAAATATTGGGATTTTTTTTGAAATTGTCTTTCCAAAAAACAAACATAATTTTATAAAATACATCTAAAGAGATTAATTATATAAACATAAAATGAAACCTAACACTCAACAATTAAACGATTTAATTATCCAAGTAAGAAGAGACATCCTTCGAATGGTACACGCTGTTAATTCAGGGCATCCAGGAGGTTCTCTAGGTTGTACTGAATTTTTAGTAGCCTTATATCAAAATATAATGGACCGCAAAGAAGGTTTTGACATGGACGGAATTGGTGAAGATTTATTCTTCCTTTCAAACGGACACATCTCTCCAGTTTTCTATAGCGTTTTAGCTAGAAGCGGGTATTTTCCAGTTTCTGAATTAGCTAGTTTCCGTTTATTAAATTCAAGATTACAAGGACATCCAACAACTCATGACAACTTGCCAGGAGTACGCATTGCATCTGGTTCTCTTGGTCAG